>JADGNO010000144.1 GCA_017883405.1 Occallatibacter sp. | reverse complement strand
GCGGTCGCTCATCTGGGCAACGGGAGCGTAGACGCCCCAATTCCACACCGTGGCGGTGATGAGATTCTGGCCGGTCTTGAGGAGCGGTGCCAGGTCGAAGCGCTCATAGCGCCAATGGTTCAAATCGCCGCGAGCGGGTCCGTCGCCGACGCGTTGGCCGTTGACGAAGAGAATAAAGCGGTTGTCGGCGCTAACGCGGACCGGGTAAGTGGCTGTAACACCGGGAAGGTCGAGAGTGCGGCGGAAGTGGAGGACGATGGGGTCGCGGAGGGGAGCCGCGGGGTGGGTGATCCAAGCGGCTTTCCATTCGCGGTGGGGCGGGTCGGGCTGGGGAATGGTCTGGCCGTGGAGGCCGAGTGTGGCGGCAGCGAGGGCGAGAATAGTCAGTTTTGCGCGCATAATTTTTGCCTATTGAATTCCAGTCCATCAGCTTATCTGAAAAAGTTGAGCCGTCGCCCTTATGGAATGGCCAAATGTGATTTGAACCAGGGAAATCTGAACGACGAGCCTGAATGTCTGCTTTGTTTTTGGGTATTCGCGTTATTAGCGCCTGTATGCATATGATTTTGCAGTGTTGTAACCTCCCGTTCACATTGGCCGGTTAGCCTGACCTAGGTGATCGAACAAGTGCCAGAAATTCGAATTTCTCAAGCTCAGTTCCAGCCTGAACCCGGACCTCCGGCTCGGAAGCCTCCGAAGTCAACGGAGCCCGCAGAGGTTTCTGAAATTCGCGGGTTCCTCCTTTCGCGAGGAAACTCGGCGTTGGCCGATAAGGGATTCGAGTGGCTGATGGTGCTTTGTGCTCTCAGCATCTTCGCCATCGTGGTGCTGATCGCGTCGGAACTGGTGAAGGGGTCGAACCTTTCGTGGAACCAATTCGGCTTCGACTTTTTTTACAAATCCGTCATCGATTCCTACACCAAGCTGCCGAACTACTGGGACCCGGTAAACGGGCATTTCAGTGCGCTTCCATTCGTCTATGGAACGCTGGTTTCGTCCTTCCTTGGGCTGCTGATGGCGGTGCCGCTGGCGGTGGGTTTAGCTGTTTTTCTCACCGAGATGTGTCCACCCGTATTGCGCGGGCCCCTGGCCTTCATCACTGAGCTTCTGGCGGCGATTCCAAGCGTGATCTACGGATTGTGGGCGGTATTTGTGCTGGTACCCCTGCTGCGTGAGTATGTGAACCCGATGCTGATCAAGCTGTTTGGGTGGACGGGGTTTTTCGGCGATGACAATCCATCGGGACTGGGGTATTTCGCGGCCGGCGTGATTTTGGCGATCATGATTCTGCCCATCATTTCCTCTCTTACTCGAGAGGTAATGACCGCGGTGCCGAATTCGCAGCGCGAGGCCGCGCTGGCTTTGGGCGCGACCCGCTGGGAGATGATCTGGATCAGCGTTATACGCAATGCGCGGATCGGCATTGTGGGCGCGATCATTCTGGGCCTGGGAAGAGCGCTGGGCGAAACCATGGCAGTAACCATGGTGATCGGCAACAGTCCCGGGATCTACCGTTCGCTGCTCGCGAATGGCACCACAATGGCCTCGGTGATAGCGAATGAATATGCCGAGGCTTCGAACGATCTGCATAGAAGCGCATTGACCGAGATAGGTCTGGCACTGTTTTTTGTCACCATTATTGTGAATGCCGCGGCGCGGTTGCTGGTGTGGGCGGTTACGCGCGGGGCGCCTGCGCGGGTGCAGTGAGTGAGAGCTGGCAATAAGCGGCACTTCAAGGAGAGAGCAAAACGTGCGGTCTGAACGCAAAGTGTGGTCGCGAATACGGACGCTGACAGATGGTGCGGCTACCGGATTGGCGGTACTGTCGACCGTTCTGGTGGTGGCGCCGCTGGTGGCTATCTTTGTTTATTTGATTTACAAGGGCGCCAGCTCGTTGAGCCTTGACTTTTTTACGAAGATTCCCAAACCCGAGGGCGAATCCGGCGGTGGGATGGCGAATGCGATTGTCGGCTCGGCTGTCCTGCTGGCCGTGAGCAGTGCAATCGGCATTCCCATCGGCATCGGTGGAGGGATCTTTCTAGCGGAGTTTGGGCGCGGCACAAAACTGGCTAACGCCATACGATTTACCGCCGACGTGCTCAATGGAGTTCCATCCATCGTGATGGGGGTCGCCGCGTATGCGCTGATCGTAAGTCCGCAAAAGAGCTTCTTACCCTTTACCGGACACTTCTCGGCATTCTCAGGCGGTGTGGCGCTGGGCATCATGATGATTCCGACAGTGTGCCGGACAACGGAAGAGATGTTGCTGATGGTGCCGAATGCGGTGCGCGAAGCAGCATTGGCGCTGGGAGTGCCGAACTGGCGTTCGGTGCTGTCGATCACGGTCAAAACAGCGTCGCCCGGGATCATTACGGGTTGCATGCTGGCGTTTGCGCGCGTGGCGGGAGAAACCGCTCCGCTGCTTTTCACGGCCTTGGGCAACCAGTTCTGGAGCACCAGCCTGAATGAGCCGATCGCAGCTTTACCCTTGCAGATTTATGTGTATGCCATCTCTCCGTACGACGATCAGCACCGGCTGGCGTGGGCAGGGGCACTGGTGTTGATCGTGCTCATCGTTGCGGCGGTTGCGCTGGTGAGATACGTGACCAGCCGGGGCGTTTTGAAAGGGGCAAGCTAGGTGGGCGTCGGCATCGAGGTCATCAACCTGAATGCGTGGTACGGAACGAATCACACGCTGCAGGATATCAATTTGCACATACCGGCCAACCAGGCGACGGCCCTGATTGGACCATCGGGCTGTGGCAAGAGCACCTTTGTGCGCTGCCTGAATCGGATGCACGAAACCAATCCCATTGCGCGCGTTACGGGGACGGTGCGCATTGGCGATTTGGATATCTATGAAGACGCGAAGCCGGTGCAGATCAGGCGGCGCGTAGGCATGGTATTTCAGCGGCCCAATCCTTTTCCTACGATGTCAATTTATGACAATGTGGCTTCGGGATTGAAGCTGAATGGCTACACCAACCGGCGCGTACTGGATGAGATTGTCGAAAGATCGTTGAAAAATTCTGCGTTGTGGGAAGAAGTGAAGGACGATCTGAAAAAGAAATCGGGCGCCAGCCTCTCGGGTGGTCAGCAGCAGCGGTTGTGCATTGCGCGCGCTCTGGCCGTGGACCCGGAGGTGCTGCTGATGGATGAGCCGGCCTCGGCGCTTGATCCGGTGTCAACGTCGAAGATTGAAGATCTTATCTTTGAGCTGAAATCGCAGTACACTATCGTGATTGTGACCCACAACATGCAACAGGCCGCACGCGTGGCAGAGAAGACAGGATTCTTCCTGAACGGGCGTATGGTTGAGTTCGACTCTACGCACAAAATATTTACCAACCCCAGTGATAAGCGCACGGAAGATTACATCACAGGCAGGTTCGGATGACACGCATACGCTTTCAACAAAGCCTCGACGATTTGAAGGAGAACCTGCTGGTGATGGCCGGACTGGCCGAGCAGGCGATTCAACGCGCGATTGAGGCTTACCGCGTGCGCGATCTGTCGATCTGCGACCTGGTGAGCCGCAGCGAAGTTGCGATCAATCGCATGGAACGCGACATTGACCAGTCCGCACTGGACCTGCTGGCAATGGAGCAGCCTATGGCCATTGATTTACGCTTCATTTTGAGCGTGATCAAGATCAATGCCGATCTGGAACGCGTGGGCGACGCTGCTAAGAGCATCAGCGACCGCGTGCGCAGCATGGAGCAGATGGCGGCGATTGATCTGCCGGTGGACATTCCGCGCATGGCGACGCTGGCTGCGGACATGGTGCGCAAAAGCCTGCAGGCATTTATCGACGCAGATGCGGAGTTGGCGCGCACCGTGTTGCTGATGGATGATGCCGTAGATGCGATGAATCGCGCCGCTTACAAGTCTCTGACGAAGGTGATGGAAGAGCAGAGCGAATGCGCGCCGCAGGCGTTGAATGCGCTGATGATCAGCCGCAGCCTGGAGCGCGTTGCCGATCACGCTACCAACATTGCCGAGGATGTGATTTTCTGGGTTCAGGGCGCGGACGTTCGCCATCACAAGAGCGTGATGGCCAACAAGCTGCAGGCTCAGCAAGCTCAGCAGACGCAGCCGCCTCCGCCGACGCAGACGACCAAAGCGGGTTGATTTTGCCGGCGCTAATCTGACCTGAATACTCCTTCGAGATCTTCTGTCGAAGCTGCGCGCGTTAGTCTGTAGAGCAGACGATGGAGCGCGGCATGGATCTCAATTCGGCGAACGACGGCGCAAAACCTGCCGCTGCGGAGTATGCCGACCAACTGGAAAAACTGAATGGGCTGCAGGCAAGGGAAAAGCGCCGCGAGCGGGTGCTCGGCGTTGCGAAGCTTGTGCTTGCCGCGGCAACATTGATCGCAGCGGCGCTGCTGTTGCGACACGTCGCGGCCCTGATTTTTTTGCTGGCGCCGGTGGCGGGGTTCGTGGTGCTCGCGGTGATGCAGGAGCGGCTGCTGGGCTCGATCGCGTATCGACGCAGAGCCATTCAGTTTTATGAGCGGGGACTGGCAAGGCTGAACGATCGATGGGCGGGAAGCGGCGAAAGCGGAGATCGGTTTCTCGATGCTGCGCATCCGTATGCGCGCGATCTGGATTTGTTTGGGAACGCTTCGCTATTTCAGTATCTTTCCACGGCCCGCACGCGGGGCGGCGAAGAGACACTGGCACGATGGCTGCTAGCCGCTGCTCCGGTGGGCGAGATTGTTGCGCGGCAGACGGCGATAGGCGAATTGCAAGGCCGACTCAAATTTCGTGAGGAGTTGTCGTCTACGGGAGAGACGGTGCGCAAGGGTGTGCATCCTGATGAACTCTCATCGTGGGGAGAGCGCCAGCCTGTTCTCACTTCAATGGCGACGCGCGTAGTGACCTCTGCGCTGGCGGTGGCGTGGGTCGCGAGCATCGTTTGCTGGGCAGTGTGGGGCACCCCCGTGTTTGCGCTGTTGATGTCGGTACTGAATTTTGGGTACTCCCACCTATTGCATGCGCGGTTGGAGAGCGCAGCGGGGTCGCTGGAACAGGCAGCAGGCGATCTGCGTTTGCTCGCGGAGACGCTGGCGCTGGTGGAGCGCGAAAAGTTCTCGACGCCTAAGCTGGCTGGACTACAGGCTGCGCTGCGGCGCGACGGGAAGGTTCCCTCCACTGCGATTGGAAAACTTGCGCGCATCGTTGACCTGCTTGAATCGCGGCACAGCTTGTTTGCACGGCCGCTGGACCTGGTGACGTTCTGGAGCGCGCAACTGGTTTTCATTGCGGAGAGCTGGCAGCGGGAATTTGGCCCGGCGATTCGCGGATGGCTCGCGGCGGTGGGCGAGATCGAAGCATTGACCGCGCTGTCGGGATTTGCGTATGAGCATCCGGAGTATGTGTTTCCTGATTTCGTTGCGGGTGTGACGCTGTTTGATGCGACCGGGTTGGCGCATCCGCTGTTGCCTGCGGGAAAGGCAGTTGAAAACGATGTGCGGCTCGGCGATGAGATGCAGCTGATGATTCTGAGCGGGCCGAACATGGCCGGCAAGAGCACGTTCATTCGCAGCATTGGGGTGAACGCGGTGCTGGCGCAGTGCGGTGCGCCGGTGCGGGCGCGAGGGTTGCGGCTTTCGCCGCTGACGGTGGCTGCTTCAATCTGCGTGCTGGATTCGCTGAGTGGCGGGATGTCAAAGTTCTATGCGGAGATTCACAGGATCAAGCTGATCGAGGACCTGACGCGAGGGCCGGTTACGGTTTTGTTCCTGATGGATGAGTTGCTGTCGGGAACGAATTCGCATGACCGCCTGGTGGGAACGCAGTTTATTTTGCGCAGCCTGTTGGCGCGTCATGCGATCGGCATCGTGAGTACGCATGATCTGGCATTGACGGAGATTCCGGAGCGGCTGGGCGGGAAAGCGTGCAATTGCCATTTCGAGGATCGGCTTGAAGGGAACGCGCTGATTTTTGATTACAAGCTGAAGCCGGGAATTGTGCAGACAAGCAATGCGTTGAAGCTGATGCAATCAATTGGGCTGGGTGTTTCAGAGACAGCCTGAATGTGGGCCTTCTTCGAAAGGCAGTTAGATTTCCCACCAGTCGAATTGGAGCATGCGCGGGTAGTAGAGGCCGGCGCGGAGAGGGGCGGCGTCTCCGTGCAGGTTGCGGAGGACTTCGGCGTAGAGATTCAATTGCGGCGCGAATTGTTCACGCAACTGCGGCAGTCCTGAGAAAAGATCAAGGCTGTCGACGTGCGCGGTTTTGTAGTCGATGATCCACCAGACGTCTTGACCTTCGGACATCGGCGTGAGGCCAGCGCGGAAGATGCGATCGACCTGGACGGTGCGGAGGACGCCCTCGATCACGCCGGCCCAGCGACCTTCGCTTGCGGCTTCCAAGAGCGGCGACAGGATCCAATCTCCAACAGGATCTTGAGTGGCGCTAAGCGCTATTTGAAGTGCATGGGCTGCGATGACGGCGGCCTCTGACTGGCTTATTCCCGACTGGCGTATCTGCGCGGTAATGCGGGGCTCAAGAGACTGGAGCGCGGCGCGAGCGGCGTCAGGATCGTACATAATTCGCAGGCGGGCGAAGTCCTCTAGAAGAGCGTGGACGGCGTTGCCGAGAGCACGGGACGGCAGGCCGCCTTCATGACGGGTGTAGAGGCGCG
>JADGNO010000143.1 GCA_017883405.1 Occallatibacter sp. | reverse complement strand
GGCTAACTCACCCGTGGAAAGAAACGCCGTTCCTGAAAGGCTCCTGCCCGATGCCAGCAGGTCGCGCACCTTCTCTGGATCGGCGCCAACTTTGGCAACAGCCTCTTTCAAGATGTGCAATGCCGACGCGGTCCCGGTCCCCTGCGGAAGCCGGAAGATCCACGGCACGTTCACCGAAGTAAGTGTCTTGTCGTCGCTCAATGCCAGCACCGGAACAAAAGCCTTGAGCGCAAGCTGTTCGGCAAGATGGCTTGAGTTGCGATCGAGCGCCACTACCGCAACTGCATGATCGTCCATCAGCGCGTGGACCAACTGCGTCGATGCGGCTCCCCAGTTCTGTTCGCTGTCGACAGGCAGCACAATCCACTGTTTCTTTGCCCCTGAACGTTCGCCGAATTCAGCCACAATTTCAGCTGACTGCGCAATCGACGCTGCATGTGGACCAAAAAGTACAACGCGCACCGGACCGGCTTGTAAACTTGCCGAACGTGGCCCGGCAAAAACGACCGGCTCCTCGTCAATGCTCGCGTAAGGCTTTGCCACCGCAGCAGGTTTTTTATCGAACGAAGCCGGACGGTACGTGATCTCACCGTTGTGCACCGTAGCAAGGTACGTCGGCGCCACATTCTTCTGGTTCGGATCCATGATCATGTGTCCCGTCACGCCGTCGTACTCTTCAATATCCGCCAAAGCGTCGTGAATGCGCGCGCGGTTCAAACCGGCTTTGCAGATAGAGTCAAGCAGCGCATTCATCGCGTCGTACGCGAGCGAAGCAAACTGCTCCGGCTTCTCATGGAAACGATCTTCGAACCGGCGATTGAAATCGAGCCAGAGAGGATCCTTGCGCGAAGGGTCGTACGGAAACACTGCTTCGAATCCTTCGGCAGCAGCGCCGGCTTCGCCAAGAAACTCGGGCCCCAGCGTGCGGTAGGAACCAAACACGCGCTGCTTCATGCCGAGCGCGCGCATCTGCTTCAAGATCCGGGCTGCAGGAATCTCGTCCGCCCAGAGAACCACCGCGTCCGCGCGCGAATCCTGAATGACCTGCAACTGGCGCGCAAAGTCCTGATCGCCCGGCAAATATTTTTGTTCAATCACCACCGGATGCCCAAGGCGCCGCGATGCATCACGGAATTTTGCAACGCCGAAGCGACCGTAACGGTTGTTCACGCGTAAAAGGGCAACACGCTTCAGGCCAAGATCAGTAAAAATGCGGCGTGCGACCACGTAGCTTTGAACGCGATCATCCTGCAAATCGGTAAAGTACCAGGGAATATATGTTTCAGGAATCGTCGGATCGGTCGAAGCGGAATTGACGATCGGAATCTCTGCCTTGAGCGCAACGCGAAGAATAATGTGCGTTGACTCTGAGCTGATGGAACCAAAGATCGCCCAATCCTCATCGTCGTAGATCATCTTCACGGCTTCATCGGACGAAGAGCCCCATATCTGCGGATCGGTCGGTCGATCATCGCCGTAGACCGCGTTCGCCTGCCAGTTGTCGTAGTCGTTGTGCAGCATCAGGCGGAACGGCTTGCCGCCATAACCACCTCGCGCATTCGCTTCTTCCAGCGCCAACTGCGCGCCATGCAACATGCGAAGTCCGAACAACGAATCGGGATTGTGCTCAATTGGACCGAAAAAGCCAATGCGCACTTCAGTCAGATTCTTCGGCTCCGGCAAATCTCTTCCTGCTCCCAGATAAATGTTAGGAGATATGTAGTTCAAATCGTAGGGCGTGGCAAATTTGGAATAAGGGCGCAGATCATCAGGCTCGTTTGCGTAGGGTTTTACGGTGCGGTCCCGCGGCGGACCCGGCGGATGCGCTCCACACTCGCATTCATGCGCGTCTTGGTTTTTGCTCGCATGTGCGGGTATAGGCGCAGCTTGTCCAGTGGCCCGCAATGCAAAGCCCACAGCAAGCCAACAAGCCGCAATCAGCAAGAGTCGCTTTTGCATTTCAGCTACTCCTTGTCGGTTGCCTTCTCCGTACGGAACATCGCGATTGCTTCAATCTCAATCAGCAATTCGGGGCGGCACAGAATCGCCTGAATTCCGGTTGAGGCAGGCAGCGGATCGAGTTCCTGTTCTTTGTAAAACGCTGTGCGCTCTTCGTTAAACGCATCGTAATCGCGCTCAATGTCGCGCAGGTAGCACGTCGTCCGAACGATGTCGTGCCAGGTGCATCCTTCGCTTTCAAGCAGGCCGGTGATGTTCACCAGCGTCCGCCTCATCTGCGCTCGGAAGTCGCCCACATGAACACTCACTCCCTGCTCGTCGATGGAGGCTGTGCCCGAAATCAGCAAAATGGTTACGCCGTTCAAGTCAATTCGCATTCCACGCGAAAACGAACTGGGCTTTGCATACGCAAACGCCTCGTTCAGAATTGAGTGGTTAGTGACCGCGCGTTTCCTGATCGGTGCGTGTGAAATGGTATCCAGAATTTCTGCAAATGCGCTCATGGTAGAGAATCCTTTCATTACTTAACTTCTTAATGTTGACGAAATCCGTGGCTAAGTCCTTTGGCGGTTGCAACCCATATGTCATCGCCCTGGAAATCGATTCCTAGAATGTAGTTATGTGCCGGCGCGGTGCTAACTGCCACGCGGGTTACATGGCCTTTCGCGTCGCGCACCGTCATTTCAGGTTTACCGCCAGCAAGTGCGGGACGGTAAACAGCCCAATTGGCGCCGTCGTAGTAGGCCAGACCCTTGTCCGTGCAGAACCAAGCGCGATTTGCATCCACGCCTTTTACTGAGTTGGTAAAGTTCGATGGCAGCCCGCTGTCCTTGGTAAGAAAGTTGTGCCAATAGCGGCCGTCATAACGGCTGTCGCCGAAGTAGGTTGATGCCCACAAAATGTTGTCAACGTAGCTAACTGATGAGACGATCTCGTGAATCAGTCCCTGGTCTTTGAAGAGCACCATCTCTGTTTCGCCATCGGGGTCTTCGTATTTGTCCCAGCGGCCTGTGGCCTGCGTGTACTCAAGTACTCCGCTGCCCCACACGCCGAAATAGACCTTCGTCGGTGTGGCTGAAACTCCGTAGACCCAGATCTCGATCATCGGCGTGTTGCGCTCGTTGTAAAGCGTCCATTGGCCGGTGCGCAAATCCAATCGGCATGCGCCTGCGGCCGTCGCCACCCACACGTTCTCGCCTTCGACGGACACTCCGTAAACGACGTCGTTGCTCAAGCCCGAATTCATTTGCGTGTAGGTATCGATTCGTCCCGCCGAGATGCGGCTCAATCCGCCCATGGTGCCGGCCCAAACATCGCCGGTGCGTTTATCCAGCGCCAATGACAACACCGCGCGATGAGCCAGTCCATCTTTCGTTGTGTAGGTCTTCCACGCGTGATTTTCGTAGACCGCCAAACCGTTTTCGGTTCCTGCCCAGATGCGATCGCCGTCAACAAGCACGCTGTAGACGTGGTTATCAGGCAAGCCATTCGCGGTGGTGAAATTGTCAAAGCGAAATAGCGGCATCTTGGGTAGCTCTTCATTCTGCTTCGCGGCGGATGCCGTATGTGCCTTTGTTGCGACTGCCGGTGTAGCGGCCTTTTGTCCGACGACGAAAACAGGCAATGAAATCGCGCCCGTAGATGCCAGCAGCGCAATCATCCAAACTAATTTCCTATCGCCTCTCATCATCGCGTCCTCAGGTATTCGACCAGGTCGTTCAGCTCATCCTTGGTAAGGTCGTTGGTGCGGCCGTGCTTGTCTGCAGGGTTGAAAATGGTCCAAATCTCTTCCATGGTGCGCGCCGAGCCATCATGCAGATACGGCGCCGTCATTGCCACATTCGCCAGTTGGGGCGTGTCAAAAAGGCCTGATTCGTCGGTCGCTTTTCTAGTGCCCACATCAAACGACTTTTGGCTTGTGCCTTTGGGGCCGCTGTGGCAGTACGAACATTGATTCTCAACCGTGATCGGCTTCCCAAATCTGTCAACTGAGCGCTCGAAGATTGCCTTACCTCGCTCTTGCGCTGCCGTCAGTTCGCCGTTTGGCAACCGCCAGCGGTTCGGGCGAAGCCGCATGGTGCGGACGTAAACGGTGAGATCCGAAAGCGTGAGATCGTCATAGTTTTCTGACCGCCAGAAATATTTCTCGGTGCGTGGTCCGCATTCGGTAGGAATATTCGGATTGCCGCCATTCCATTTAAACGGTTCGGTGCCGCGCAGATCCTCAAGCAGCCGGTTGTCCACGATATCAACGCCAAATCCGTCCGGTTCAAGATCCCAGGTTAGTCCGTCGAATGTGGAGTCGATATGGCAGCTTGAGCAGCCGATCTGGCCCTGGAAGGAATAATGCGCCGAATAAAAAGTCTGCTCGCCGCGACGCAATACATTCACGGGCTCTTGTCTGTTCAGCTCAACGGTCGCGCTGACCCGTAACGTGTTGGTGTCGATAACACTGATCGTGTCATCCAGGCGGTTGGCCACCAGAAGTCTGCGTCCATCCGCGCTCAGCGCAAGTCCACGCGGATTATGTCCCACTGGAATGCGGGCGATCACATAATTTGAACTTGCGGAAAGATCAGCAGCGTAAGAACCCGATGCGGGACGCGGACGCGCATTCACAAAGTTGAGCAGGCGCCGTACATCGATGGCCAGCACCGCATCCGATCCACCCAAAGTGATGTACATGCGCGAAGAATCGTAAGAAATCGCCACACCGAAAGGCTGCGATGCATAGCGATCCAGTTCGTCGAGCGGCACTTCGACCGGCTTGCCGACCATGGTGCCGAAGAGCGTGATTGTGTAGGCGAACGCGCCGCCATGTTCCAGATGCGCGAGTGGCACAAGATTCTTCGGGTGGTACTCCACAACAACGCCCAGGCGGCCGTCACGAGAAAATGCCAGGTGAAAAACTCCCGCGATAGAATGCAGCGGAATGCGATCCATCACCGTCGCGCGTTTCGCGTCAATTACTGAAATCTCCGATTCCGGCGCGGTGCGGTTCTCGAGTCCGGTGCGGCGAGACGATGGATTGGGGTAAATGTGAGTGGCGTATATTTTGCCGCCATCCGGCGCGAGCGTCAGATAGCTGGTGCCACGTCCCCCGGCAAGACGCTTCTCTTCTTCACCGGTCTGTGCATTCAAAACAGCAACATCATCGGAGACGCGGTTAGCCACGAAGAGGTGCGCCGCATTCGGGTCGGCCACAATGCCAGAAGGCTCCGCGCCGACGTGCCAGGTCGCCACAACATCTAAGGCGCCGGTGTCGATTGCCGAGACAGTGTCGTCCCACGAATTAGTCACGTAGAGCCGGTCGCCCTTGGACGAGAGCGCGATGCCGCGGGGAACGCCGCCCACCGCAATGTTCTTGATCAACGCGAAGCTTGATGCATCAAGCACGCGCACTTGTTGGCTTTGCTGGCATAACACGTACAGCCTTGAACCATCCGGCGAGAACAGCAGTTCAAGCGGCGACGCATAGTTAACAAAATCTTCGTTTGTGGAACGTCTCTCGGCCTGCGCCGGACGAATCACCATAGGCAACACAATACCGAGCAGCAGTGCGCCGCTTCCGGCCAACGCGGCAGCAAAAACGCGTCGCCATCCGTAATGGGAGAGAAGCACGATCACTTTGGCTCCTCTACGGTGATGACGTGATCGAGCGCCGGCTTCTCGACAATCTGTTCGCGCCCGTCAGGCCAGTGAATTGTGATCTTGTCGACTGCCGCAACCGCGCCGAGACCAAAGTGCACGCGTGCGTCATCCTGAGAGAGATAGCCCGTGGCTGCAACGCGTTCCGCAGTCCAGCGCTTGTTGCCGGCCGCCACTTCCAAGCGGGCGCCAATGCCATCGCGATTGCTTTTTGAGCCCACGAGCTTAACGGCAATCCAGTGGCCCGTATCGGCGGAGACATTGTGCAGCAGCGTGCCCGACGCGCCAAGATTTACGAGAAACGCGTCGACTTTGCCGTCGTTGTCGTAATCCGCAAAGCATGCGCCACGGGCCACCGTGCGAACGCTCAGCACGTCGCCGGCTTGCTCTGAAACATCTTCAAAGTTGCCCTTGCCGAGTCCGCGAAAAAGCGTGTGTTCCTGCGGGATCAGATGAATCAACCCGCCGTGGAAGATCAGAATGTCGGGATTGCCATCGTTGTCAAAATCGTAGACACCGGTTCCCCAACTCACATACTGCGCGTTCGCCTGGGAGATCCCGTTCGAAGCGCCGCCATCTTCAAAGCCCTGGCTGCCGGTATTGTGCAGGAAGCGATTGTAGTGGCCGTCCGTCACCCAGAGATCCAGAACGCCTCGGCCTTCGAAATCCGTAAACACGGGTCCCATCGATGAAGTCGCTTCGCCATTTTGTCCGAATGCTGTTCCGGTGTCGTTGGCAATCTCTTCAAATGTTCCGTCGTGCTTGTTGTGAAACAGAAAGTTCTCCGTGCGATCGTTGGCAACGTAGATATCGTCCCAGCCATCATTATCAAAATCCGCAGCGGTCACGCCCATGGTGCGGCCGACGAAGGCGCTTATGCCTGACTTGTCTGACACGTCGGTAAATGTTCCGTTGCAATTGTTGTGGAACAGCATGTTGGTTTCGCCGGCGTAATCAAGCGGCCCTGGATAATTGTCAGCCGCGTAAAAATTCCGATACTTGGGATCGAACTTGACGTATCGGCCCACAAACAGATCGGTGCAGCCGTCCTTGTCGTAGTCGAGCCATGTGGAACTGATCGACCAGCCGTTGACCTTGATGCCGCCCTTTGCGGTCACGTCGGTAAAGTGCCCATTGCCGTCGTTGTGGTAAAGCACAACTTTTCCGTAGCCAGTTACAAGCAGATCCTCAAAGCCGTCGTTATCATAATCCGCCGCCGTAACCGCGACCGCGTACATGTCCGGGTTCAGACCCGCCTGCTCGGTTACGTCGGTAAAGTGCCCATTGCCGTCGTTGCGATAAAGATGGTTGTGCGGCAGGGGATTCGGCTTCTCTTTCAGCGGATACGGATGTATCGCATCGTCAAGCGGTCGGCCGTTGACAACGTAGAGCGATGGAAGCCCCGAGTTGTTGTAATCAATCCAGACGCATCCTGCGCCGGTGCCTTCGAGCAGCGAGCCCAGCTGGCGCGATCCAAAGCTATGAGTAAAGCGGATCCCAGCCTTGTCGCTGGCGTCTTCAAATCGAATCTTTCCCGAAGTGCCTGCAACCGTAGCGGCAGGCGCTTGATGAGCGGCTGCCGGCGAAGCTTGTGGCGCGGTCTGCGCAGTAAGTCCGCAGGCAGTTGAGACGACGCTAAAAAGAACGCATGATCGAATGGTCATCTCACTGACCTCCTCGCGTGGGACTCAGGATCATTTTCAAGTCAGTCAAATCGGTTGGTGTGGTCGAGCGCATCAGCACGGCGGGCACGCGGTTTTCAGATCCACGTTCCGGCCCTGCATGGCAACCTGTGCAGTAACGCTGCTCTCCGCCGCGAGCCCAGAACCAGCCGCGCTCTTGGCGAAGAACGATGCCCTTCTTATCGAGAAGAGAAAATCGAATTGGCCTGTCGCCCGGAACGCGCACATAGAACGAGCCATCCTGTTCCACTGGTGCTTTGCCGGCAACAGCTGCGCGCCCGTTCGCGTCCTGCACTTCCACTCGCACTTCCGCCGGTGTCTCGCGCAGCGTGCCGTCGCGCGAGATACGCGCATCCAGTGCAAGCAGGTTTGCGTAGTTCCATGGATGCAGTCCTGAAGGATGACGATTGGGTCGCGCCCGTGTGCCCACAAGAACCGGATCAACTAGATCCACACCGGTCACGGCGAGCACTGGCACAAGTTTTGCAATCTGCGCACCAGACACCGGCTTTGGATTCCAGAGATTGATGGCGTAGTGTGACTGGCCAGCCTGCCTGGTACTCAAGAGCCACGCACCCGCAACCGTTTCCGCCACTGAACCCGCGTACTGCGCGGCCGGCGCAGCTATTTGAGATTCATGCGCAAATGGAGAACTGAATCGCCCCAGCTCCGAACCATGCGTGAAGACCACATCGCCTGACGCCAACTGCCGCGCGCCCCAGCGCCCGCGGCCATGATCGCAGCGATACGACTCCACGCCCGAGCCATCGGCATACACGAGGTAAATTTCAGGTGTGGCTGCGGCGTCAAAGGGAAAACCCGCCTCAAACATGATGCGGCCGTCGCGCAAGACACCGGTCGGGAACGCATTGCCGCGTATGTACGTCAGCGGTGTAATACCGGGCCCCGCCGTTGGATTCAACGCTGGCGCTTCCCGTCGGCGCGCATCTTCGGTTGATTCCAACTCAAACCCATTGGCTGTCCGTTGCGCCCACACCAGCCGGCCACCGGGCAAGTAAAGTGGGCGCACGGCATCTGTCTTCGTCGCAACTACGCTACGCACTTTGCGGTCCTGCAGATTCACTTCCCAGATCTGCCATGGATCGCCCGCGTTCTTTTTTCCGGCAAACATCACCCACAAGCCGTCAAACGAGACGTCGGCGTCTACTGAAGCTGCAAACTCCGGCACCAGCGGCTCAGATTTGCCGTTGTGTACCAGCAGCAACCGGGCGCCAGCTGGGAAGCGCTCTTCGCCACGCAACTCAGCAAGCTGCTTGTAAATTGGAGCGGCAGTCACAATGTAGTCGCCGAAGTCTGCGCCCGCGGCTACCTTCCTTTGTTCCGCAAGTGCGCCCACCGGCTGCAGTGCCGACAATGTAATAGCAATCATCACTGCCCGGGATATGCTATTCACCCAACCGCCTCCATGGCCTGCAAGGCGGAGGATTCAACCACATCAAGACATCGTTTGCGCAGCGCAACCCATGGTTCAAGGCCGGCCATCATCGCATCGAAAGCCGCAAAGTCCAGCGACTGCTCGCCGTCGCTCATGGCGTTATCGGGATCTGGATGCACTTCAACGATCAGTCCATCAGCGCCGGCCGCGATCCCGATGCGCGCCAGCATCGGAACCAAATGGCGATCTCCACACGCATGACTGGGATCGGCAATCACCGGCAGATGCGTTATCTGTTTAAGAAGAGCAATTCCGGCCGC
This sequence comes from Occallatibacter sp., assembly GCA_017883405.1. Classification (GTDB taxonomy): domain Bacteria; phylum Acidobacteriota; class Terriglobia; order Terriglobales; family Acidobacteriaceae; genus Telmatobacter. Next base: position 27,952 of record JADGNO010000143.1, on the reverse strand, counting down.
GTCGAAAGTGTTGCGAAGAGTCGTATCAAACGTGCGGATGCCGCGTTCGCAAAGAATGACATTCTTATTTCCGTTGTCGAGAACGAACTGCGCCGAGCGCAGCAGGTCCGCAATCGTCGCCACCAGACCGCGCTTCAGCAAGATCGGCCGGCCGGACCGTGCCGCAGCTTCCAGGAGCGAGAAATTCTCCATGCTGCGCGAGCCGATCTGCAATATATCTGCGTATTCGGCCACCAGCGGAACATCCTCTGGCGACATCACCTCGGTCACGATTGCCAGACCGGTTTCTCTTCGTGCGCGCGCCAGCAGGCGCAGAGCCTCGCGGCCCAGTCCTTGAAATGAATAAGGGGAACTGCGAGGCTTGAACGCTCCTCCGCGTAAAATGCGCGCGCCTGAACGGCGTACGCGTTGAGCAGTAGCCATCAGTTGAAATTCGTTCTCAACTGCACACGGGCCGGCGATGGTGACAAACTCATCGCCCCCGATCGCGAGATCGAGTACCGGGACTACCGTTCCCCGCCGCTGTTCGCTCAAAAGAACATCCGGCGTGTCGGCAAATCGTGCTTGCCAACTCATGCGCACCTTGCGCGCTCCAATCCGGGGAAGCGTCAGTGTAGCGCGTAGGCAATGTCGGCGCCTCAACCGAAAGGTGGAGAGCCGTCATAACATCAGGTAACTGAAAGGATTACGGCGTGGTGGCTGCCTTCGAGGGAGCCGCTAAATCGTCTTTCGGAGTTGTCGGTAGAGTTTTGAAATCAAAAGAATGCACCCCCGTTGGTTCGCCGGTGTCGAAGCGGTCATTCCATTCCAACTGATAATTCAGCGCGGCCTTGTCCTCGGGGAAGCTCTCCGACGGTGGATACGGATAGCTGCTCATGGAGTGGAATGGCAATTGCGCTACGGTGAATGGCAACGCATCCCACCAATCCATGTCCTTCTCGTAGCCGCTGGCGTAGAAAAAATAATCTCGCTTCCAGTTTGCAGGCAGCGCGGGCAGATCGGCGGTATCGAATTGAGCCGCAATTTCTTCGCCGCTGCCGAAGATCACAAACTGATTGTCGTTCGCCTGCACTAGCGGAGTCACGTTGCCGAGGTGCGTGTAATTCCCGCGTTCATGCTGATAGGGCCCGGTCAGACTCACAACATCATAGTTGTAATCAAGGTCGCCGGGGCTCGGCAGATCAATCTCTTTTGGAAAACCACGGAAGTGCAAGGCGGCAGCGGAAAGCGGCATCTCGGTCGTGCGAGATTCCGCGCCCTCGCTCTGATCGATCAGTACCTGGTCCCAGTAAATCTGCAGATTCGTCATCAAGCGAACGCGGCGCATACCCACCGGGAGTTTTCCTGACAGGTCAACAACAATGGTGCGCTCTAACCCTGCTGGAAAACCTGCCTCGTCGAGAACGCGTTGCCACGTTCCGTCCGCGAGCTCTGCCTCCACATAGGGAGATATCGGTTTCAGTCCGCCTTGCCACGCTCCGTACAGCGAGGTGGCGCTGAAGTAATTGATGTAGCCGGTCAACAGCAGTCGAACCGGAGCACCGGGCTTCAACGTTCCCAGATCGAGTGTGAGCGGATGAAGATTTGCAAAGCCGTCATACGAAATAGGCTTGAATCCACTGGCGAACTGATGATCTTGCCGGCTTAGAATTTCGAGCACATCCTGACCATTACCATCCCACGCGCCAACCGGTAGGCGCACATCCGCGCTCGCTACTACTTTGCCCGACGCAAACGGAGGATCGTCGAGGAAGCGTTCGTCAGGGTTCACGACGACGTTTGCAGGATGATCCACAGCCACGAGCCGCAACTGGTCGATGTAGTTCACCTCTTCCATAGGCTCCATGAAGCGAAGACTCAGCTTGCCGTTCACCGGTGCAAAATCATCGCCATCTACCTTGATCCATTCTTCAGGCCGCGGAATGTTGCGCCGCGTGGGAGTGAACCAATGCCCAACAACTGCAGCGCCAATCACGTCGTTCACAAACTTGTAGTGGTGGCCGTCCCATGTAAACAACGCGGGGCACGAACTGCCGCGCCGGTCGGCCTCCTTCATCGCAATCACCGGGCCTTGCGGCAGATCGATTTCATCCTGCAGCACGCCGGTTGGCCACAGGATTCGCAGCAGATCAATGCGCTCCGCACCACCGAGTCCAACCAGAATTTGCGGTGCAGACTGCGTCTGGAATCCTGAGGAGCCTGGCAGTTCCCACTTTTGCCAGAGGCCGCTCGCAAAAACTTCCACCTTAACGCCGAGTGCGGTTTTGTTATCCGCAAAACCGGTCAGATCCAGGCGGACAAAGTGGTTCTTGTTCGCACCGTCATTGCGCAAGAGCACCGGCGGTGCATTCAACTGCGTCACAATCAGGTCGGGCGCGCCATCGCCATCCACATCAGCCGCAATCAATCCACGCGGCTCATGCAGCGGGACGAGGTCCAGGCCGATTGCGCGGCTCACATCCTCAAAGCTGCCGTTGCCGCGATTCCGAAAAACGCGCACTTGCGAGCCGTTGGCCGTTTCAACAATTGCTGCCAGATCAATCCACCCGTCATTGTCGATATCGATCGGTGTCACTCCCCATCCCCGCAAAGCGCCACGCAAGGGTAGTTCCACTCGTTCGAATTTTCTGCTCACATTATCCGCGCCCACAACGTTGCGCCACAGCGTCAGGCCCGGAGCACCGGCATGCGTCAGAACAAAATCCATCCATCCATCTTTGTTAAAGTCCAGCACCGCGATGCCGGTTGTCGGGGGAAGCGAAGCGTTCTGGTAGATAGGCTGAACAGGATATTTGCCTTCACGCGGATTTACGTAGATGGCAGGCGCGCCGTCGCCGGTAACAGCCAGGTCCACGGCACGATCATTATTGAAGTCAGTCAGAATCGCAGCAACGGTATTTCCGCTTCCACCTATTCCGGTGGGCTCAGTCTGTTCAGTAAAAGTACCGTCGCCATTGTTGCGCCACAGCACGTTCGCGGCGCCTCCGGTCTTAAGTGGCGATCCGGTAATCAGAATATCCAGATCGCTGTCGTGGTCGTAATCAACGAACGTTATTCCTTTGGGATGATTGCGCGATGAGACACCCGATTGCGCTGTCACATCGCTGAATTTTCCGTGCCCCAGATTGCGGAAGATCAACACGCCGTCATCCATCGCAATAGCCAGATCATTCAGACCGTCGGAATCAATATCGCCAACAGTGCAGGCAACCGCGTGACCGCTGGCCTTCAATCCGGCACCTGCCGCATCCAACTCGGCAAAGGTTCCATCACTCTGCCGGTGGAGAACGCTAATCGCCTGTGCGCCGTCCTGCATCAGCACCAGGTCCATCTGGCCGGTGCCCGCAATGTCTGCCAAGCAAGCGCCGCCGGTAGGCCTTCCGCCGGTGGTCGCTGGAAAAGGTCGCACCCGCATATGCACAGGAATCATCGCGGCCTTGATAGCTTCGGGTTCCTCCACGGCCGTCACCGTCGAATAGCGTCCCTGCTCCCCATAGCCTTGCCCGATGGCTGATGAAATCTTGGTGTTGGTCAAATGTTGAAAGCGCTGAAAGTGCTCACGCGCTTCCGGCGTGTGCCCCGTTCGCTGTAGCGTGCGAGCCAATACAAACTCTGACGAGGCATGCAGCGGATCAACCTTAAGCGCCTGTTCGAGAATGGAAGTGGCCTGGTCGAACTGCTTCAGTTCCTGATAGCAGAGGCCCTCAAAGTAGTAGGAGTCCGCGTCTCTCGGATCAAGTGTCGCAACGTGCTTAAAGCTGGCCAGCGCTGCTTCAGTTTCATTTCCACCGTGCTGCACCAGGCCAAGGTTGTACCACGCCTGCGCACTGTTGGGATTGATCGCGATCGCTTGCCTAAGCAGTTGCTTGCTCTCGTCCAGACGCTGCAGAGCCAACAGTGCGATAGCCTCATTCACGGCTGCCTGCGCAAAGTTCGGATCTTTCTTGAACGCTTCAGCAAAAGAATCGAGAGCCTTCTGCGTCGACTGCTGTCCCATCTGCGCAACACCGCGGTTGTTCAGCCGCACCGCCTCGGGATCAAAGCGCTTTACCGGCTGGGCCATTGCCGTGCATGACAACAAAAATGTCAACGCCAACAAGCTGGTCTTTCGTGTCGTCGCAACAAGCATTAGCGCAGGTCCCCAACTCCCTGATTGAACTTCACCAGTGTACGTGAATCTGAATTCGATTCTATTGCACACGACGATCGGCTCAGAAAACCCGGGAAGGGCCTTCGCGCAAACGGGCTTATTGTTTCTTGGGTTTCGCCTTGCAGGAGCGAAGATAGGCAATTACATCGTCAATGTCCTTCGGCTCAAGTACCTCGCCGAAAGCGGGCATGCCTTTGCCGCCCTCCACAATCTGTTTGCGCATCGCAGCCGGAGCCGCAGTTCGTCCTACGCCAGATAAATTGGGTCCCTTGTTACCGCCCACGTTACCGATCGTGTGGCAATGCACGCATCCGTTGGCGTTGAACAACTCGGCGCCATGCGTACGCTGGGCACGTGAGGAGGCGTGGGTCGCGGGAACCGCCGCGGTCAATGCAAAAACTACAATCCACCCGGAGAAGTGCTGCTTCATTGTCCTGCCTTGCCACCCGTCCCCAAGTTATCAACTGCAGACTGCTTATGAATATGCCAGGCCACGCTTTCGGCCGTCACATCTGGATGCTTGCGGAGAAACTCAAGCGCATAGGTCGTTGCCGTAGGATCGTCCTTTTGGTCGGCGAAAGATGCCGCTTCCTGCGCTGCCTTGTCCTTCATTCCCAACCTGCGATAGATGATGGAGAGAATGTAGTGCGCCGAAAGATCGTCAGGATCAATCGATTGCACGGTCTCGTATTCAGCCTTCGCGGCCTCATACTGCTGCTGCTGGTAGAACGAGAAGCCAAGCTCGCGATGCGCGTCGCGTGAGTTAGGGAACTGCGCAACCACCTCGCGCAAGTCGGCGACAGCTGCGCTCAGCTTGCCCTGTATCCGATCGACAAGCGCCAGGTAATATAGGGCGCGCGCATTTTTGGGAGCGAGCGTCAGCGATTTCTCCAGATTAGTGCGCGCCGCTCCGTATCGCTGCCACGAAAAGTCCGCAATTGCAATGTTGGTAAACGCATCAGCGTAATCAGGCCGCAGTTTAGCCACTTGTTCAAACGCAAGTACGCTTTCAGAGTATTGCTGCGCATCCAGCAGACCTATGCCGTAGTTGTTCCAGCGCATCCACTCCGGATTGTCATCGTCACCGGGTGGCACAGTCCCGTTATCGCCAAACGCCAGCGCTCGCGTGCGCGACGCCATCTCCACCACCGGCATGTCGTAATGCTTGCCAAACACAAAGTTGATGAACTTCTGATTGAATCGCCGGTAGTTCACCTTCGCCGTCATGCTGATGGGGCCCTGCACGTCTTTGGGAACACTGAACTCGTAGCGCACAACCTGCGAGCGCCCTGAATTGATGGTGTTGTTGTAAGCCTGGATGCGCGTGTCCCACACCTGGTGCAGATCGTTTAACTTGTTGTCCACGCTGATTAACCGATTGGTAAAGCTGTGCGCGCTCGGATCAAGCGTGCCATCCGGCGCAAGACCGCCGGAATGCATCAGCACTCGCCCGGTTGCATCCTTGGCTTCAAACTCCACCCAGCTCTCGTAAAAATCACGCTGTTCAGGAACAAGAGTATGGGCAGCGCCCTTATTCTGAATGACAACCGATACAGTAAGCGCATCTCCCGGCTCAACAGTAAAGCTCGCATTGCCGAGCGGAGCGATAATCGCATGCCCGTTTCGCTCTATGCCGAAGATGTCTACGTTCAGCACCTTGTTGCGCAGGAATGCAATCGTCTTCTCGAGCTGCTGATCGTATCCGTAGTATTTCGCCATCAGCGTATTGGCGCCCACCCAGCGATGCGTAGCAATCTTGCCCGGCTCTGTGCCGTAGTCGCGCATCGTTATCGGCTCGGACTCCATGTGGCAGTCCTGACACTTCGAGACTTTGTCCTTCACGTAGAAAGGAAGCGGTGACTGCTTTGAGAACGAGGCCTGCTGCCACTCATCGTAAACAGCAAAGGCGCGCTGCCACTTGTAATGATTCAATTGCCGCGGCAGCTCCGCCTTGTGGCATGCGGCGCAAAACTCGCTGGTGCGGTAGAAGTCCTTCATCACCGCCTGCGCGTGGCGATCGAGATGGGCCAGAATATCCTTGTCCGCTACCGGTCCTGGTATCGGCTTACCGTCGGCATCCACCAGCACTGCAGGCACGCCCATCACGTAGCTGCCGGTTCCAAGTTTGTTCACTTTCTGAATGGAATGGCAAGTTGTGCAAGTCACGCCGTCATTGTCAAATGAGCGCTTGATCGGCGAACCCTTCGTCAATGCTCCTGACGTAAGCGCGATGGGATTGTGGCAGCCCTCGCAGTGGCGCGTGTACTCAATGCCCCGCTCGTTAATCAGCAGGTTCACGTTCTTCACATACCATGGATTGCGAAACGCATTGGCATGAGCTGTCTGTCGCCATTCCGCGTAAACCTGTTGGTGGCAATGGCCGCAATATTCCGCCGTGGGAAAACTTTTGGGATCAATGAATTCGCCGGTATCGGTCGTCGCATGCGAAGGCAAAAACGGCTTGTCCTGCGCAAATGGCAGGTTGTAATGTGCTGCCACGTTTTGCGAATAGGCCGTGCGTTGCGCCGCCGCGTCATCCGCAGCATAAGCCCGCTGCGTTTTATCGACTGGAAATACGCATACCGCAGCCTCGGCCAGCAAAGCCAGACCGAGCAAACCGGCAATCCTTATGGGCGAACGTTGGGGAAGCATCGCGTTCACTATTCTACCTACATCCATAGACAACAGGCACCCGGCCTTTCGGTGCGGAGAAATCTCCACCTTTCGATGGAGGCGCCCATCCCCATTTAGGGTGAAGACAGCGCTACTTCCAGGCAGCGACTATGGAGTTCAATGGCTCGAGAGTTCTCCCCCCTCTCTTACGGAAGTTGGTCTTCCCCTGTGTGTTACGTTTCTTGAGCCAGATTTGAGCGCGTTTTTGCCCTCCCCTGGGCTCCACATTATGCGCATGAGCCATCGAGCTCATGCGCAACAACGCACGTTTTCCGTGCCTTCCAGCGCTCCGGTTGGTGGCGCGATTTTGGAGTGTCCATGACGAAGAAAGTTCTGCTAGTTATTGCTTGTGTCTTCGCGCTCGCCTTGTCCGTTCAGGCGCAGAGCAATTACGCCACGGTGCGCGGTTCCATCCTCGACCCGCAGCGCCGCCCCATTCCTGGCGCGAAAATCCACATCGTGCTCGTGGAAACCGGCGCCAAGCGCGACGTCGTGTCCAACGACTCCGGGCTCTACCAGATCGCGGGCCTGGTCCCCGGCGCTTACACGCTCAGTGTGGACCACAACAATTTCAAGCAGGCCATTCAGGCGGTCACTCTGGAAGTGGGTCAGCAAGCAACCATTGATCTCCAGTTGCAGATCGGCTCAAACACTGAATCCGTCACGGTCGAGGCCACCGGCGAACTTCTCAAAACGCAGGACGCCAGCATTGGCGAGGTCGTTGATCGCCACGCAGTAGATTCGTTGCCGCTTAATGGCCGCATGCTTATTGATCTGGTCCTCACTGTTCCTGGCGCCCACATGAGCCATGGTGCGGCTAGCGGCGATATGAGCGCGCTTTATTGGCGCCCCGGCCAGCGCTCGGCTGTAAGCATCGGCGGAAGCCGCCCCAACGCCAACTACTTCCTACTCGATGGCGCCACCAACACCGATCCCACCTTCAGCACGCAAAACTTCAGCGCCTCGCCTGATGCTGTCCAGGAGTTTCAAGTGGAAACCGGCAGCTATTCTGCGGAAATGGGCGGAGCAGGAGGCGGACAAATCAACATTGTCACCCGTACCGGCTCGAGCCATTTCCACGGCACTGCCTATGAGTTTCTGCGCAACGGCGCAATGGATGCCCGCTCTTTCAACGAGATGGACGGCATGAACTTTCTCGTCCAGAACAACTTCGGTGCGTCGATCGGCGGCCCCATCAAGTTTGCTAAAAAGACCTATTTCTTTTCGAACTACGAGGCGCTGCGGCTCGTGCAGAACATGGTCATGGTCGACACAGTACCGACCCCCCAGGAAGCTGCCGGTGACTTCAGCCAAAGCGGCGTCGACATCTACGACCCCAATACCACGGCTGCGAATCCGAACTACAATCCCAGCCTGCCCGTGAGCAAGACGAATCCGCAGTACGTTCGCCAGCAGTTCTCTTACAACGGCGTGCTCAACGTTATCCCCCCAAGCCGCATCGGTCAGGCTGCCAGCATCATGCTTAATAAATACACGCCCCAGCCCAACACCATGGGCATGGGCGGAATGAACATGATGGGCCAGCCAACCGTCGTCGGCGCAGGCAACGATGCCAACAACTATCTCGACGCGCGCAAAGAGCGCATGACCGACGATCAAGGCACATTCCGCCTCGATCACAGCTTCGCGAACGGCGACACAGCTTTTATGCGCTACTCCGCCGGAAGCGAATATGGCTTTATGCCGGAGGGCCTTCCCGGCTTTGGAATGTACCACCAGAACCTTGCTCAGCAGGCCACCATCGCCTGGACTCGCGTGATCTCGGATCATGCTGTCAACATGGCATCGGTCGCCATGTCGCGACTGGCCATGGCCCATTCCACTGAGAGCGCAAACAAGAGCGACATCGTCAGTGAGCTGGGCATTACCGGGACAGGATTCGGTGGTCCGGCAGCGTGGGGCGCGCCCTACTTCACAGTTCAGGGTTACTCCCCGCTGGGAGACAACTACCTTGCCACGCCCATGCATGCGTGGGATACCGTGGTTGAAGGCCGCGATGCGCTAAGCTGGCAAATTGGTCGCCACAGTACAAAGTTCGGCGCGGCTTATCAAAGATTTATCTGGCCCATGTGGGGCTTCTTCCAGAATCGCGGCTTCTATCAATTCACCAACGGTTTCACCACGAAAAACGCGCTCAACGACGGCAGCACGGGATCGGCGTTGGCCAGCTTTATGCTCGGCTTGCCTGCCGCACGCCAGGGTCAGGCCGGCGTACCGCAGATGAATCTTCGCCAATGGTACGCAGACGGCTACGCGCAAGACGCGTGGCGCCTTACTTCCAACACAACGCTCACCTATGGCCTCCGTTACGAATTCATGAGCCCGCTTGTCGACATCAAGTACACCAATAGCAACCTCGATCTCAGCAGCGGAACTCCGCAGGTTTTCATCGGCGGTCAAAACGGATATCCGCAAGGGTTGATGTATCCCAACCTCACCCGCTTCGCGCCGCGGCTCGGACTCGCCCAGGGCTTGCCCAAGCTTGGCATCGTAGTCCACGTTGCCTACGGCATCTTCTACACGCCCGTCGACATGAATACGTGGTGCAACCAGCGCCACAACGTACCGTATGTGTTCTCGCAAACTTCGCAGAGCGACCCGTTCATCCCCAGTATCACTACCTTTAATTTTCCTCAACCGGTACTTGGTACAACGGTGGTCAGCTACACCGCGCTGCAACTGCATGCGCCGCCGCAATACATCCAGCAGTGGAGTGCCTCTGTCGAAAAGCAACTCGGCAGCCAGACCACTCTCGAGCTCGGCTACCTGGGCGCAGGTGGATTCCACCTGCAGCGTTCGCATCTCATCAACAACGCACTGCCCGGTCCGGGTCTCATTCAGCCGCGCCGTCCCTTCCCGAAAATCAGCTTTGTTTCGGGCACAACGTTTCCTTCCAACGTCACGGTCAGCAGCACCACCTTCCCGGTCAGCACCATCAACCTGCTTGAGAACACCTCGCAGAGCTGGTATGACGCAGGCTACGTGAATGTGCGTCGCCGTTACGCGCGCGGCCTCAGCTTTCTGGCCAACTACACCTTTGCCAAGTCGCTTGAGAACGCGCCGGACTTCCGCAACCCGATGTTCGAGTCCGCCATCCCGCAAAACGACAACAACCTGAATGCTGAGAAGGGTCCCGGCTGCGATATCCGCCATCGCTTTGCGCTGAGCGCGGTTTATGCGGCTCCCTCGTGGAATCGCACCAACCTTACGCGTGCTGTAACGCGCGACTGGCGCGGCTCAATGGAATACCAGGTTGAGAGCGGCTTCCCCTTCACCGTCTCGGTGTTTGGCGATACGGCAAATGCAGGAACCGTTGTCGGCGAGAATCCAATTCGAGCCAACGTCACCGGCGCAGCGGTGTTCCCCTCCGGCACGCACAACGCCACCACCTGGATGAATCCGGCAGCATTCACTGCGCCACCGGCATATACCTTCGGCAATGCGAGCCGGAACTCAGTCTATGGTCCCGGCATGCAGGCGATGGATGTGGGTGTGGTTCGCGAATTCAGCGTGACGGAGAGCGCCCGCTTTGAAGCGCGCGCTGAGTTCTTCAACCTGTTCAACCACACCAACCTCGGCACACCCAACCGCTTCGTGAATACGTCAAGCTTCGGCAGCATCACTGAGGCAACAACGCCCGGCCGCGAAATCCAGTTGAGCGCGCGCTTGTCGTTCTAAAGGCAGGCAGTTTTTGATTGGTCAGAAATCGGCAGTTTCGATCGCAAAAGGGGCACATTTCGACTGAAATGTGCCCCTTTTTATCTGCCGATTGTTACGTTCTGTACCGCGTTTTTGGGCGTCAGCAATAGTGGAGCCGTAGTAATTTCGGCGTTCTCGACCGACGATGATCGCGAACAGGGAATACCGCAATGTTTCTCTGAAAGTCGGTAGAGACTGGATCCACGAAACCGCACCATCACGAGAATTAGACCCACAAAAGCAAACTAGTCCCACGGTTCCGGTCAGATTGTCGCTTATTGGGAAATTGCTCATCGAGCAACACGTCAAGCAATTGTGTACTGCGGGGTTACTGATGGGAGGTCATACGACTGGAACGCAAAGAGCTGCGTCGTAATCACGAATTCGTCGCGGTTCTGCCTTCAGCACGGATGCTACCATTACGACGTGTTCAACTTCGGAAACCCCAAAACGCCTGGCCAGTGGATCGGTCACATTGCCGTGGCAATCATCGGGCTTTTCTTGATTTGGTGGCTGCTGAGGCTTTTTGTTTTTTGATATTCGTCTCTTCCGCTCCGATAGTGAGAGCGACTAACTCCGACGAATACAGACAAGAAGCTACTGGCAATCGTCGCGATGGGTGCAGTGCAAATCTTGCTCGTCTTATATAACCCTTTTATGCGTCGAGGTCGCGGTTGGGATGTCGTCTATCCAGAAATAATCCTGATTTTCGTCAAATGCGGTTTCGAGATTTAGAAGCAACCGCAGATCTTTCTTCGCTCCGCTCCTCAAGATGACAGTGCCGGAAGGGGAGCCGGGGTGTTGGACCGCAATGCGGGTGGATGTTCGACGACGCGGAGATTATTCTGGACCGGCATCTAGTTCTTGATCAGATAGCTTCTGAGCCTTTCACTGCGCAGCCGTCTTTCCTGTTAACCCGCGCCAACCAGTTTCAAATAATCCGGCTCATCGGCAATTGTTCGATGGCGAAAGGCGCGCACGATCTTCCGCTCCTTCAGAAAAAACACGCCTGGCATCTGCTCCGCATCTTCCTTGATGAGGCCAATTCCATACTTGAACAGAGCACCCTTGAACCAGCCCATCAAGACCGCCGGAGTCAACGAGTGCAAATAAGGGTTAGTGCGCGACAAGGCAAAGTCGGGAAGCTGATAAAGCGTCGCCTCAGGGTTGCTGATTCTTTCGACATCGGAAAGATGGTAGTAATCGAAATAAGGTTTCGCCCGTTCCGGCGACCCCAGATGCACAAAGACAGGCTGCACATGCTTTGCCTCAATCTGCTGCCGCCGCTGTGAAACGCGGTCGAGAGTCTGTGCGCAGAAGGCACATGAAAAGTGGCGAAGAAAGATGAGCAATATCGGTGATTCGTCCACTAGATCGAGCAGGGACCGGCCCGTCTCCGTATGAAACGTGCGCAACGATGCTGCGAGATTGTGCGGTTCAGTTGACTGGCGCGTTCCCGTGTCCATTCATTCCCCTCTCTGTCCCCAGCGTGGAATTTACTCGAACGGACTCAAAAGCAGTAAGAGACAACATGAAATTTCACTGCACCGCCGGCCTTCCCGTCCCCTCGGTAATCGGCACAATCCGATCCACGCCGGGTACCGCGAAGTGCTCCACTTTGCCGCTGGGCCAATGCAGCTCAATGTCCTCCACGTTCGTCGCCGATCCCAGCCCGAAGTGCGGTCGCGGATCGCTGGTTGATGCGTAGCTGCCGCCGCTCAGCACATCTTCGCGATGCTTCATTCCATTTGCCGTCACGTAGACCGTGGCTCCGACTGCATCACGCGGGCTTTTGGCTGCGCCTGTCAACTTCAATTCAAGCCAGTGGTTCGTGTCCGGCGAAACATCGCGCAGCAGCACCGGATGGCCGTCCATCACGTTGATCACCACGTCGATCTTGCCATCGTTGAACAGATCACCGGCAACCATACCGCGCCCGGCAATTACATCCGCAAGGCCCGAGCCTTCTACCGCAGGCATCACCTCAAACTTTTTGCCGGCAACATTGTGAAACAGCAGCGGACGCTGCGCCCAACTCGTGCCCCACGGATGCTGATCCACCTGCGGATACACATGACCGTCCGACATCATCAGGTCTTTCCAGCCATCGTTGTCGTAATCGAGGAACGCGTCACCCCAGCCCAGGAAGGGAACCGTCGTCTCTGCAATGCCAAGCTGATAGCTGATGTCCGTCATGTTGGCATCGCCTTCATTGCGATAGAGCGGCTTGTAATCGTCACTGAACGTCGTGTTGAAAATGTCCATCTTGCCATCGTTTGCAAAATCTCCGGCCGCGATGCCCATCGTCGCAGTTTCGCGCCCACCTTCATTGAGCGCATAGCCTGACGCATAGCTCACATCTTCAAACGTTCCGTCGCCCTTATTCAGGTAAAGATAGTTCGGCGTAGAGTCGTCGCCAACCAGCAGGTCCATTTTGCCGTCGTTGTTGATGTCGATGAAGAGCGAAGTCAGCCCGTAGTATCCCGATGCATCGGCCACTCCCGCCTTCTCGCTTACGTCGGTAAATGTTCCGTCGCCATTGTTGTGGAACAGATGATCGGGCTCGCCCTTGAGCCCGCGCGGACCGCAATTCACCTGCACGCCGCGGAATACGCAGTACTGATCGGGCACATCGCCTTCGCCGCCCGACGGCAGATTGTTGCGGTCGAAGTGAACGTAGCCGGGAACAAACAGATCCAGCCGCCCATCGCCGTCGTAATCGCCCCACGTTGCTCCGGCAGACCAGGTGCCAAGTTGCACGCCTGCTTTCTCTGCGACGTCGGTAAACGTTCCATCGTGATTGTTGTGGTACAGCCGATTCTTGCCCCAGTTCGATACGAAGATATCCGGCCAGCCATCGTTGTCGTAATCAGCCACTGCTGCGCCAATGCCCCAACGGTCGTTGGTCACGCCCGCTTTCGCGGCTACGTCGGTAAACGTTCCGTCGTGATTGTTGTGGAAGAGGGCTGCGTGTGGCGGGGTTTCTTTGCCGTCGAGAGCATTGAAAGTGGAGCCGCTGACGACGTAAATATCCAGCCAGCCATCGTTGTCATAATCGATCAGGCCAACGCCGGAGCCATCGGTCTCAACGATGTACTTCTTCTCCGGGGTACCCATTTTGTGGGTCCACTTGGTCAGGCCTGCCTTTTCTGAAACATCTTTGAAGATTACCGGGCCGCTGGCGACAAAGCCGCCCGCAGTCATGGGGCGGTGCTGGTCGTCGAGCTGAGGCGCCGATGGAGCGCCGGTATCAACTCCACTGCCGGTGGTTTGCGGAGCCGTTTGATCGGTCTGCTGCTTCTGGGGAAGGCTTCCGGATTCTTGACTTTGTGCGGAAATCAAGGCCGGAAACACTGCCGTCAACAGTCCCAGAATGATGGCTGTACGGAATGCTTGCAACATGTTGGCAAGTATAGGCGACCGATCTAAGCCAGCAATATCAACCAAAAGGTGGAGAACCGTACGGTCAATCGGCGCCAAGCTTGTAAGGGATTCCAAACCGGCCAATCTGGATCATCGCGTTCTCGCCCGGCGGCCAGATGCGCAGGCTCGAAATGCGCGTCGGTTTCGGAATCCAATGGGCGTCCGTGGCGCCCACCTGCTCACCAGTTTCCGCCACGTTGAAATGCACGTGCAGCACTTCCTGGGTATTGGAACGAGTCCACCCGAAGACGTACCTGCCCGGCTTCAGCGCCACTCCGCCCACCCGCAACGGTACTTGCACAACCAGGTAATGCGAGTACTTTCCCTCCGCCGAATAACCTGCCGTCAGCAGCACCACTCCTGCAAAATAGTGGCCCTGCCCGTTCACAATTCCTGAGGCGGTGCGCATCTCGGTCTCGATGTGTTCGCTTTCAACATGCGCGCGCGAAGGCAACACGGAGGCCAGCTCGGCGTCCGTAGCCTGTCGCCACGCCGCTTTCTGAGCCATCACGGGCAGACAAGCCAACGGCAGCAAGGCTGCGGAAAGAAGGATCGTCTTACTCATGGATTTCAGGCCCTTCATTGCGTAGGCTTTCTCAACGACTCAAACGGCACAAGACCGCGCCGAATGGCGGCGGTTGCGGCCTGTGTCCTGTCCGTAACGCCCAGCTTGCCGAGCAGACTATTGATGTGCGTCTTCACCGTTGCCTCTGATATATCCAACTCGGTCGCGATCTCTTTGTTGCTCTTGCCGTGCACAATCTGTTCAAGCACATCCGCTTCACGCGGAGTCAAATCTTCAGTCCCCATGCGCTCGGCAAGTCGTTCCGCAATGGCGGCAGGAATGTGCGACCGGCCCATGGCAACTTCGCGAATCGTCGTGATCAACTCGTCGGAGGTCATGCCCTTCAGCAGATAAGCCTTGGCTCCGCTCTTAAGCGCGCGATAGATATCCTCATCGCCATCGTATGTGGTCAGCACAACAAATCGCGCCTGCGGTGTCTCCGAGCGCACGCGTTGAATCACATCCACGCCGCCTAGTTTGGGCAAGCGGAGATCCACCAGCGTTACGTCCGGCTGCAACTTGCGAAACTGTGCGATCGCCTCAACGCCATCGCCGGCTTCGCCCACCACCTGAATGCCTTCAGCCAGGTTGATCAACGCTACCAGTCCCTGCCGCACCACGTTATGGTCTTCAACGATCAGTACGCGAATTGCTTCTTTCGTCACTTGATCTCTCCAGACTGCTCGCGCATATCTCCCGGCGCCGGAACCCGCAAACGCACGGTCGTTCCCTCACCCTCAATGCTCGTCACTTCGAGCTTACCGCCAAGAGTGGCCGCCCGCTCGCGCATTCCCGTCATTCCAAAGCCGCCGTGGAGTGTGGATGCCTTTCGATCCCGTGCTCCACCAACGCCATCATCACGAACTTCAAGCTCCACCATGGCCGGATCATACCTCAGGTGTACCGAAAGCTCGCTGGCCCCGGAGTGCTTCTTCACATTATGGATGGCTTCCTGGGCGATGCGCAGTATTTCGCGTTCTTTCTCCGCATCCAGCGGGCGATAGGCGCCAAACACATTGAACTGCGACGTCAGAGCGCCACCCCCGGCCGACTCCGCTAGTCGTCCGATTTTCACCGGCAACGTAGTCTCGCCAGAATCCTGCGTGCGCAACGCCCAGATGGATTGTCGCGCGTCCGACAGTCCCTCGCGCACGTAGCCGCGCGTGACATCCAACTGCTTTGCTGCTGCGTCAACCTTTTGCTGACGCAGCAATTCCGACAGCATCTCAAGCTGCACTGAAATGCCCACGTAGCCCTGCGCCAGTGTGTCGTGAATTTCGCGCGCAATCCTGCTGCGCTCGCCAAGCACGGCCTGGAACTCGCGCTCGGCCAGCCGCAACCGCCGCTTCAAAAGCAGAAATATAACCAGTGCCACTGCTGTCAAAAGCAGCAGATAAAACCATATGGTCTGGTAGAAGTGGGGCCGCAGTTCAAACGAAAAGGACGCGCCGGTAGTGTTCCAAAGGCCGTCGTTGTTCGCTGCCTGCACGCGAAACGTGTAGCGTCCCGGTGGAATGTTCGTGTAGTAGGCGGTTCGGCGCGCACCCGCATCGGTCCAGTTGTTGTCAAAACCCTCAAGCCGATAGCGATAGCGCACTTTGAGCGGAGCGGTAAAGCTCAGTCCGGCGTATTCGAATTGAAAGTGAACGTGGCCAGCGGAGATCTGAGGCCCGGAGCCGGTCCCTGCCGGATGGTCGAGATCCTTCATATCCCGGTCGTCCACCGCAAAGCGCTCCACCACAACCGGCGGCGCCACAGTGTTGACCGGGAAATGCAGCGGGTCCACCTCCACCACTCCGCGCGGTGTCGCAAACCAGAGGTGCCCGTCTGCAGTTCGAACCGCTGAAGGATGACTGTTGGCCGTCGTCTCTCTGCTGCGTAACCCATCGGCGGTGCCGAATTCAATCCAATGCGAAAGGCCCTGCTTCGCATCGACGCAATCGCAGCGCGCAATTCCGCTGTCAGTTGCGAACCACAGGTGGCCATTCCGGTCGTCGAGAATCGCATGGATCGTAACCTGATCCAGGCCCGCACCCGTCACGGGTGTAAACTTCCCGCCGTCCCAGATGTTCAGGCCGTGATCCTGCGTTCCGATCAGCAGTGCGCCGTCGTTGCGCGGCAACAGCGCCGTCAGTACATTGCTCGAAAGTCCGTTTGCAGTTGTGAAGTTTGTAATCTGGCCGTTGTGCAAACGCGACAGCCCCGCAAAAGTCGCCACCCACAAATCGCCTTTCGCATCGCGCTCCAGCGCGCCCACGGTGTTGCTGCCCAGCCCATTCGCCTGCGTCAGCACCTGCATCCCGGTCTGCGTATGCAAATCTGCCGCACCATTCCAATGCACAAGACCACGCCGCGTTCCAATCCACAACGACCCGTCGGTGTCGACCAGGAGCGACCGTATAAAGTCGTCAGGCAATCCTTCGGCCGACGTAATTGCATCCACGCGATTGCCGCGTATGCGATTCAAGCCGTCCGGCGTGCCCACCCATAAGTCGCCGTTCGGCGCAGCAGCAAGCGCAAGAATTACGTCGCTCATCAGGCCGTTTTGCAAAGTGAATGTGCGCACCTTACCGGCGGCCATGCCGCCGCTTGGAATCACGTTCAGGCCAGCGCCCTGCGTACCAATCCATAGATTCGCGGCGTGATCTTCCACAATGGCCGTAATCGAATCGGAGTTCAACCCCTCGCGTGTGCCAATCGTTTTAAATCGCTGGTCGCGAAGAATGTGCAGTCCGCCTGACTCGCTGCCAACCCATAGATTGCCTTCGCGATCTTCAAGCAGCGACAGCACAGACTCACTGCCCAGCAAGTCAGTCGCAGGAAATGCCTGAAGCTTGCCGGCGACTAGGCGGGCAAGTCCGCGGTTCGTGCCGATCCACAGTGCGTTCTGCCGGTCAACGAGCAGCGTCTGAATGCGGCTGCCGGGCAGCTCCTTGCCGGCGCGCAGTTGCGTGATAACTCGATCGCCGTGTGTGACTACAAGCAAGTTTCTGCTTGCAAATACGCGTTGATCAGGTCCGAGAACTGTATTGAACTCGACCGACTCTTTTTGCAGCCCCGCTTGTTCGTCGATGCGTTTCCACAAGCTGGCCGCTGCCTCAGGGCTCATCGGGCTTCCCATCCAGATGGCGCCACTGCCGCTGGTTGCAACAGTGCCGGGAAGGTTAGCTCCTGAGCTCCCTGCCGCTTGCGTCACGAACTTGTCACCGCTCAGCCGCGCAGTTCCTTGGTCGGTGTAAGCCAGCAACTGGCCATCACTTGTTCTCGCGAGTGCGCGAATGCCGTTGCTCGGCAGCCCGTCGCGCATGGAGTAAGCGCGGAACTTGCCTTGCTGCCCGCGCGCCAGGCCTTCGCTGGTGCCCACCCATAGCGCCCCGTTAGGCCCCTCCAACAGGCAGCAGATGTCGTTGCCAGGCATGGCCGCTTCGGAGTTGCGGTCGTAAACCTGAAAGCTGTTGCCGTCAAACCGCACCAGGCCTGCCTCGGTGCCAAGCCAGATAAATCCATCCTGAGTTTGCAGCAGCGCCGTCACAGTGTTCTGCGGCAACCCGTTTTCCATTACCCACGTTTGGCGCGCATAGCTGGTAAGAGCCGTGGAAGAATCGAGTGCCCAGCTCGTAAATGAGTTGCCGAGCAACGCTGCGCCGCAGAAAATGAGCGCCAGCGATCTCTGCCACCGCCGCATCGAACGGCACAGTGCGTGAGCCTCCGAAACTAATTTACCGGCGTGAATTCGACGCATGGGAGCGCGATCAAAACCTCACAATCGGTCCGGATTGTACCGAGTGTCTCGCTCCTACCATACTTCAGATGATGGATAACTTGCACCATGCCAGGGCTGGAAGCCGGCGTCTTTTTCGCGGGTGCGGCGTTTAGCTTCTAGCTCAGCGAATCGACCAGCCGCTCCATGCGCTCTTCCTGCTGTTCGATCGATTCCAGCAGCTTGAACTGCGCGCGGCAGCGGTCCAGATTGTGCCCTTCCCGATGAATCTTGAAGTAGGTGTCGCCGCAGAGATGATCTGTAAGAAAGCGAATGCCGATTTCGAAAGTGATGAGCTTGCTTGAGAACGCCAGAAGCTTTCGTTCGTCTTTCGTCAGAAAGCCGCCTGCCGAACTCAGGTAGCCGCGCACAAGCGCCTCAAACATGGGGAACTGCATTGTGACTTTTGACAGGTCCCGCTCGTCTTCTTCGGCTGGGCTGGTTGTGGTGCGCACCATGTCGCCAAAATCGTAAGGAGCCAGTCCCGGCATGACCGTATCGAGGTCCACAACGCAGATGCCTTCGCCGGTAATGTCATCCAGCATCACGTTGTTGAACTTTGTGTCATTGTGCGTTACGCGCTCGGGAAGATTTGCGTTCAACAGAACACTCGCAATCGGCTCACGCTGGAGCGCAAACTCAATCTCCGGTTTGGCGAGCATTGCGCGTCCGGCAGTATCCGCGGAAACTGCCGCCAGCAGAGCCACAAATCTTTTAGGCGTGTTGTGAAAATCGGGAATCGTGTCGTGCAGGCGCGGAGCCGGTAGAACGGCAAGCAGTTCCTGAAAACGCCCAAAGGCCCGGGCTGCCTGGAATGCCTGATCTGTGTTTTCAACTGCGTCGTAGGTACGTGCGCCGGAGATGTAATAGTATGCGCGCCAATAATCGCCATCTTCGTCAGCCAGCCACGCTTTACCGCTGCGCGTAGGAATCAGCCGCAGAGCACGGCGATTGCGGTCCGGCTCGTCCATAACCTGGGAGCCCAAATGCGCAGTGACGCGCTGAATGTTCTCCATCAGCGCGTCAGGATTCTTGAAAATATTGCGATTGATTTTTTGCAGAATGTGAGAGAAGGGCTTGCCGTCCCTCTGAAATGCCACGCGATAGGTGTCGTTGATGTGGCCGCTTCCAAATGGCTGCGCTCCAACGAACTCACCATCGATCTCAAACTGGCGCGCCGCCGCACCCACGCGATCTGCCTTGCTCATGGCCACAGTTTTTCGGGGTATTTTCTTTCCTTCACCAGCCGCTGAATGTTCTCGACGACGTGGGAATGATCTTCGCGCTAGGTGACGCCAAACCACGGATCGTTGCTCTTGAGCACCTTTACCTTGCCCTGTCCGGCAACAATAATGTCGTTCACCGTGTTTGGAATGTAGCACTCTTTCTTCAGGTCGGAACCGTTCTGTTGCAGAAACCTTACGAAGTACTCGCGCAGTTGTCCGAAGACCTTGGGCGTAAATCCCCAGTAGTTCATTGAGACGGGCTCATCACCGGTCAGCGTCGTCACCTTGCCCTCGGCGTCGGTGTCTTTAGCGTGGTCGCCATCATGTGCAATTGCCGTCATTTCCCGGATTCCCGTCAAGTAGCCGGCGTCATTCACCTGGCATACGCCGCGAGCCACAGTGCCGAAATCAGACAGCGTATTGCGCAGCACAAAACCCACCATGGCGTAATCGGCTGAGCCGGACTTCAGGTGTTCCGCCAGCACGCGATAGCTTTCCGCACCGTAGAAGTCGTCGGCGTTAATCATGGCGAAGGGCTCTTTAATCATGCCTTCTGTCATCAGCACGGCCTGCGTTGTTCCCCATGGCTTGGTGCGTCCCGCGGGAACTTTGAATCCGTTAGGGATATTGTCGAGTTCCTGATACGCATACTCAACGGGAATGTGCTTTTCAAAGCGCGCACCAACAAACTCCTTGAACGCTTGCTCAATGTCTTTGCGAATGACAAAAACGAGCTTGCCGAATCCCGCGCGCAGGGCATCGTAAACCGAGTAGTCGATGATCGCTTCGCCGCTGGGGCCAACCGGCTCAATTTGCTTAAGACCACCGTAGCGGCTGCCCATGCCGGCGGCCAATACGAGCAGCGTCGGAGACGTTGCTGTTGTCATGAGGTACGTTCCTCCCTTATCTATGCTTTATTCAGCATGGTAAAGCCGCAGGGGCCAGTCCTGCATTCCTCGCCAGAAGCCCACCAGAAAACAGGCACCATTGTCAGCCCACGAGTCATGGGGCCCATGGTTCAGAGATTCAGCGCTTCAGGGAATCCGTTCGGCAAATTTAGCGGCTTGTACTGCCGCGTCCTGTGAGGCGGGTGCTCTGGCGTGGTTTGCAGTAATCTTTCCCTCGCGACTTATGCAGATGCCGCGGGGGTGGTCAGCTGTTGCCTGAACTGCGTGCGCGTTTCGCTGGTTCTTCGAGAAACCGTGCAGATTCAATTAGAAATGGTCAGGTATCGGCGCCGGTCCCTGGTACACCAGGCTCAATCCCCAGTCCAGATCGCCGGGAGTATCGGGCAATTTAATTTCGCCGGTATTGTTCGCCTCCAGCACGCCGCTACCCGCATCCTGCCATGTGCCGCGCCGTGGATCGAACCAGCGCGCACGGTACTGGCTCATCGTTTTGGCGCCGCGCACCAAGCCCGCTGGGCAACCATTTTCAAAGTAGGCGAGGAAAATGTTTTTGTCGCGCGTGCGAGCAGCAAATGCCCAGCCCTCATACGTCAGCCCGTTATGCGTCTGGTTTGGAAACACTAGTCCCGCATTCGGCTCCAGGTCCTGGTAGCGATTGCCAATCGAATACACGAACGTCTTCAGGTGCTGCATCTGCGCACCCGACTTCCACTGGAACGACTCCCACATTTTGGTGGGCGCGGTGGGTTCAATATCGCCGCTCCAAATGCCTTCGGCCCCGTAAACGTAGCCGCCCAGTCCGCCAGAAAGAAAATTCCCATACATGGACGAGCGGACATACATGTCGTCTTTGTCTGTTCCGCCCGGCGCGCCATGACTGTAGTTCACGTCGCGCGCATCTTTATATCCGGCGTAATACGATTCACCGTTGATGCCTGGTTTCGAATGGGTTTCATTGAAGATTTCCGTCATGTACCAGTAATATTCGTGCTCGCGCTTGTTGCCCACCTGGTGCAGCGTCACCCACGAGTCCTCTCCCCAGTTGGCCAGCGTTGAAGGGTTGGCATTTGCCGAAAGCAGCGTGCCGAACGGCGGCGGCCCGTACTTCTTCATCACCAGGTTTATGGCCTGCATAAAGTCGGGAACCGTAACGCTTTCGCTGATGACGTCCAGGTGTATTGGACTCAGCACGGTGTTATTCGCCTGGTAGCGCGCCCAGATGTATTGAATAAAGCGCGCGTACGACTCTGGCCACTTGTGGTATTTCTTCCAGAGCACACTGGCATCACGTCGCGACACTTCAATAAACGGCACAAAGCCGTTCGCGTTCAGATAGTCGATTTTTCTGTCGATGTATTTGAAGTATTCGGGATTCAGGCGGTCCACGTCTGCAAAAACATTCTCGTATCCCGGCACCTTACCCGGAAACTGGAACGGCCGTCCGCCTTCGTTGTCCATGTTCTTGGCGCTGTTGGCGCCGTACTCAAGCCACGCCGAGCGAACAGTGATCCCGTCTGGAGTGACAATGTGCCACGGCAGCCCGTCGGTTTCCCAGTTGGGCCACGCCGCAATCATGTTCACCCAGTTGTATCCCTGCGCCTTGCGGTAGCGGACGTAGTCCTTAAAACCCGCGGTTGGCCCCATCGGCCGCTCCGTATTGTCGTCGTACCACTTAAATCGATTGGTGCCGAGCCCCCACCATGTATCGCCAACAACAAAGAACGGTGTGCCGTCTGCAGTTTCAAGCGCGTGGCGATTGGCAGAGGGCCTTAGGAACCCGCGGCTTAGCGGATTCTCCTGCTTCTCCTGCTCCGTCCATGCCGCGGCTGTAAACGCGCCGGATTTACCGGAGAGTCCCGGGTCATTCGGGTCCGATCCGCTGCGCCAGTGCCAAACGCCTGGCGCGGTCGCTGCCACGCGGACCTTGAAGCTCTTGCCGCCATCCCAAAAGCCGTACACACGCTTGTTGAAGCCCGGCCCGGTGAGGTCAACCCACACCGTGGCGTCGGTGTAAGCGCTGGCGTATTCGCGCTCGCAAGTGAACTCAAGCTCGTGCTTTTCCCAAACATGTACGTGCGCGTCAGCGGCGGTGTTCGCGCTGCCCATCGCTTTTGAAGCGGTTCCCGCAGCCGCCAAGCCCGCGCTTGCCCACACAAATTCCCGACGCGTCAATCCGTTCTTGCTCACGGCAATCCCCTCTTTCAAATCCGGTTCAAACTCGAAAAACAGGCCCCAATCCGGCCACAAGGATTATGCTTTACTCCGCCTGCGTTTGCACAGGAATCCGGCCACCGGCGCGCGAATCTCACATTCTGCGTTTCGGCCTGCTCAGGCATACGAGTGTTCGCCGATCGAATTAAACTGGCACAGACAGATTTCTGCGCTGCTGCTCGTCGTCAAAAGCTGAAAGGACCATTCCCCTGATACTCGACAAATTCAATCTGAAGGGCAAAGTTGCGCTGGTTACCGGCTCCTCGCGAGGGCTTGGCGAAGCAATCGCGATTGCGCTTGCCCAGGCTGGAGCCAACGTCGCCGTGCACGGATCATCGCAACCGCCGGCAGATACCCAGAGGCGTGTGGCCGAGACCGGAGTCGACTGCATCGCTCTGGCCGGAGACGTTGGCGATGCGACCGTGTGCGCGCGGCTGGTTGCCGACACGATTACCCACTTCGGCGCCATCGACATCCTCGTCAATAATGCCGGCATCATCCGCCGCTCGCCTGCCGTCGATCATTCTGAAGAAGACTGGCAGGCCATCATCAATGTAAACCTCAGCAGCGTATTCAGGCTCACGCAACATGCCGGCCGGCACATGATCGCCAAAGGCCGCGGCAAAATCATCAACATCGCTTCGCTGCTTACCTTTCAAGGTGGCATCACGGTGCCTTCGTACGCCGCGGCCAAAGGTGGCGTTGGCCAGTTGACCAAGGCATTTGCAAACGAGTGGGCGTCGAAGGGCGTCAACGTCAACGCCATCGCGCCGGGCTACTTTGCAACCGACAACACTGAGGCGCTTCAAAAAAATCCCGAGCGCTCGCGTCAGATCCTCGAACGCATTCCCGCAGGTCGCTGGGGAGAACCCGAAGACCTTGCCGGCGCAGCCGTCTTTCTTGCCTCCGCAGCCAGCAATTACGTGCACGGACACATCCTCGTTGTCGATGGCGGCTGGCTCAATCGCTGATCTTTATCCAGGAGATGCATGACGAGCAGTGGAGTAACTTATACCGCGACCGATGCCACGCCAAAATCCACCCCTGAACCGGGCATGATCCGCCAGGTGCTCGCTTACAATCCGCAACTGATGATGGTGCGCCATACATTTATAAAAGGATGGGCAGGCGCGCGCCACAGCCATCCGCACCACCAGATGGTGTACGTCACGCATGGGCACATTTTGTTTGAGGCTGAGGGCAAGCAGTGGAATCTGCGCGCCGGCGATTGCCTGGTAGTGGATGGCGGCGTTGAGCACCATGCGTCAGCGCTCGAAGACTGCGAAGTGCTGGACGTGTTCACGCCCTACCGGGAAGACTACGCGTAAGCCAGCATCTCGGCCCTCACAATTACTAATCAGCTGCAAGATGAACGGGTGCCCCATCCATGCAGCGCATTCTGCTGCATGGGTGGGAAAGCACAAACCCAAACCCGTCGCTCCCATATGTTGCACGGAGGCGTAATGAAAACACGATGGACTTCAATCTTCCTAATAGCATTCATCTGCGGTGCGTCTCTGCAAGCGCAAACCAGCCAGATCACCGGCATCGCCCACATCGCCTATCGCGCCGCCGATCTCGACAAAGAAATCGCATTCTTCCAGAAGCTCGGTTTCGAGCAGGCATTCGCCAACATCAGTCCCGAAGGCAAAGTCGCCGAGTCGTTTATCAAGGTCAACGATCACCAGTTCATTGAGGTCTATCCTCCGGGCGCGGCCTCAGAGCAGATGGGCTGGATGCACGTCTGCTACGAATCAGCCGACCTGAACGCGCTTTACTCAACGCTCGCGGCACACGCCTTGACGCCAAGCCCTGCGCGCAAAGCGGGCGCGGGCAATCTGCTCACGGTACTCAAGGATCCAGAGGGCCGCGTCACCGAATTCACGCAGTACATGCCCGGTTCGCGCCACACACTCGACCAGGGCAAGCACCTCGGCGAGCATCGCGTGTCCGACCTGATGACGGGATTCGAGCTTCCGGTTCCCGATCTCGAAACCGCGCGCAAGTTCTATGTGAGCGGCTTGGGTTTTGAATCGCGAGAGGACCGCAACGGCCTGCGCATCACCGCACCGGGCGCGCCAGACATGCGCATCCAGATCCGCGCGTCGGCAGCCGGGGCCCAACCAGCAACCATCTTCCGCGTCGCCGATGTCGCAGCAGCTACAAAGCAGTTGCAGGCGGCAGGCCTCACCGTCACGCAGAAGCGCAATCGCATCACGGTCACCGACCCCGACGGCAACGCGTTCGCATTCGTTGCCCCACCCACACAGTAGCGATCAAAAGTGGGTACGATCCAGCTTGCCGATGCGCCCCTTCGGCCCAACGACAAAGGGCAGCGACAACGCATTCCAATTGCGGTTTGCGTCCGGCGCTTCATGCAGCGCCGCATCAGGACGAACCGCCCGCCAGTTCCGCCCATCATCGGTAGAAACATCCGTGCCGTTCGGACCAACAGTGATCCAGTTCTTCGTTGCTTCGTCGTAGGCAACGGCTGAGCGGTAGCCGTTAGGCGAAACTGTTGGGAGTTTCCAAGACATTCCGCCGTCTTCAGAAATGGCTGCAGTTCGATCTGTCGCGTTCGGCTTCTGGAAATCACCTCCGACGACAACCCCCACTAAATCACTCCGGAATCCAAGGGAGAAGATCCCGGCGCTTTCGCTGTTTTGTGCCATTGGAACTTCAACTCGCGATGACTCCGCGCGGCACGGTTCACACGTCGGAGTATTTTCAAAGCGGAGAATCGAGACATACGAGTGGTTGGCGGTCCCAGACGCAAACCGAAATGCGTACTTCCAGATCGGATCGATTTGAGATGTCCTGGCGATCTCAAGAACTGAATTGCTCGCTGCAAAGGAACCTTCCTGAGGTTCACTTTTACGGCGCACATAAAAGCTTTGTTCGAGTTCCCGTTCTTCCCATCCTTCTCTCCATTCCAACACCCGCAAACTACCATTGACCGAATCGCCGAGAATCAAAGCGTGATTAAGCCCATCTTGGATTGCTGTGGGGTCTTCATAATCACCAGTCCGTATTGCGTCCCAGAACCCTTCCGCATCGGGGTTCTTCACCGCCAGCCTCCAAGTCCTGCACCCATCCGTAGTCTTGTACAGCCGCGACAAATCTCCCTTGCCGCTGGACATCACAATCGCCGTATTCGCATCGAAGGCCTGAATTCCGCGGAAATCCAGCTTCTCCGCACCCGGCGGCACCGCGCACGCCTGCCAATTGTCGCCACCGTCCAACGTCCGAAGCACCGTGCCGTTCGTCCCAGAGGCCCACGCTACACCGCCGCCGGCGTAATGAATCCCGCGCAAATCAGCGGTCGTGTGCGAGTCCTGCAGTTGCCACTGCGCGTTGGCAACCGCACTTATCGCCAGTGCGAAACCGATGAGCCAAAATCTCTTCCGCATATCCAACATTCTAGGCCTGATTTGAATGGACAAAACTCCCTCAGGGGCTAAAGCCCAGCGAATTCTTAGAGGAGCCAACGTACGGGCTAAAGCCCGTACCCTTCACCCAGCCTGCTTTCGCAGTCGAGGCACCTGGCCGAACTCTGTCGCATGGTGATTCTGAACTTTTTCCACGCAAAAACGTAAATCTTTGCATCCCATCCGTCCGCTCTCTGCGGATATGAGAGTAGCAGCAACAAGTATGGCGCGCGATTGGCAACCGGACTTCGAACAACTCGTAGACGAACATCAGTCGATGGTGTTCTCTCTCGCCCTTCGAATGACCGGCGATCGCGGACTTGCCGAAGAGATTGCTCAAGATACTTTTCTGGCTCTGGATCAGAGCCTGCACAAAATTGAGAGCCCGCTGCACGCGCTGGCATGGTTGCGGCGCGTAACCATGAGCCGCGCGGCCGATGCCCTGCGACGGCGAAAAGTGAGAGCCATGGACTTGTGGGTGGAGATCGACGAGAATCACGGCGCGCTGGCTGAAGAGCACAGCTCGCCGCTGGCAACGCGGCTGGAACAATTGCTGGCCACGCTGCCGGAGTCGCAACGCGCGGCGCTCGTCCTTCGCTACCAGGAAGACCTCTCGCCCGAAGAGATTGCCGACACGCTCGAGGCTCCACTCGCCACTGTCAAAAGCCATCTGCAGCGCGGCCTCAAGCTGTTGCGGGCCAAGGCTACATGCCAACTCAGGGAGTACATTCGTGGAGTTTGAACCGATGGACGATTTTGAACAGGAGCTGCGCGAGGCCACGTTACGCCTGCCTGCTCCGCCCAGCCTCAAGCGGAAGATTCTCGCCCGCCGCAAGCAACAGAACACGCAGCGCGTGCATGCGCGTCTGGTCATGTGGCAACGGCTCGCCGCTTCTATCGTTTTGGCAGCCGTGGCCGGCGGAGCGTATCTGTGGCACAACGCTGAAGAGCGCCGCAAGGGCGAAGAAGCCCGGCAGCAGGTATTAACAGCGCTTCGCATTACCAGTCACGCGCTCCAAAAGATGAACCAGCAGCTTGCGGATCGGAATCGCAATGCAGAGTAAGAAAGGGAACACCATGAAGTTTCGAGTCCTCGCATTTCTGCTCCTCACCGCAACGGCCGCCAGTCTCACGTCGGCAGCGCAGACCATTCAGCAGCTTCTGCCCGCGTCCGTCGAAAAGGACCTTGCCGCTCGCGCATCCGATGTAACTGAAGTGACGCTCGGCAAAAACATGCTGGAGTTTGCGGCCAAGTTCATGAACGGCAAAAACGACAGCGACGCCGCCACGCGCCAGCTCATCATGGGCCTGGACGGCATTTATGTTCGCGACTACGAGTTTGAGAAACCCGGCGAGTATTCCATGGACCACATTGATCAGATCCGCCACGCGTTCGAAACACCCGAGTGGTCGTCGATGGTGCGCGAACGCGAACGCAAGACCGGCGAATCCACCGACATCATGATGAAGATGGTGAATGGCGAATCGCGCGGCATGTTTATTTTGTCGGCCGAGCCCAAGGAACTTTACATCGTTCTGATTCTGGGCCCCATCCGCATGGACGATCTGAGCAAGATCAGTGGCATTGCCGGCATGGGCGGAATGATGGGCCCAACCGGGCCGATGAGCGGAGTGCAGCACACGCCGCGCCCGAAGGATAAAGAGAAAGAAAAGAAGGACGAGACGAAAGATAAAGCCAAAGACAAGACCAATGACAAAACCGGAGGTGCGCAATGAAGCGCCCGATCGCACTGAAAAGGTTGATCTGGACGATTCCGTTTGCCGCAATCATCGTGCTGGCTCCCACCGCGGTAGTTCTTGCCGCCTCGGGCGATGGCGGGTTTGACGGCGTGGTCGACTCAATCGAAGGCCAGTATCATGTCCATGC
>JADGNO010000142.1 GCA_017883405.1 Occallatibacter sp. | reverse complement strand
TGATTATTGTGCCACTGGTGCTTGGGCTATTTGTTTCGGTGATTGTCTTCGCATTCCTCGTAGGCGATGACACATATATCAGGTGGGGCGGGTTGGCTGTCGATACGGCAATTCTCTTTGCATACTTCATCTACGTAAGTCGTCAGCACCTTAGAACCCGGAGATTCTGGATTCTAACGGCGTGCCTCATGTTCTTTCATGTGGCCGGATGGATCGTGTTTCTGATGCACGTTGGAGAGTGGAGGCTCACTTGGTTTACTGCGATGATCCTGGAATTGCCCGCCTTCATTCACTTGAGAAATCGCCCTAATTTTGTAGAGCCTGAGTGACCAGCAAACCGAAAATTACCAACGAGCAATTGGGCGGCTTCCTGTCGCAAACGAAAACGCCCGGATCTCAAATCGAGATCCGGGCGCTTCTTTCTCTCGCTGACCGTTACTGCGGCTTGGCCGGGTGGCTTGGCTGTGCCGCTTGCTGCTGCTCGCGTTGCTGGCTGCCGACATCGATAGCCTCAGTCATCGCCAGCGGCAACTGCTGTTGCTGCGGTTTGATTGACTCGTAGGCACGCACGATGCGCTGCACCAGTGCGTGACGTACAACATCGCCGTCTTCAAAGTGGCAGAATTGAATACCCTCAACGCCATCGAGAACGTTGATCGCATCCAGCAGGCCCGACTTGCGCGGGTTGGGCAAATCGATCTGCGTAATGTCGCCGGTGATGACGGCCTTTGAGTTGTTGCCCAGGCGCGTAAGGAACATCTTCATCTGTTCGACAGTCGTGTTCTGCGCTTCATCCATGATGATGAATGCGTCGTTGAGAGTGCGGCCGCGCATGAAGGCCAGCGGTGCAACCTCAATCACGTTCTTCTCGAGCATCTTGTCCACGCGCTCCGGCTCCATAAGATCGTAGAGCGCGTCATACAGCGGCCGCAGATAAGGATCGACCTTCTCCTGCAGCGAACCGGGCAAAAAGCCCAGCCGCTCGCCCGCTTCAACCGCCGGACGCACCAGGATAATGCGGCTTACTTTTTTGGCGTTGATAGCGGCCACGGCCATGGCTACCGCAAGATAAGTTTTGCCGGTGCCTGCCGGGCCCACGCCGAAGACCATATCGTTCTTCTCAATCGCTTCAACGTATTTGCGCTGATTGATTGAACGGGGCTGCACAGTGCGTTTGATTCCAGCCGACCGCTGTTTGCCGCTGTCAGCCAGCGCGCGAAGCGTGGTAGCCGGATCGGCAACCACCAGCCGCAGCATTCCGTTCAATTCTCCATTATGCGGATTGACGCCCTGTCGACGCAGCGCTTCAAAGTCTTGAAAGATCCGCTGGACCTTCGTCACTCCCTCTTCCGGACCTTCCACGTGAACGGCATCCGAACGCAAATCGATACGAACACCGAGTGAATCTTCCATCAGTCTGAGGTTTTCATCGCGAGTCCCAAACAAGGGCTCCAGGTTGGGCGTGATCTCCAGAGCGATCTTCAAAATGGTCGATAGCCTCCAGGTAGGCGATTTAAGGGTGAAATAAGCCGGGCGGAGCCCTTGTCGGACCCGCCCGAAGAGTTTTTGTAGAAATTTTCGGCAGTTAACTCGCTAGTCGCAGGTGGATGAGAGGAGAGTGACGTGGCAACAGCGTTCAGCAGGTTTGCGGGAGCACATGACGGCCTCGAGCCGAAGCTCTTGACTGCCCTTAGGCACCGCGGGTTGGCGTAGGCGACCAAATCCTTTATCTGGGCTTGAGAGTAGCGCGAGCCGGTCAATGCGTCAATCGGCGCGTCAATAATTCCGTCAAGAGCCTGATCCTTGATAGATACCTCCTCCGGTATTTACCAGCCCCGAACCCGCTGCTGACGCTGATCTTGCTCTGGCCTCTGCCTGCTCTTCCCCGCGTTAACCGCTAACAGCATCTCCCACGAAAGTACCGTCTAGTCTCACTGCTGCTGCGCCATTCCGGTCCTTCCTGCCTGATTATTTGATGCATCTTCCGAGTGGAAATACGCACCCCTATGCGGTACAGTGGACGGCGATGGATCCTGACAATTCTCAAAGTCTTGAAGCGCAGGTGGTTGAACTGCGCCAGCGCGTTCATCAGCTCGAGCAGGTGCTGCTCAACCGAGGAATACTGGAGCCGCAGTCCCCAGGGCAGCCTGCTCCGAAGCCAACGGTATCAGAGCCGTTTCCTCCGCCTCCGCCCGCGCCGGAGCAGGCTTATACTCCGGCGCCGTTGCCTCAACTGGATGCAGCCCGGCTTTTTGTAAGCCAGTACCACCCACACCAGGCCGATTCCGCCGACACGCGTTCCCTCGAAAGCCGCATAGGCTCGCAGTGGTTCAATCGCGTAGGCATCCTCGCCGTGCTCATCGGCATGGCATGGTTTCTTAAATTCGCCATCGATAACCACTGGATTGGCCCACTCGGCCGCGTGCTTATCGGGCTGATCGTCGGCGCAGGACTCGTCGCCTGGTCAGAGCGCTTTCGCAACCACGGCTACGCGGTCTTCTCTTATTCGCTTAAGGCCATCGGCAGCGGCGTGCTGTACCTGTCGCTCTGGGCGGCATTTTCGCTCTACCAGTTAGTGCCTGCCAGTGTTGCGTTTGCGGCCATGGTCATAGTTACAGCTTTTAACGGATTCATGGCGTGGATGCAGGATGCGGAACTGCTTGCCCTGTACGCGATTGTCGGCGGCGTCAGTACGCCGCTGCTGCTCTCCACCGGCGAAAACCACGAAGCCGCACTCTTCACATATCTACTCGTAATCGACATCGCTGTTCTCATCCTGCTTGCCCTGCGGCCATGGTCGCGCCTGTTGTTCATGGCTTTCCTGGGATCGTCGCTTTTCTACATCGCGTGGTCGTTTGGCTACTACACAAATGCGCAGGCATTGCGTACGGCATTCTTCCTCGCCTGCTTCTTCCTCGTTTTTGCCTTTGCGCCGCGACTGGTTCAGCGAAAACTCGACGACGAATCTCGCATCGCCGGGTGGGACAACCTGGCGCTCGTAGTTCTGCCGCTCGCCAATGCGGCCTGGGGCTTCCTCGGTTTCTACGCCATACTCGACCGCCCCGGCACTGAATGGGCGCAGGCCTGGCTCGCCGTAGCGTTCGCTGCGTTTTATTTGCTGCTGCTTCGCCTGCCAGAAAATGGAAGGCTCAAGTCGAGCCCTGCGGTTCTATCCGGTTTGCATCTGGCCATCGCTGTTGTGTTTCTTACCATCGCCATTCCGCTTAAAGCGCATGGCCGCTGGATCACCACCGGGTGGCTTGTCGAGGGTGCGGCGCTGTTGTGGTTGGCCAGCCGCAACCAATCTCGCCTGCTCCGCGTTCTCGCGGTGTTGTGTCTCGCTCTCGGGCTTTGCGCGCTCGTCACCATTAATCCAAGCGCCTCGCTCACTCCAGTCTTCAATCAGCGCTTCGCAACGTACCTTGTTGCCATCGCCGTGTGCGCATTTACGGCATGGATTGCGGCGAATGCCAAAGCCGATCTCGAGACTGCAGACTTTCCCTGGACTTCATTGGCGGCCACTGCGGCCCTGGCCGTGAACGCGCTCATCCTGATGGCCATCGGTCTTGAGATACACAGTTACTGGTGGAACTTGCGCTGGACCAGCGGACACGACTTCGAGCAGTACAGAATGCACGCGCAGTTTACGTACTCGGCGTGGTTCATGTTGTTCGGCGCCATCCTACTTACCGCCGGTTTCTGGCGGCGCTCGTCGTTCCTGCGTTGGCAGGCGCTAGTGCTGCTGGCCTTAGCCATTGGCAAGGTCTTTCTAGTCGACGTAAGCGAACTCAGCCAGGGATACCGCATCCTCAGCTTTCTCGGACTTGGCGCGTTGCTGCTGGGCGTGAGCTTTGTGTATCAACGCGACTGGCTCAACCTGCGCGGCCACGACCAGAGAAATGAATCGGTCGAGCACGATGGGCGGTCCTCATGAAGCTCGTCTCCGCCGCATTGCTGCTGGCGTTTGTTGCCGCGCCCGAGGTGCGCTACTTCCGCTATGAGCGGCCTGTCCAGGTGCAGGCACAGCAGGCGGGACAGGCCTGTTTCGTCATCGATCCCGAAGTGTTTGCGCACGCCGCGCCACATCTCGCCGACCTGCGCCTCTACGGCAATAGCTCAGAAATCCCGTACACAATTCGTGTTGCCTCGGCGGTCGCAGGCAGTGAAAAAATCATCCCGCTGTTAAACACCGGCATACGCGACGGCCAGACTGTCTTCGATGCGGAGTTGCAGAATACTCACTACAGCGATCTGCAACTCACCATCAATGCGCAGAACTTCATTGCTACCGTCACCGTCACCGGCAGCAACATGGGATTCGGCAACCACCAGACCAAGCTCGGTGACTTCACCATCTTCGATCTCAGCCGCCAGCGGCTGGGACGCAGCACTGTTCTCCATCTGCCTGAGTCGAATTTTCCTTACCTGCACTTTCGCATCACAGGCCCTTTGCGGCCTGAAGATGTCACCGGCCTTTCCGCAGGCAGCACACTTGCTACTCAGCCCCGCTACCGCAGCGTCGCCGAAACGTCGCAGGCCACGCAGAAGGATCATTCGACCATCTTCACCTTCGATGTTCCCGCCAACGTCCCCGTTGATCGCGTCGTCTTCTCGCCGGGCGCAATGCCGGCAGCATTCAGCAGAGAAGTAACCATCAGCGCAGAAGCCATTCAACCTAAGCGCGCGAACGATCAGCAGCAACCGCCCTTCGCCATCACCACTGCCGGAAACCTTCTTCGCATCCACCAGGTTCAAGACGGCAAGCATCTCGATGAAGAGCGGCTGACAGCCCAAGCTCCCCGCGAGTTGTTCGACACGCCATCCCGCTGGACCATCGCCATTGCCAACGGAGACGATCCGCCGCTATCGCTCCAGTCCGTGCGCCTTGAGATGCTTGAACGCACACTATGTTTTGAAGCCGCCGCCAACACCGCCTACACGCTTCGTTACGGCGATCCCGCCCTTTCCACCCCGCAATACGACTACGCACGGCTGTTCTCGCCGCAGGTAAACGCTCTGAAGGCCACGGCCGGCCCGGAGCGGCTCAACCCCGGCTGGCAGCCTCGCCCAGACGAACGGCCGTTCACGGAAAAACATCCGATCCTGCTCTGGGTAACCCTGATTGGCGTGATTGCGCTGCTGGCAAGCATCGCCTACAGGTCGCAAAAGCAAACGCCGAGAGCAACTTAGCGCTGAAAACGCAGCCAGATAGGGCAAGGCCAGCGGAATCAGCAAGGTGGCTACAGGCGCATTGACCGCGCGCCCCGATTCCCGTAAACTAAAAGTCTGCGAAGGATGCGGCCCGAGTTGCAGTCCTGACCGCATCATTTCTCCCTGACAATCAGGGCCCACACGAAGGAAGAGTAATGGCAAACCACGTATCGTCGCTGAAGCGCGCTCGCCAGACAGTAACCCGCACTGAAGTCAATCGCTCCAACCGCAGCCGCGTGCGCACCAGCCTGCGCGCCCTCCGCGAGGCGTTGACCAAGGGCGATGCGAAGGCAGCTCAGACGCAGTACCGCGAGACCGTTTCAACCCTCGACAAGGGCGTCCAGAAGGGCATTCTGCACGCCAACACCGCATCGCGCTACAAGTCCCGCCTGAATGCGCGCGTCAAGGCACTGTCGACCGCCAAGGCCTAAGCAGGCCAGCAGTACAAGTTTCATCGGAGGAAGAAGAACAGCCGGGAGCATTCCCGGCTGTTTTGTTTCTCTGCGGACTTTAGTTATTGACTGCCGTATGGATCGTGAGTTTACGGGATCGCCGCCACCAGAGCCAGATTGTCATAAGGACCATCGGAAAAGGCAGAACGGAAATGGCCCATGACTCGGGTGTGATCGACATTATGCGACGATTAGCGATGTTGGCTGAAACTCCCAACCAACCATAGAGCAAGGCCATGGGAAGCAGGGCAAGGCTGCTTATTAAGCCGAAAACAGCGACAAATTTCTTGCGCATAAACGTGCCAAGCGCCGACAGTGTTAGTCCCAGAATGCCGAGAGCTGTGAGAAGCAGTAGTCCGTATGCTGCGAGTTTAGCCATCGAGCCAGTTCCCGTAATAGTCTCGCCCGAGACCGGTGCGAAAGACTCTCCTATCCCGAACGCCGCTCCCTGCAACTGCACAAATTCCAACCATGCGGTTATGCCAAGAAGCAAAGCAAAAGCCAAAGACATCGCCTCCCGATTCACGTTCATTGTTCTACCTCGCCAAATTCTCAAAAACCCCCGCAGCACCCATCCCCCCGCCGACGCACATCGTGACCATCCCATAGCGCACCTTACGCCGCTTCATCTCCGCCAGCAGCGTCGCCGTCAGCTTGGCTCCGGTGCATCCCAGAGGATGTCCCAACGCAATTGCCCCGCCGTTCACGTTCACGCGCTCTGGATCAAACCCCAGTTCCCGCATCACGGCAAGAGCCTGCGCAGCAAAGGCCTCGTTCAACTCGATCAGCCCAATGTCATCGAGCGTCAATCCCGCCCTCTTAAGCGCCTTGGGCACCGCCGCCACCGGACCCATGCCCATCTCTTCCGGCAGGCATCCGGTGGTCGCATACGCCACCATTCGTGCCATCGGCTGCAGGCCCAACTCGCGCGCTCGACCCGCCTCCATCAGTACACAGGCCGCAGCCCCGTCTGAAGTCTGAGAAGAGTTCCCGGCCGTCACCGTACCCTGCGCGTGAAACGCCGGCTTGAGCTTGGCCAGCGCCTCGGCAGACGTGTCGACGCGCGGCCCTTCATCGGCAGAAAAAATAATCTCCTCTACGTGAGGCTTCCCGGCCTTCTTTCCCGGCACAGAAATCGTCACCGTCACCGGAATCAGCTCATCGTCAAACCGCCCGGCAGCCTGCGCGGCAAGAGCCTTCTGATGGCTTCTCAATGCAAACGCATCCTGGTCGTCACGCGAAACCCCGTAATGCCGCGCTACGCGTTCAGCCGTAAGTCCCATGGTCAGCAGTGAGGCGGGATAGTGCTCAGCCATCCACGGGTTCGGGCTAGGCTTTGCGCCTCCCATCGGAATCAGGCTCATGGATTCAGCGCCGCCGGCAATGATCACCCGATCGCCGCCTGCGCGAATCCGTTGATCGGCAATGGCGATCGCCTCCAGTCCCGACGAGCACAGCCGATTCACCGTCGCTCCCGGAATCTCTACTGGCAAGCCCGCGCGCAAAATCGCCCAGCGCGCAATGTTCCAGCCTTGTTCACCCTCGGGCTGTGCGCAACCCAAAATCACGTCGTCAATTTCGGCTTTGTCTAATGCACTAACCCGCTCCAAAACTCCGCGCAGCGCAGCTGCGGCCAGGTCGTCGGGACGCGTGGTGGAGAGCGCGCCCTTGGGTGCGCGGCCAACCGGTGTGCGAACAGCGCTCACGACTACAGCTTCTGGCATCAGTCTCTCCTTGTGTCATTTCAGCTTGCTATCAATCCGGCAGCTTCACCAGTGTCCAGGCACTCTTCGCATAGAAGTGATAGACAGTCTTGTGCTCAACGATTGTATCCGCGAGCGAATCGTGATCCAGCCGCGGCGGACGCGGCGTCATTCCCAATTGCATATCCGCAATTTGTCCCGGAGACGCGGGATCAATACCCCAGTTGAACCCCAGCACACCGCTCCTGTCGTGCGCCTGCAGCCGCTCGGTTTCAGGGGCCGATGCCAATACCACCGGCGGCTGCGAACCGCCCGCAAAAAAAACCAGCAGCAAGACCGTTCCCTGCGCCGCGCACAACACAGCCCAGTCAGTGGCGCCGCGCCCCTCAAAGTCTGCGTGGATCACATTCTCCGGCCTGTGCGCCTCGTAGGTTTGCGGAATTGCGCAGCCGCGTTTATTAAGTTCGTCTTGCACAGAGAGCGGCAGGGCAGGGAATGAACTCACCGGCAGGTGGTGAATCAGGAACGGTGTGGCATTTCCGCTGATCGCAATTTGCCCCGATATTACGAGCGCTGCCGGCGGGCTTTTAGGCGTAGGGATCGCGTTCTGTGCACTCGCCATAGCAACTTGCATGGCGATCGTTGCGGTCGTAATCAGCATCGCTTTTACTTGCATGGATTTTAGTTCCGCAGCGGCTTTCCCGTCTTCAATGTAAAGGCGATGCGTTCCTGCGTTTTACGCTCGCCGCAGAGTGAAAGAAATGCCTCGCGCTCCAGGTCGAGCAGATTCTGTTCGCTGAGCGGTGTTCCCGCAGTCACGCGGCCGCCCGCCAGCACGTAAGCAATCCAGCGCGCCACTTTCTGTTCGTGTTCTGAGGCGTATCCCGCTTCACCCATCAGACAGACGCCCGTTTCCATCGTA
>JADGNO010000141.1 GCA_017883405.1 Occallatibacter sp. | reverse complement strand
CAGAATGACGTCTGGGTCCTGACGGAGAGAAGCGCGTAGCGCGGCGGAAAACGACGGCGTGTCCACTTCAACCTCGCGCTGGTTCACGTAGCCTTTCTTGTCGCGATGCAGAAATTCGATTGGGTCTTCGATGGTGATAATGTGCTCGGCGCGGGTGGAGTTGATGCGATCAATCATCGCCGCCAGCGTTGTTGACTTACCGGAACCGGTGACGCCGGTGACCAGAATCATGCCGCGTGGCATGTCGCAAATCTGCTCCACGATCTTGGGTAGATAAAGTTCATCAAGAGCGCGGATCTTGGTAGGAATGACGCGCAGCACCAGTCCTACGTTGCCACGCTGCTGAAAAACGTTCACACGGAAGCGGCCCAGTCCGGCGACGCCGTAGGCCATATCAATTTCCGTGGTCTCTTTGAATTTTTGCTTCTGCCGGGCCGACATCATGCTGAACGCCATGGTCAGCATGTCTTCGGCGCTCACGCGGGGCTGGTCGGTCAACGGGACCAACTCGCCATCAATGCGCAGGTGCGGATAATTGCCGACCTTTAAGTGCAAGTCCGAAGCGCGCCGCTCCATGGCGATGCGAAGCAAATCATCAATATTCATTCGACACTTCCCTCAAGTTGAGGCGTCTAGCAGGCGCAGTTCCCGAGTAGAGCAGGAAGAGAGCCTGTTGCCGAAGTCCCTACCCTAGCTCGAAAAGCGAGGGACTCTGGCCAAGATGCCACCCTGTATCATGGCGCGAAACGTCACCTTCCCCAAGATGACCTAAGTAATTGGCCTAATGGACGAGAGGAGTGCGAAAAAGGCCTGATTTCCCGCACAAGCGCAAAACAAAAGGCACAGGCTATAACACCTGTGCCTCAAAACAGATACTACTTTCGGACCTTACACGCCCACCGGCTGCTTGCTGCCCACCGGTACTGGCGTAAACCAGTTGTGGCGGTCGGCTTTTTCGCCATGGACAATGGCGAAGAATTCCTTCTGCAGGGCCTTCGTGATCGGTCCAAGCTTGCCTTTGCCCACCAGAATCTTGTCCACTGAGCGGATAGGCGTGACCTCGGCAGCCGTGCCGGTAAAGAAAACTTCTTCGGCAATGTAAAGCATCTCCCGCGGAATGCCAGATTCCAGCACCGGAATGCCCAGGTCGCGGGCAATCTGCAGGACAGCATCGCGCGTAATTCCCGGCAGCACGGAGTTGCCCAGCGGAGCAGTTTGCAGCGTTCCGTTTCGCACCACAAAAACATTTTCGCCCGAGCCTTCGCTGACGTAGCCGTTCATGTCGAGCGCAATTCCTTCCGCATAGCCGTTGAGTGCCGCTTCCATCTTGATGAGCTGCGAGTTCATGTAGTTCGCGCCCGACTTCGCCATCGCAGGAAGCGTATTCGGCGCCAGCCGCGTCCACGAAGAAACGCACACATCCACGCCATCAACAGAATCGCCGCCCAGATATTTGCCCCACGGATAATTAATGATGTAGACCTCGACCGGGCAATTCAGCGGACTCACGCCCGCATCGCCGTATCCGCGAAAGATGATCGGCCGTATGTAACAGGGCCACGCGCCATTCGCCTTGATCAGGCTGCACATGGCGGCGATCAATTCTTCGCGGCTGTATTCGACCTCAATGCGGTAAACCCTTGCCGAATCCAGAAGTCGCTGCGCGTGCTCCTGCGCGCGAAAGATCGCCGGGCCGCTGGGGAGCTCGTAGCAGCGGATCCCCTCAAACACTGACGAGCCATAGTGCACCACGTGCGACATGACGTGGATTTGCGCTTCGTCCCAGGGGATAAGCTTGCCGTTGTGCCAAATTTTTTCTGTCTTCTGAATGGGCATGAAAAACTCCTTAAAAAAGTATGCGCCCTGCCAGCTAAAAATACGCTCTCTAAAAGTTATGCGTTTTGCAGATTCGGCAAGGACGAGTAAAAAATAATCTGCAAGAAAATTATAACCTGCCGATGAGGAGAGGCCGCATATTCACTGTGCAATTCCAACCGGTCGGTCGGTTTCTTGGTTGCATTCTCGCGTAGAACGCAAAAGACTGGGGCTACCGCCAAAGAATGGAAAATCAAAAGGCGCGAACAAGAATGTCCGCGCCTTTTGGTTGAGTTTCTACTTCCTACACAAAAACTTCGCCTGGCAATGCGGTCAATGTCCGCGACACCAGCGTGTTTTGAACGATCCGCTTCGGGTGCTCAGGAGACGACGAGTCCGCCTGCATACGTTCGATGCGCAACTGCAATGTACGCTCGATGTGGCGAAGCTCCAAGACCTCGGCGCCCGCGACCAGCGTAGATGCGCGGCCCTGTAATCCGGCACGGCCCGTACGGCCAACGCGGTGTATGAAGTCCTCGGCCATCTTAGGCAGGTCGTAGTTGATGACGTGGGCCACGTCGTCCACGTGCAAGCCGCGCGACGCAATGTCGGTAGCGACCAGCACCTGAAAGCGGCCTTCCTGGAATCCGCTCAATGCCCCGTTACGTTGCGCCTGTGTGCGATCGCCGTGGATCATGGCGGCATTGAAGCCGTCGCGTACCAGTTCTTTGGCTAGCCGTTGCGTGCCGCGCTTGGTGCGCGCGAAGATCAGCGTCTGTCCTTTTTCCTCATAGAGCAATTGCCGGAGCACATCCATCTTTTCTCCCGGACGCACTTCGTACGCCTTCAGCTCTACGCTTTCCGCAGGCTTGAGGACCGAGCCCAAAGCCACTCGCACCGGTTCGCGCATATATTCATGCACCAGCCGGGCGACGGACTGCTCCAGCGTGGCCGAGAAACAAAGCGTCTGGCGGCGTTGTGGCAGTGTCGCTAAAATCCGCCGGATCGCGGGCAGAAAGCCCATGTCCAACATGCGGTCGGCTTCGTCGAGCACAAGGATTTTTACGTGGCGCAGGTCAGCCAGCTTGCGATCAATGAAATCTTGCAGCCGTCCGGGAGTGGCAATCACCAATCCGGAGCCGGAGCGAAGGTCTTGTATCTGCGTTTTTTCCGATGAGCCGCCAATCACGAGCGCTGCGTTGGGCGTGCCCTTGCCACGTAATCTGTCGTACTGCTCATGGACTTGCATGGCTAGTTCGCGCGTAGGCAGCAAAATCAGCGCGGTGGTTTGGCGTGACGGCGCGGCTTGCAGCATCTCGATGATCGGAATCAGAAATGCGAGCGTCTTGCCGGTGCCGGTTTGAGCGGTGCCGATTACATCTTTGCCTTCAAGAGCAGGAGGAATTGCACGTACCTGGATGGGTGTTGGGTTAATGAATTGAGCCGCCGCCAACTTCTGCTGCAATGCAGCAGACAGGGGCAGTTCCGTAAAT
>JADGNO010000140.1 GCA_017883405.1 Occallatibacter sp. | reverse complement strand
TCAACATGCCGGCCTTGTGCCGCTGCGCCTCATGGATGGCGCGG
The DNA here is from genome assembly GCA_017883405.1 of Occallatibacter sp. Classification (GTDB taxonomy): domain Bacteria; phylum Acidobacteriota; class Terriglobia; order Terriglobales; family Acidobacteriaceae; genus Telmatobacter. The sequence goes on along the minus strand of JADGNO010000140.1, from coordinate 10,784 downwards.
CGCAGATCGCCGGGCTCGTGCACCGTGTCCGCATCGGTAAACAGCAGCCAGCGCCCTCGCGCATGTTTCGCGGCTGTCCAGATGGCGTTTGCCTTGCCGGTCCAGCCGGGTTCCAGTTCGTCGGCTTGCTTCACGGTTACGCCCGCAAAGCTGCGCGCGATCTCCGCTGTCTTATCGGTGGAGTGGTCGTCGACCACAATGAGTTCCCAGTCGCGGCCGAGCTCGAAGATGTCCTCAGACTGGCTGGTTAGGGACTGAAGGCAGGCTGCCAGGGATTCCTGCTCGTTGCGCGCGGGAATGATGACGGTGAGCTCGATCAACTCCGCTGGTTCAGGCTGGGCAAATACCGTGCCGGAGAGCGCCTTGCCGGCGTATTCGCGCCAGTCCGGCGGGCCTTCCCCTCCCGCAGGCTCATCGGAGAGGCCCCGAACAGGTTGCCATCCAGTTTTCTTAGCCGGCTTGTCCTGGCCGCCGTCGTCTTTCACCATTGCTTGACTACCTTTCGTTTATGGCCCGTCGATCCGTATTATAAGTATGTGCGGTTTCCTCGTTGGCTCATCTATCAAGTTCTGCTCTCGCTCGTGCTTGTTACCGCATGCAACCGAGGCGCTCATCCGGCTCAAACCGGCAAGCTGGCGCCGGATTTTACCGTTGCGGATGGCACGACTTCGGTGCAGTTGTCAAAGTACCGCGGCAAGGTGGTGCTGCTCAATTTCTGGGCGACATGGTGCACTCCATGCCTGGTGGAATTGCCTTCCCTGATTCAGCTCCATCGCGACCAGCCCAACCTGGTGATCCTGGGCGTCAGCATTGACGAGGATCCAGACGCGTACAAGAGCTTCCTTGTCCGGAGGCACATCGATTTCACAACGGTGCGCGATCCATCGGAGTCGGCCGCCAAGCTGTTTAACACGGAGATGTGGCCGGAGACGTACATCATCGATCGCAACGGGTATATTCGCAGCAAATACGTGGGAGCCACGGATTGGTCCGATCCGGAGATTCGCGCGTTTATCAAGTCGCTTTGAAACGCAGCTTTCAGCTTGAGTTGCGGCTCGGGGATTGGGTTGGTGTGAGCAGGCTGATTGCAGAGTTCCGCCTTCGCCGGGTGGAACACCCCTAATGCCTGCCTTGGTATCATTGGATTATGACCACGGTTGAAATTCTTTTTCGCTTTATGGCGCCGCCGAATGAGTCTGTGGCCTTTGCACTGGCGGGTATTCGCGATGTGTACGGCATTCGCCGCGTGAGTCTTGATCCGGCGGCACGAACGGTTCGCGTGGAGTTTGACGCAACGCGCCTGACCACTGCTGCTGTTGCCAAGCTGATTCGCGCGACGGGGCTGGAGGTCGCAGAGGAATTGCCGCTGATTCCTCCAGTGGCTGAGCCAGAGGCTGCTCCGGCGGCATAGAGATGCACTGAAGGAAATGGTGCGCCCGGAGGGAGTCGAACCCCCGACCCTCAGATTCGAAGTCTGATGCTCTATCCAGCTGAGCTACAGGCGCGGGATTCCATTGACCAGAAATTTCTAAAGGAGGAAGTGGTGCGCCCGGAGAGATTCGAACTCCCGACCCTTTGGTTCGTAGCCAAATACTCTATCCAGCTGAGCTACGGGCGCACAACACATGGTCATCCGGCAAAACAGCATCTAATGATCAGATTCCGGCTGCATTTGGGATGACGGCTGAACTATGGTGCGTCCGGAGAGATTCGAACTCCCGACCTTCTGGTTCGTAGCCAGACGCTCTATCCAACTGAGCTACGGGCGCACATCTACTTCCCCATATTACCAAACTCCCCTCTTCGCGGAAATTGCCTAAAGCCGTCAGCCAACGCTGCGGGGAGTTTGAACTTTCGGTGTTCCGACATCTCAAATAAATGCCGGCACTCAACTCCGAGGCGCGAGATGGCATTTCTATCCGTGTCAACACCATGTCAACAAAATTCACCCGCTGAGATTTGGACTTCGAATCAGTAGGTCGGGAGTTCGAATCTCACCGGGCGCACCATTTCCGCCATACTTTCATTGAATCTCAGAGGCCACCTGAGAACTTACTCGGGTGGCCTGATTCGTCTGGGCTGGTTTGGCATGAGTTTTGCATTCATTCATGGTGAGTGCAGATTGCTTTGCTATTCCACTTTGGCTCGATGGTCTGCACTGATCAAGCTATCTGCTTGAACACGAATCATTTAATCGCAATGGGCCCTGTTGCCCTTCTGGAAATTATGGGAAAGAGCGCTGGAAGGGACTGCAAGATTTACACACCGAGTTCAATGAGGAGGAGCTGTATGCCGCACAACATTTTTTTTGCTGCAGCATTCGCCCACAGGCACAATTCTGACGATACGTGGGACTCGATCTGCCCGAAGTGTTTCTATACGATCGCAACGGAAGCGACGGAAGAAGGGCTTTTAACGCACGAACGGCGTCACGACTGCGCTGCATTGATGAAGTCGCGAATGAGGCTTGGAATTCACGAGCGCATCTGTGGGGGAGAAAGGTCTGTCGAAAGCGCGTAATTCTATCGAAGGAAGTTTGTCGCTTTACCTGTAAGCCTGCTCGTCGGCCCAGTTGCCGATGATGGGCAGCTTGCATCGCCTGCCGCTCAAGGCGCCGACCACACACCAGAGCCATAACAGGAAGATGGCAATCCAGATCGCTAACGTCAACCAACGAAGCTCCGACAATGTGTGGGCGCCGACGAACCTTGCGAAGGGCAGAATAAAAGCGAGCAGATAACTGAAGAGTGTGGAGAAGGCAAAAAATAAAAGGGATTGCCAGGAATGGAATCGCACGTAGGGCCGCTTGTTATAACGCCGGATGGCGAGAAAGAAGATAGCCGGAATCGGCGTGAAATAGGCCATTGCGCCGATCGAATTGTCAGAGAGACCGGATTTTTGGGGGTTCGCCAAGATCCGTTCCTTTCAAAATGAAGCCAATGCAATGGATTGGCTTGTTCGGGCGGAGCCGATTCCCTGCGATGTTCTCGTCTGAGCAGACTTCGCTGGCTGGCTCGGAACCATTACAGGTTACATGAACTGAGTTGTCGTGGCTTGGAACTTGAAGTAAACATCATTGACTGGTCCCAAAATTGAACGAGTAAGCAGCACATGCGGCGGTTTGCAGACCTGAAAAGAGGCCCGATATCGGGCCTCTTTGGATTTGGATGGGCGTGAAGCAGGAAAGCGGCTACTGTGCGATGCCGGCGGCCCTGCACTCATTGTTGCGAATACCGGACCAGGCCTGGTAGTTTGGCTCGTCCTTGGCCTGAATGTAGGCTGACGCTACAAAGCCCGCCTGAACGCAGCGGTCATTCAGGGAGCCGGCTTTGACGGCGGCGTTGTACTGGAGTACCTGATCGTCGATTGCGCGGTTGGGCGTGGGTCCCGGTCTGTTGCCTGCTGAGGAGAGGTAGAGGAAACTTACGGTGGAGTAGCCAAAGAGCACAACGCTCATCACCAGGACCAGGTTTCTGTACTTCATATTCTCCCTTTCGAATACAAGTGTTGGCAGCGCATTGCAGATGACCCGTTGGTAACGAAGAGGCTGTACTTTGGGGTACCTTGTGGAACCACAGTAGGCAATGCAGGAAAGGGGGACAATCCCACCTCAGTGTGATTACCAAAGCGGGGAGACTTTTTAGCTGATGGCTGGTAGTTGCTTATTGGGTTTGTGGTATCCCACACGTTCATTGTGCGGATATGACTTGGGAGGGTGAGGTCTGCGGTATCCCATCCATCGCAAAGAGCGCGATGGATGGGGCACCCGGTTTCTGTGCGAAGGCGGGGCGTTCTAGTAGAGGCGGAAGTTGACTTCTACGTTTACGTAGACGGGGACGGGGGTCTTGCCGTCGCGCATAGCCGGCTTGAACTTGTATTTGCGAACGGCTTCCATCGCCTTTTCATCCAGGCCCATTCCGAGGGCGCGGACGATGTGCACGTTCTGCGGATTGCCCTGCGCGTCAACGATGAGGCCAACCAGGCAGACACCCTGATATTTGGCGCGGCGTGCTTCGTCAGAGAATTCAGCTTCTGGCTGGAACAATGGCACCGGAGCCGAGACACGTCCGCCGACCTGGGCCAGGCCGCCGCCGGTGTTCCACCCTGATCCAGGGCCGTAGCCGACGCCGTTGCCGGAACCCAGGCCACCGCCGCTACCGGAACCCATACCGCCGCCGCTGCCCGTGCCATTTGAAAGCACTACATTGACGCCGGACTTCATGCCGATATTGGCCAGATCAGGATTGTCTGGCAGTTTGATATCTTCCTGGACCTTGATGGCAGAAGGCATTGCGATCTTGGGCTTATCGAAGGTCTGCACCATGGGAGGAACTACAGGGTCCTTTTCGATCTTGGGCAGTTTGCCCTTGGTGGCTTCAATTACGCTACGGTCGCCACCGCCGCCGCCGCCGCCTGCCTTGTTGACGTCTTTGGGAGCGTTGTAGTCGCCAACGTCGATGGTAGAGACCGTGGTTGGCTTGGTGACTGTCTCGATGAACTTTTTGCCGACGAAGAACAGCACGATGAGGAGAATGCTGAGGTTGACCGTTGTCGAAATGCCGATGGCCCAGGGGTTGGCCTTGACGGCCATACGATCAGGCACCGGAATCGGCTGGGAGGTGAGCTCCAGCGGCGGAAGCTTTGGGGGAAAGAAGACATCGCGAATGCTCTCCCAGAGCTCGGCCCAGATGGGCTTCTCGTCATACGTCTTGCCCATCAGGGCATTGACCAACTGCTGGTCATTTGCCATAACGGCAGCCGCCTCGCTATTCGAGTCAACCTGTGTCAGAAGATTATTTGCCATGGTCGATTCTGGGTCTCGGGCTGTGAGCTGTCCAAAGTGTCTTGTGCTGGAAACTGTTCCAGCGTCGATGCCTATTGTGACATTATGCTTGAGCGCACCGCTCCTTGTCTCGGACTCATTTGTCTCTGGCTTGTAACCTTTTGTCTCTGGGCCGTCTTCCAGAGATTCATAGTCTGGCCGATTGAGTGCTCCCATAAACAATAGACGCTTAGATGCTGCGGTTCGTTACCTGAATTTCCGCTCTCAATCCATTTACACTGGTAAATGAACAAGTTCGCACCAACCCACGGAGATAAGATGCCCGCAGCGCCGGAGTTAAAGGCGACCCTTACCCTGCCTCAAACTGGCTTTCCGATGAAGGCCAATTTGCCCCAGAACGAACCTTTGCGTCTGGCCAAGTGGGCCTCGCTCCGCCTTTACGAGGAGCTGAGAAAGAGCGGCCAGGGGCGTCCGATTTACCTGCTGCACGATGGACCGCCTTACGCCAACGGCCCCATTCACCTGGGTCATGCCCTTAATAAAGGACTTAAAGATTTTGTTGTCAAGTCAAAGACAATGGCGGGCTTCGACGCTCCCTATGTGCCGGGATTCGACTGTCACGGGCTGCCTATCGAAATTAAGGTCGACGAGAAGCTGGGCCGCAAGAAGCTTGAGATGCCGGTTTCTGACGTTCTGGAGGCCTGCCGCGAATATGCCCAGAAGTATGTGGATCTGCAGACATCGCAATTTGAGCGTATTGGCTGCCTGGGCCGCTGGGACAATCCCTACCGGACCATGTCGCGCGATTACGAGGCACGCACGCTGGAGGCCTTCTACGGGTTCCTTGAAAAGGGCTTCGTATATCGCGGTCTGAAGCCGGTTTACTGGTGCATCCACGACCATACAGCGCTGGCGGAAGCAGAAGTTGAGTACGCCAACCACACAAGTCCCTCGGTATATGTGCGGTACCGGCTTACGTCTGATGCGGCGGCGATTGACGAAGCGCTGGCGGGGCGCGATGTTTCGACCATCATCTGGACGACCACTCCGTGGACGCTGCCGGCGTCGCTTGCGGTGGCATTTCACCCGGACTTTGAATATGTAGCACTGGCAACTGGAGAAGGAAAAGACGCGCCGGTCTACATTGTGGCGGCAGAGCTGGCGAAACAAGTTGCCGAAGCATGCAAGCTTGGCGAGACGACAGAGATTGCGCGGTTCAAGGGATCGAAGCTCGATCGCGTCACGTTCCAGCATCCTTTTCTTGAGCGCAGCATTCTTGGAGTGCTGGCGACCTACGTGACGTCTGATACCGGAACGGGCGCTGTACACACCGCTCCTTCGCATGGTGCGGACGACTTTTATACGGGGCAGCGTTACGGTCTGGACCTGACGTGCCGCGTGGATGCGGCGGGACGCATTCACTACGATCCGGCAGTGTGGCCGCACGCGGCGCCGCCTGCGTTTGATGGGTTGAAGGTGTTTGCTGCGAATCCGGTGATTGTTGCGATGCTGGAAGAGCGTGGCGCCTTGATGGCCGGAGCTCCGCTGGAGCACTCCTATCCGCATTGCTGGCGCTGCCATCATCCGGTGATCTTTCGCGCGACTGAACAGTGGTTCATCAATCTGGACACGCCAGTTTCTGACGCGAATAAAAGAGAGAAAACGTTCCGCCAACTTGCGATTGAAGAAATCGACAAGGTGGTGTGGGATCCGGCATGGGGCAAGGAGCGCATCACAAACATGATTGCGACGCGTCCCGACTGGTGCATCAGCCGCCAGCGCATCTGGGGTGTTCCGATCGCGGTGTTTCTATGTGAGGACTGCAACCAGCCGATCATTGATGGCGAGCTTAATCACAAGATTATCGATCTGTTTGAGCGCGAAGGTGCTGAAGCGTGGCATTCACCTGCTGCCGACGCTCTGCGGCCTGCGGCAACGGCGTGCGCGCATTGCGGCGGCAAGGAATTTCGCAAAGAGACTGACATTCTGGATGTGTGGTTTGACTCGGGCGTGAGCTGGTTTGCGGTTTGCGAGTCCGATCCCGATTTGAAGTCTGCGTACAAGTCGTTCGAGGATGGAAAAGGCGCGGCACGCACGGAGTGCCTGTATCTGGAGGGCGGCGATCAGCATCGCGGCTGGTTCCACTCTTCCCTGCTTACTTCAGTGGCGTTGCGCGGACGCGCGCCGTACTCGCATGTCGCCACTGCGGGATGGACGCTGGATGAACAAGGGCGCGCCATGTCGAAGTCGCTTGGCAACGGCGTGGATCCTGTAGATATTGCCAACCGCATGGGTGGCGAGATTGTCCGGTTGTGGGTTGCGTCAGTTGATTTCCGCGAAGACATGGCGGCGAGCGAGAACCTGATGCAGCGCTGCGCCGATCTCTATCGCAAGCTGCGCAACACGTTCAGGTTCCTGCTTGGAAATCTGAATGGATTTTCGCCGGCAACGGATCGCGTGGCGGAAGCCGATCTGCTTCCACTGGACCGCTACATGCTTGCCCGCACGCGTGAACTGACCGAGAAAATACTGGTCTGGTACAAGGAGTTCGAATTTCACCGCGTGTACCAGGCGGTGAACGAGTTTGCGATTGTGGATCTGAGCGCTTTTTATCTCGACGTGCTGAAGGACCGCATGTACACCTTTGCGCCAACGAGCCTGGCACGTCGTTCCGCGCAGACGGTGCTGTGGCAGATTACGGAGACGCTGGTTCGATTGGTTGCGCCGGTGATGAGCTTTACCGCCGATGAAGTGTGGGAGTATTTGCCGGCGGTGGAAGGGCGTGAAGCAAGCGTTCACCTGGCGCTGTTTCCGAAGCCGGAGGAGATCTTCTCTGAAAATCCGGCCCAGGTGCTGGAGGAATGGAAGAAGATTTTCGAAGTACGCGACGAGGCGATGCGCGTGCTTGAAGAAGAGCGTCAGTCGAAGCGCATCGGCAAGGGCCTGGAAGCTGAACTGGTAATTTCGGCACCCGGTGAGTTGCTTGGGTTGCTGATGCGGCACGCTGCAGGCTTGAAGGAAGTGACCAACGTATCGGCTGTGAACGTGATTGAAGGCCCGGCGCTGGCAATTAAGGCGCTGCCTGCCTCTGGAAGCAAATGCGCGCGCTGCTGGAACTTTATGCCCGAGGTTGGACCGTATGGCATATGGGAGAACGTGTGCACGCGCTGCCAGTCGGCGTTTAAGGAAATGGGCATTGCCCCACCAGAGCCAGGGGAGACTGCCGCGTGAGCTTAAAGCTGCCCCGCCGTTTGCCATGGCTGCTCGGCCTATCTGCATTGCTTCTGGTTGCCGATCGGATTACCAAGATCTGGGTCGGCAGGCATATTGCCTTTGGCGATGCGATTCCGATCATTCCGCATGTGCTGCGCATCACTCATTGGACCAATGAGGGTGCGGCTTTTTCGCTGTTTGCGGACACTGCTTCGCCAAATGTTGTTCGTTGGGTGCTCATCTCGTTTTCACTGCTGGCGTCGGTTGTTGTGCTGATTGCGCTGGTTCGGCTTGGCAGCAGCATTACCCTGACGACGACGGCACTTGCTCTGATTCTGGCTGGGGCGCTGGGAAACGTGCACGACCGTATTGCGTATGGATCGGTGATCGATTTCATCGAGGTGCACATCTTTACCTATCACTGGCCTGACTTCAACGTGGCCGACTCATCGATTGTGGTTGGAGCGTGCCTGTTGATGCTCGATTCCCTGCTGCCAAAAAAGTCGAACGTATAACGACGGATATTCCCCAAGATCAGCTGTCATGGCTACCTCTTACGGCTCTTCGGTTATTCACCGCGCGCGCCTGGCGGTTTGCCGTCTATAATCGGCGTGGTCTTACCACTGGCGATTTAGGCCACCGGTTATCAGCGACCGATATTTGGAGGCGCACGAGATGGTTGCACAGCTTTCGGGGGGACAGCCTGTCCCGATGGATCCCACAGCTCAAGGCAAGATGACGCATCAGCGCTGGGTGATCTGCGGCCTGCTGTTTCTGGCCACCGTTATCTCCTATGTTGATCGCGGCGTCATCGCCTATTTGAAGACGTATCTCGAAAGCGTGATTCCGGGTCTGAATGACTTCAAGTATGGAATTATCACGGCTGCATTTCAGGCTGCCTACGCGATCGGCATGGTGGTGGCTGGCGGCCTGACCGACAAGCTGGGAACGCGCAAGGCTTTTACGATTGCCATCGGCATTTGGAGTATCGCGGCCATGCTGCCGGGCGCGGCATTCTCCGTGATCACCTTCGCGGTGGCAATGTTTCTGCTCGGCATTGGCGAGTCGGCAAACTTCCCGGCGTGTATCAAGACTGTAGCTGAGTGGTTTCCCAAGCGGGAACGTGCAACTGCCACTGGGATATTTAATTCAGGCGCAAACATTGGCAATATAGTGGTGCCGCTGATTGTGCCGACGTTGGTTGCGTTGGTTACGTGGCGCGGAGCGTTCGTGGTGGCCGGCTCTTTCGGCTTGCTATGGATGGTCTTGTGGCTCATCTACTATCACAAGCCCGAAGAGCACCCCAAAGTTTCGCCGGCCGAACTGGCGCTCATTCTCAGTGATCCTGCGGAGAAGATCAAGTCAGTGCCGTGGAGCCATGTATTACCGCACAAAGAAACCTGGGCGTTTGCGCTCGGCAAGTTTCTTACCGATCCTATTTGGTGGTTTTATTTATTCTGGATACCGGGTTACCTGCAGACTACTTTCCACTTGAACCTGGCCCAGAGCCGAACGCCGGTGGTGATTTGCTATGCAATTTCGATCATCGGAAGCGTGGGCGGCGGGTTTCTTTCATCGACATTAATTGCGCGTGGAATGTCAGCGAATGCTGCCCGCAAAATCACCATGCTGGTGTGTGTGATATGCATCGCTCCGATTTTCCTTACGCCCTTCGTTCATGAATTATGGATGGTAGTTGCGCTGATGGGCATGGCGACAGCGGGTCATCAGGGGTGGTCGGCGACACTCTTCACATTGCCGTCAGATATGTTTCCAAAATCCGCGGTGGGCTCAGTTACGGGCATTGGCGGCATGACAGGGGCCGCGGGCGGAGTTCTGCTGCAGATTTTTGCAGGAACGATTGTGTACCTGACGCACAGCTACGTCACGTTGTTTGTGATGGCATGCCTTGCGTATCCGCTGGCCTTGATTTGCATTCATCTGATTACGCCGAAGCTGGCGCCGGCAGATATGCATTAGTGCAAGCGAGGAAATGTGGCGGAGGGTTGATATTTGTGACGAACGGCCACCTCCTGATGTTGAGGCGGGCAACAGCAATTATCAGGTGATGTGTTGAACTGAGCAGCTGTGGCCCGCTGTGAAAGAATCAGTGCGTCGGCTGATCTACTTCGCCTGGATGCATTGAGGAAACTGATGAGATATTTCTGTTCGCTGTACGTGTGCCGAGCAGCCTGCTCCGCAATCCTCCTGATCATTTTTATTTTTTCTGACGCTCCTTCAGCGCGCGCTCAGCGTTTGCCTTCGACGGTCGTTCCAACGCATTACGCCCTTGCGTTTACTCCCGATCTGAAGGCTGCGACTTTCACGGGCGCGGAAACCATCGATGTCACCATGAAGGAGCCGGCGAAGAGCATCACTCTGAATGCCATAGAGATCACGTTTGATTCAGTAAGCGTGTTGGCGGCCGGCAAAAAGCAAGCAGCTACAGTAAAGCTCGACAAGGAAAAGGAACAAGCGACGTTTACGTTCGCAGATACGCTGCCCGCCGGCAAAGCCACGCTGACGATCAAGTTCACCGGCATTCTGAATGGTGAGTTGCGCGGCTTTTATCTTTCCAAGACTGCGCGGCGCAATTACGCGGTGACGCAGTTTGAGCCAACGGACGCACGCAGAGCGTTTCCGTCGTTCGACGAGCCGGCGATGAAGGCGAGCTACGACATATCGCTTGTGATTGACGCGCGGGATACGGGCATTTCGAATGGGCCAATTGTCTCAGACACGCCGAGGCCTGGCGCCGGCAAGCATACGCTTAAATTTCTGACAACGC
>JADGNO010000139.1 GCA_017883405.1 Occallatibacter sp. | reverse complement strand
GCTGGCCTGCTGCATCGGTACATTTTCCCAATGTTTGGCAAATATCCATGGCGGTGCGGACGCTGTGGGGCATTGTCGATGCTGAAGAAGCGTGCCTTGTCGGCGAAACGCCGCCGCCATTCACATCGGGCGGAAGAAGCGGGTCAATCGATGCCGCCGGCGACGACACCGGACATGCGCTGAATCGCTTTGAGACTGGAACCAATTTACTTGTTCAGGACCGGAAGTAATTCCGAGCCAGAAACAGCACGTTAGCGGGTCGCTCCGCCAACCGCCGCATAAAGTATGGGTACCAGTCAGTGCCGAATGGAACGTAAACGCGTACGTTGTATCCCTCACGTACCAGGTCCCGCTGCAAGTCGCGCTTGATTCCGTATAGCATTTGAAATTCGAAACGCGACGGGGCGATTTTGTTTTCCCGTGCAAACGATTTTGCTGCGTCGATCATGGCCTCATGATGGGTGGCGAGCGCATGGTAGTAGGGGCTTTGCATAAGCAACTGGCTCAGTTTTACGTAATTCGCGTCGACATCTGCCTTGCGCGGAAAGGCCACTTCCGCAGGTTCCTTGTACGCTCCCTTGCAAAGCCTCACGCGAATTCCGTCGGCAAGCAATTGCTCGATATCGGCCTGTGAGCGGTAAAGATACGCCTGAATGACCACGCCAATTGAATCGCGAAGATCAGAACGTGCATGCACGCGACGCACTATATCCAGCGTAACTTGCGTGAGCGAAGAGTCCTCCATATCTATGCGGATAAAACTGCCTGCGGAGGCTGCGTGCTGCGTCAGGCTCAACGCGATGGATTCGGAAAGCTCAGGCGAAATCTGCAGTCCCAACTGTGTCAGCTTGACGCTGATGTTCGCTTTCAACTTGTGTGCCGCAATCAGATCCAGCAGTTGATGGTAGATTTCCGCAGCTTGGTGCGCCTCAGTCTTCGAGGTCACGCTCTCTCCGAGCGAGTCAATTGTGACGGTGATCCCTTGCTTGTTTACTGCATCAGCAACTCGTATGGCATCGGGAATATCCATGCCCGCGATGAAGCGCGAGCTAAGCTTGACGCCAAGGCTGGAGTTCTCGCAGAAGTGGCGAAGAAATCGATTATGGGATAGTGCTATAAACGCCGAGCGAAATATTTGCATAATGCGCCTCTGCCGGGGAGAGCGCTGGGGAATTGCGTAGCTTCCGACAAGTTAGTTTCGCACAATCGCCCGCCTGACGCGTGTCACGGTCGAGTCGTTGCGCAGTACTTTGTTACTGCACTTCAAACACAGTGCTGCCGTGAGCAGGCAGAGCGATCTCCACTTGCTTCATGCTCTTGAATTCCTTGTCAGCCCAGAGGTCCTGCGCTTTGTGCATTCCGCCCGCAAGCCCCAGCTGTTTCCATGTTGCCCGGAGCGTTACCGGTTGATCGCCGAGGTTGAAGAACGCAACGTACTCCGTGTGATTACCCGATGCCGAAGTTCCGCGCCACACGCGCGCGTTCTCAAATCCCGGCAGCTTGGATACATCCACTGGATGGCTGCTGACAAGGGTCTGGTTCATCTTGAGCACGGCTTCGTTGGTAATCAGCGAGCGCGTAAAGTTGTCGAGCTTGGTCAGATTCGCTCCCAGGATCAGCGGCGAACGGGAGATGGCCCACAAGTTCAGTTCAGTACGTTCCTCGTCGTGCGTCTCGCGGGAGTCGCGTGGCTTGCCCAGCCCGGGATGCGGACCAAGGTAGCCCCATGGCAGCATATCCGCGTCGGGCCAGTTGCCCGGCTTTACGTATGAATTCCACTGTGCGATGCGGTCAAACTCATCTTTCACGCTGAACGGGAACTCGCCGCGGCCCGGCTGGTGATGGAGGCTCCACACGTCCCAGTGATCGTCGGTGATGCGACACATCTGCGCATATTTCGCCACTTCGTCCGCGACCTTCAACGAAGTGGGCCCCGGCGAAAGGCTGAGCACGATAGGCCGCCTGGTCCGCTGAATCGCAACTGACAGCTGGCGAATCTCGGTTGGCCGGTAAGGATGATCGCTGATGCAATCTACCTTGATGTAGTCGAGGCCCCACTTTGCATAAAGCGCCAACATGGAGTCGTAATACGCCTGGCCGGCCGCGTTGTCCTGCACGCCCCAGTTGCCTTGGTCCCACGGGCAGGGGCTTGTCTTGTCTGCCGCATCCTGGGCGTGAAAGTTGGATCCCGCAATGGGTAGATTGGCCTCAACTACTTGCTTAGGAATCCCGCGAACAATGTGGATCCCGAATTGAAGTCCCTGGGCATGTACCCAATCTGCCAGCGGCTTGAATCCTTCTCCGTTTGCCGAAGTAGGAAAGCGGCTCGGAACCGGAATCAGCAAACCATTCTGATCCCAGAGATATTTCTTTTCTTCGAGCGTCTTGCCTTCCGTATCGGCCATGTACCAGCCTTCATCGATGACCGCATATTTCCAGCCAAACTTTGCCACCCCGGCCAGTACGGTCGTATTGGCTTTGAAGTCCGCTTCATCAATGGTCAGCCCGTATGCGTCCCAGCTGTTCCAGCCCATCGGAGGCGTCGGTGCCACAGCCTGCGAGTGGGCGGCGATTACGTTTGTGGACAGGAGGGTGAGGGAAGCGAAAATAGTGGAGTAAAAAAAACTGTTGCGAGACATGGGTAAACGTATAGCACATCGGGTTGGGGATACGAGACTGCCGGCGGTCTCATTTGAATGGGCGGAGCGCTTGTTTTTCGGTACGGCTAGGCTCGCGGAACACATTAGACGACAGGAACCCAAAAATAGTTTACAAATCACTCTCGATTTTTATAGAAATGCACGATAGAGTTGTCCTATATGCGAGCGAAAGCTCGGTCGGCCAAGACCGTTCCCCGAATTGCAGCACTACCGGGTAAGTCTTTATTTTGTTCGATTAAGAGGCAATTGCTGCCATGTGCGGGATCCTTGGTTACACGCATCATTCGCGACGACTGACCCCCGGAGTCTTGAAGGCCGGCGTTGCTGCGCTCGTACATCGCGGCCCCGACCAGCAGGGCAGTTTCACTTCTCCGTGCATCTCGCTCGGTGCCACGCGGCTGCGCATTGTCGACATTGATGGCGGCGATCAGCCAATGCGGAGCCCCGATGATGACGCAGTGATTGCGTTCAACGGCGAAATCTTTAACCACCACGAACTTCGCACAGAGCTCAAAGCATTGGGCGCCACCTTCCGATCCCATTGCGACACCGAAGTAGTCCTGAATGCCTTTCTGGTTTGGGGAACTGCTGCTTTTGCGCGGCTGCGCGGAATGTTCGCCGTAGCCATCTGGGTCGAATCGCAACGCCGCCTGGTGCTGGCGCGCGACCGCATGGGCATCAAGCCGCTGTACTACTGCGCACAGGGCGGCGAAGTCTCATTTGGCTCTGAACTTAAATGCATTTTTGCAAACCCGGAAATACCGCGGCGGATTGATCTGGACGGGCTCAATTGTTACCTGAGTCTCAACTATGTTCCAGGGCCTTACACGCTGGTTGAAGGCATTCACAAGTTGATGCCGGGCTGCGTACTCAACTGGCAAAACGGCCAGCACACTATTGCTCCTTACGTGGCGCGCGCCGCTGCAGGGCCCGCTCCCAAATCTTTGAATGAAGCTTGCGAGGAGCTCGACGAACTGCTGACGAAGTCCGTCAGCGAGCAGCTTGTATCTGAAGTGCCGCTTGGCATGTGGCTCAGCGGGGGGCTTGATTCTTCGACGGTGTTGCATTACGCAGCCAGTCTCTCGCCTCGCCGGCTGAAGACTTTTTCCGTCACGTTTCGCGGCAAATCGTTTGACGAGAGCGGCTACATCAAGCAAGTTTCAGAAAGCTACGGCACCGAGCACACCGAGTTCGATTTAAACGAGGGTGCGGACCTGGCCGATGTGATTGGCGAACTGGCTTACTACTCCGATGAACCCAGTGCAGATGCCGGCGCGGTGCCTGTGTGGTATTTGTCTAAGATCACCCGAAAGGACGTAACGGTGGTACTGAGTGGTGAAGGCGCCGACGAGCTTTTCGGCGGATATCTCACTTACAAGGCCGATCGCTATAATCGCTACTTTTCGCACTTGCCGCGGTCGCTGCGGAGAGCCGCGCTTGGCCTTGCGCGCCACATGCCAGCATCCGATGAGAAGATCGGCTTTGATTACAAGCTCAAGCGATTTCTTGAGGGGTCGCTGTTGCCGCCTGAAGCGGCACACATCTTCTGGAATGGCACTTTTACCGAGGATGAAAAGCGCCAGTTCTTCCGGTTTGCGAACCCCGGAGCGATGATTGGCATTCTGGCTGAAATGCATCCTGGGCATCTGCGCAATTCGTTCCTGGAGCGCTTCCTCGATTTCGATCAGCGCTACTCGCTGCCCGATGCAATTCTGTACAAGGTCGACAGGATGAGCATGGCTCATTCAGTCGAAGTACGGCCGCCTTTTCTCGACGATCGTATCGTTGCGCTGGCGGCACGGCTGCCGGAGAAGTACAAGATCGCCGGATTCGAAACCAAGTTCGCGCTGCGTCACCTGATGCGCGACGCTTTGCCGCCCGATGTTCTGCGCCGTCCAAAAATCGGTTTCGACATTCCAATTCACCAGTGGTTCCGGGGCGTACTCAGACATTTGCTGATGGAAACGCTGAACGAGCGGACAGTGACAGAAAGCGGTCTGTTCAGATGGACTGAGGTGCGCAGGATCATCGACGAGCATCTCGACCGCAAAGCCAACTGGGGCTACCACCTTTGGGGCCTGGTCACGCTGATGCTGTGGATGAAGCGCTGGAAGATTGAAGCGCCGACGCTACAGCCGCTGGTCTTTGCTGCGCAACCTGAGGCGACTTATCAGGAACAGGAAACTGCGTGGCAGCCTGCGCCTTACCACGCGCGCACCTCTGAGTTTCCGCTGCAGTAAAGTGCAATGGGCACAGCGCAATCAATCCGGTCCGATACTATGGTGGTCGTGGTGATGCTTTAACGTGACTGGATGTGTGCTATGCCCAAAGAACTGAATTTCAAGCAGGAACTCACTGGCTGCTTCGGTTTTCCGGTAGCAGAAAATCCGACCCAGGCAATGATTGAGCCAGCGTATCGTTCCATGGGCTTGGATTGGCGCTATCTCACGCTCGAAGTCCGGCCTGAGAATCTTGCCGCAGCGGTTGCGGGAGCGAGGGCCTTCAGCTTTCGCGGATTTAACTGCACAATTCCGCACAAAGTGGCTGTCATTCAGCACCTCGATGGACTGGGTGAATCAGCGGCGTTGATGGGTGCGGTGAACTGCGTCGTCAATCGCGATGGGCAGTTCATCGGCGAGAACACGGACGGCAAAGGTTTCACCGCGACCTTTCGTGAACTCGCCGATCCGAGAGGGAAGTCGCTGGTACTGCTCGGCGCGGGCGGTGCAGCGCGGGCCATTGGCGTTGAAATGGCCCTTGCTGGCTGCACGAAGATCACTTTAGTCAATCGCGATGAAAAACGCGGCCGCGATCTCGAAGCATTGTTCCGTGGTAAATTGCGCGAAACAGTAAAGTCGCAGGGCAGTGACCTCGCGGTGAATTATGTGCGCTGGCAAGGCGATTTCCGCGTGCCCGATGGCACCGATATTCTTGTGAATGCAACTTCGATCGGGCTCTACCCCGACGTGAACGCGCGCATTCCGCTGGCCATGGAAACTGTGTCCACCGAAACGATTGTTGCCGATGTGATCCCCAACCCGCCAACAACGCGGCTTGTTCACGAGGCGCGCGCCAAAGGATGTCGCGTTATTGACGGTCTTGCAATGCTGGTGGGGCAAGGTGTGATCGGTGTCGAATATTGGACGGGGAAACGGCCTGATGCGGCGGTGATGCGACGCGCGCTGGAAGAAGTATTTGCGCAGGTCGACAATCGATTCCCACGCTAGACAATCTCTGGTTCAGCTTGCGTAATCTCGAACTCAACTTGCTGCACGCCGAGCGTTGGATGAACGGCTATGAGCTTGGCCTTGCCGGACATTTCAAGGGTGCGAATCCAAATCGCGCCTTGCCCGCCAACTATTGAAAATGGATTATCACCGATGATCTCTGCCGGGCCGTTGATCTCGAGACGAATAGCATCTGCTGCAAATGGACGAATCGCGCCGAACTCGTCGGTCACGCGCAGAACTACCCGCGTTGTGTCGGCGCCGTTGCCAACCAACGTTGTGTCGTCGGGAGCCAGTACGAATTTTTGATCGGCTCCGCGGCCTGAAAAGCTGCGCGATATAACTTGCTTGCCGCCGATGTAGCCGTCAATGCGCAGATCGCCCCATTCCTTGAATGCGTTCGACAAGTCTGCCGAGAGCGGCGCGTACTTCAGGTGCGGAAACTGCTTGCGATCGGGATCTGCCTCAGCCACGAGCTTGTCCTTGATATAAAACTTCAGGTGTTCGCAGTTGGAGCTGACCAACGCGTTTGTAAAGCCTACGTTCTCGTCGCCGCGCGCCCAGTGGAACGCGGGAACCAGCACGATCTCCTCTTCCGGGTCACATTGCGAGCGGTAAAAACCGGCTGCAGGCTTTGGCTCGCGCCAGATGTCGGTAACGCCGTGGTAGCAAATGCGATCGCCTGATCCGAAATTACTGTGCGTGTTGTAATCGAACGCGCACCAGCCAATGCCGCCTGCATATTGCGGATTGCTGGCGAGCTGATCGTGCACACGCGCATGGCGAATCGTGTGCTCGCGAAGCCGCTCAATGTTGTCGATGGTCTTGGTCGGATAGGTGTGGCCCACGAATTCCGTATTCAGATAAAGCGGATGATTCGGCGCACGCAGCGGGAAGCCGAAATCGTTCATCGTGAAGACGTCTTCAAGCAGCTCCGATTCGTAGAGGTATCGGATACCGCCCGTTTGCCGCGTTGGGTCAAGCTTGTGCGCAAGAGCATTGGTGCGCACATAGAAGTTGTGGTTATCCTGCGACTCGTTGATGCGGACGCCCCACAGAATGATCGAAGGATGATTCCAGTCGCGTTTGATCATACGGTCAACGTTGTCAACGGAGATGTCTTGCCAGCTCTGATCGCCGATATGCTGCCAGCCTGGAATTTCCTCCAGAACCAGCAGGCCGATTTCGTCGCAGGCATCGAGGAAGTGCCGCGATTGCGGATAGTGCGATGTGCGCACAATGTTGCACTTGAGGTTTTTGCGCAGGATGATGGCGTCTTGCCGCTGCACGCGGCCCGGCATTGCCTGGCCTACCCACGGGAAGGTCTGGTGGCGATCGAGTCCGCGCAACTTGATGATCTTGCCATTGAGCGAGAAACCTTGCGGCGTAAACTTTGCTTCGCGAAAACCGATGCGGCGTGAATCGCCGTCAACGACGCGGTTGTCCTTTCGCAATTTGACTTCAACCCGATACAGCTTCGGCGACTTTAGATCCCAAAGTTCAATTCGGCCGAGATTTTCGAGAGATACAACATCTCCAGTCTTGCTGAAGTCCATTCCAGCAGCAAGCGGTTGCACAACGTTCGCGATTTGCCGGTCGCCATCAAAGATGGCAACCTCAATCGTCCATCCGGCGTCCAGAGGTTTTTCACTGACTAGATCGCATCGCACCTGGAGCTTTGGCTCGGCGGACAAAACATCGATTGTCTGCGCGAAGATATTTTCGATATAGGTAGGCGAAACCAGCCGCAGCTGTACCTCGCGATAGATGCCGCCAAAGGTCAGGTAGTCGATCTCGTAGCCGAAGGGAGGAATGTCGGCGCGTTCGGTCGAATCCACTTCAACGGCAAGCACGTTATCGCCGTCCCAGTCGATGTGCTGCGTCAGCTCAAATGAAAACGGAGTGAAGCCGCCTTTGTATTCGCCCAGGCCAACGCCGTTGAGCCACACTGTCGATGCTGTCATCACGCCTTCAAAGTCGACGAAGACGCGGCGGCCGCGCGCACCGGCTGGCAAACGAAAATGGCGGCGATAAATCGAAATAAATTCGTAGTCTATGTCGTCAAAACTGTGCCAGGGCAGACGCACGTTAGTGTGCGGAATAGTAACGCGTGCAAATCCGCTGTCGTCGAATGCACGCTCGTGCGCGGCCGCACTGTTTTTAGGGCTGTACCGCCAGCGGCGATTGATCGGAAGTAGCACGCGTCCATTCGCGGCAGGTGCGGCTTCGGCACCGTAGGCACTCGAAACTGCCGGGGCCACGGCTGTGCTGGCGATGAGTGTTCCTGTTGCTTTTAGAAAATTGCGGCGATCCATGATGCTCCTGTCTTGCCTGTTC
Organism: Occallatibacter sp.; assembly: GCA_017883405.1. Taxonomy (GTDB): domain Bacteria; phylum Acidobacteriota; class Terriglobia; order Terriglobales; family Acidobacteriaceae; genus Telmatobacter. Next base: position 4,675 of record JADGNO010000139.1, on the reverse strand, counting down.
ATGCACTCACTGGTATTGGACGACGAGTCCTTTATATCGCTGCGGGCGGCGTGTAGGTCAACCTGCCGCTCAATGAATTACCATGCCCAGTGGCGTTAAGTTGTGCTGAAAGGGATGTTATGAATCGTCGCGATATGCTCAAGCTCTCGTCGTTGGCTGCTGCAGCAGCGTCCGCGCCAGCCGTGGCTGAAGCCGCTGCAACCGCAGCGAATGTCAGCAGCCAGGTACCGCGCTGGGATTACCTGGAAATCAATTTGGCGGGGCCGACGAGCGGCAATCCATTCCTCGACGTAACGCTTGCGGCAACATTCCATCATCAGAATCGCTCGATCACGGTGGCGGGATTCTACGACGGCGACGGCTCTTATAAAATTCGCTTCCTGCCTGATGAACCCGGTGTGTGGACCTGGACAACGAATAGCAACCAGGCAGCTCTAGACAAAAAGTCCGGATCGTTTGAATGTGTAGCGCCGGGTGAAGGCAATCTCGGACCAGTTTCAGTGCGCGATCAGTTTCACTTTGGCTACGCGGACGGCACGCCTTATGTTGAGTGCGGCACCACCTGCTATGCGTGGGCATTTCAGGCCGAAGAAACGCAGAAGCAGACCATCCAGACGCTGAGCAACTCGCCGTTTAACAAGATTCGCATGTGCCTGTTCCCCAAGTGGTATCAACACAATCGCAAAGAGCCGTCCATGTATCCGTTTCCGCGCGACGGCGAAAAGAACGACTACTCGACTTTCAATCCGGCGTACTTTCAGCATATTGACAAGTTGATTGTGGAACTACGACGCATCGGCGTACAGGCTGATCTGATTTTGTTTCACCCCTACGACAAGTGGGGCTATCAATCGATGCCTGCCGACGTGGACGATCGCTATCTGCGCTACGTGATTGCGCGCTTCAGCGCGTTCCGCAATGTGTGGTGGTCACTGGCCAACGAGTTTGACTTTATGAAAGACAAGACCGCGAAGGACTGGGATCGTTACGCGCGCATTGTTGCCGACAGCGACGCGTTTGATCATCTGCGTTCGATCCATTACGGCTATCACCAATATGAATACTGGCGCGGCTGGTGCAGTCACGCGGGCGTGCAGGACTCGCGCATGGAGCGTGCCGCAGGCTGGCGCGCCGACTGGCAAAAACCGGTGGTCTTTGATGAGTGCAAATACGAAGGCAACATAGCTTCGCGCTGGGGCAACATCTCCGGTGACGCAATGACGCGGCGTTTCTGGGTGGCTGCCGCGCAGGGAACGTATTGCGGCCATGGCGAAACTTTCATTCACCCTGAGGATATTTTGTGGTGGTCGCATGGCGGTGTTCTGCACGGCACCAGCCCGGCGCAGATTGCGTTTCTGCGTAAGCTGCTTGAAGAGACCATCGCTGTGGGACCGGGGCAAATAGGATTCACGGCTATCAACGACGATCCGGTTGGCGCGCGGCGGCTGAATGATTCGGTGATTTTTTATTATTTTGACGATCACCAGCCCGCCGAAAGTACGTTCAACCTGCCGGAAGGCAAGACCTATACCGCCGAGTATGTTGATACGCTCGCTCTCACGTGCACGCCGCTGCCGGGCGAGTACGCGGGTAAGGCTGACGTCAAGCTTCCCGGCAAACCCTGGGGCTCACTATGGTTCCGCCAGAAAGTCTGATGATAAGGCGGTCTTCAGGCCTGCACCTTCGGAGGTGATCGTGGCGCGTCTTACTGGTGTTGCCCGCACGGCATTTGCATTGGCTCTGCTGGTGCCGGGGTTGGCTGTGGCTCGGGTTGCTGCTGGGCAGTCGAAGGGGCTAAATCCGAAGCTGCCGCTGGTGCAGGTCGACAACGCTCCTAACTCTACGGTTGCTCAAGGCCGACATTACGTCGTGCTCGTTTCACTTGAGGGCTTTCGCTGGGACTACGCAAAGCGGGACAATGCCGCGCAGTTGCTGGCACTGGCTAAAGGTGGAGTGTGGGCGCCGGACGGCATGTTGCCGGCTTTTCCCGCTCTCACGTATCCCAATCACTTCACCATTGCCACAGGGCTCTATCCCGAGCATCACGGAATTGTTGCGAACAGCTTTATCGATCCGGCCCGGCAAAAGACCTTCAATGCTTTCGATCCTGAGTCCACACAAGACGGGTCGTGGGTGAGCGGCGTGCCGCTTTGGAGTCTTGCTGAAAGCCAGGGAATGCGCACGGCGTGCATCTTCTGGCCGGGGTGTGATGCTGAGATCGCCGGGCATCGGCCAACCTGGTACGCTGAGCACAATTCGAAAACCGAGGCGTCTGCTGATACGCAGCAGGCGCGCATCGATGACGCGGTTGCGCTGCTTCGCATGCCCGCGGAGCAAAGGCCTCACTTGATCCTTCTGCACTTCTCTGAGGCGGATGACGCAGGTCATGAATTTGGTCCTGACGCTCCACAAACTCGCGCAGCAGTTTTGAAGATTGACGCGCTCATCGGAAAATTGAAGAAGGCTTTAGATACAACTGGTCTTCCCATTGATCTTGTGATTGTGACCGATCACGGCATGACGCACCCGTCGGGCGAGTGGATCACGCTCGATCAATTTGCAAATCTGCAAGGTTTCGATGTTGCAGGTTCGCTGCTCTACGGAAAGTCGGAGCAGGATCGTGCGCGTGTCTATGACCAGCTGAAAAAGGCGTCGTCACAATTCATGGTGTATCGACGCAAGAATGTTCCGCCGGAGTTGAACTACAACCAGAACGAACGTGAAGGCGACCCGGTGATTGTGGCCACTGGCCCCTTTGCCATTCGCGCCCATGCGACCGCCGATGGTACTCCCGATCGTCCGCCGGAACTGGGCATACATGGATTCGATCCGCGCAAAGTGCCGGAGATGAAATCCAACTTCATCGCGGCAGGCCCCGATATAGTGAAGGGGAAGATGGTTGCGCCGTTCGAGAACGTAAACCTGTATCCGTGGCTTGCGCACATGCTTGGCCTCGCTCCGGCAAAGAACGATGGCAGCCTGAACATATTGGCCGGAACATTGCGTGATGGCGGCAACGAGCCGGGCGATGATGCCGGCAAATGAAGTGAAACTGGAAGGCGGGAACGGATGAGTGTGGTGCTTGGAATCGATGGAGGCGGTACACACACGCGAGCCTCCATTGTTGATGGCGACAAGCTTCTGGGCCACGGCATGAGCGGCTCCATCAAGCGGCTGCGCGTTGGCGCTGAGGCTGCGGATGCCAATCTGCGCGAGGTGCTGAAGGACGTGTATGCGCAGGCCGGGGTCAAGAGTGTGAAGGCCGCGTGCTGCGGAATCGCCAGTGTTTCCATGCCCGGCATTACCGAATGGGTGACCGCGGTGTTCGACGATTTTGGCGTGGAGAAATCCGAAGTCGTCGGCGATCAGGTCATCGCGCTGGACGCGGCTTTCAGGGGCGGCCCGGGAATTCTGCAGATTGCCGGCACCGGATCGAATACGATCGGCCGAGCGCCCGATGGAAGTATTGAGAGCGCGGGTGGATGGAGTTCGCGACTGGGCGACGAGGGCTCCGGCTACTGGATCGGATTGCATAGCGTTCGTCGTGCGTTGCGCGCCTACGATCGCGGCGAGCCGACGCAGGTGCTCAAAAAAGTTGGCGAGATTTGGGGAACGCCCGATCTCGATAAGCTGGTCAACCTCGGCGACGGCACACCTGGTCCCGACTTCGCGGCGTTGGCACCGGCAATTTATGAGCTTGCCCAGGCCGGCGACGCGGTTGCGGTTGGCGTACTCAAACAGGCGGCAGCGGATTTAATAGAATTCGTTCTGCTGGTGCGCGAAAAGCTGCGCAAGAAACACAACATCGCAGGCGAAGTTCCGGTGGCGTGGACCGGCGGCGTAGTTGAAAAGATGACGACCGTACGCGAAGCGTTCTTCAAAGGCCTACATGATGCCGCGCCTGCATTGCCCATTCAGGACAAGGCGGCTGTTTCGCTTGATGGAGCAATCTGGCGCGCGCAGCGGCTTGCCGAAGCTGCCAATTAGAAAAGCGAAGTCTGTTTGCCATTGATAATCGCGGCCAGAAGCCGGCCTTCTGCATCAAGCGCGACAAGATTTGCGGCGCGACCTTCGGCGAGCGAACCGACGCTGCTTTCAAGCCTAGTCATCCCTGCAGGGTTGGCCGTAAGCAGCTGCAGTGCGTCCTCGAGTTGCGCGCCTGTGAACTTCATAAAATTGTTTAAGGCGCGATCGAGCGTCAATACGCTTCCGGCCAGAACGCCGCGCGCCGTGGCTCTGCCTTCTGCCACCTGCACTGCGAATCCGCCGAGTTGATATTCACCGTCAGGCATGCCGGCGGCACTCATGGCGTCGGTTACCAGGATGCCGCGATGTGGACCCTTGGCGCGATACCAGAGCCGCACCATCTCCGGCGCAACGTGAATGCCATCGCAGATCAGTTCTGCGAAGAGCGAATCGGTGGTCAGCACAGTTCCTAGAATTCCAGGCTCGCGATGATCGAGTGCACGCATGGCATTGAAGGTGTGGGTTGCGCTAACGGCACCGGCGGAAATCGCGGCGCGTGTTTCGGCCGCCGTCGCGTTGGAGTGGCCGAGAGAGATGCGCACACCGCGCTTTGTAGCATGGCGTATGAGTTCGACGGCCCCCGGCAACTCAGGCGCAATCGTCATCAGGCGCACGGTGCCCTCGGCGGCGTCGAAGATGCGATCGAAGG
>JADGNO010000138.1 GCA_017883405.1 Occallatibacter sp. | reverse complement strand
GTTCACGGCCTGGCCGCCTGCTGCAAAGGTCGCGGTATTGTCGTTGTCGCATCCGGCTGCGCCCGCGTCGCCGGTAGAGACTGCAACGGTGATGCCCTGTGCCGCCGCCTGTTCCCAAAGAGAACTCAGGAATGAATTGGAGGATCCGAGGTTTGATTCGCATGAGCCAAAACTGATGCTGATGATGGGCGCGATATTACTGTAAATGGCGCGCTCGGCGGCAAGAACCAGGCCATTCTGTAGTGCAGTATCTCCGGCGATTACCAGATCGATGGTTGCGTTGGGTGCTACGGCTCCGGCCCACTCTACGTCGAGGTAGGCTTCAACCGAAGCGCCATTGGGTCCGCCAGGATTGTTGATTCCGTCGACGCCCGGGTCGTTGCCGTCGATGATGACTTGTGGTGGATTCGCCGTAAGTCCGAAAAGGCTGCGGAACTGGTTTACAAGATCAATGTTGATATTTGACTCGTTGATGATGGCGATGGTTTGCCCGGTTCCGTTAACGCCGGCTGTATAAAGCGGATTGAGATCGTATTGGACGGCATAGTCCTTGGGCGAGAGAACAAAGTTCAGTGAAGAGTTGCCGCCCATGGTCCACTGCGGGGTGGCCCGGTTGGTTTTTGGATCGTAGGTCGCTTTGCCATAAGAATGCGCGTAGCTGCGCACTGGGAAGTTGTTGAGCGAGACAAATCCACCAACGACGGGAGCCAGGGCAGAAGGGATCTGCGGATCGTTGGCATTTGCGTAGCGAGTTTGCCCATTTAGCGAATACTGATGGATCTGAGTGTGGAATGCGTTCCGCAACTGCGCCACGCTGCCGGAGATTTCAATAGTCTGCCGACCAGGATTGATTTTCGAAACATTAAAGCCATGATTCGTCAACCATGTGGTGACGGTGGCGATGTCCTGGTCAGACGGACCAAACTGCGCGCCAAACTGGTCTGGCGTGAGCCACTGGTGGTAGCTGGGCGATCCCGGCGTATGCATCTCATTGATGAGCTGCTTCAGCGAGGCTTCCTGGGCGTCACTGCGTTTGAGCACCAGGTGCATACGGTCAAGTTGCAGACCGTCGGGCGCGGCTCCGCGATCATTGCGCGAGGTGGCGAGCGGGCTCACTGTGCCGTGAAGCGTAAACAACTGGGCGTCGTCAACGGAACTAACAATGCGAGTTGAGGGCGTGGCGGAAATGCGGTTGGTCTGGCCGAGCGACGACGCACTGATGCTTAGAAGTGCGCCTGCAAGCACACACAGGGGGAGCTTACGCAGGTTTGCCATGTTATTGGATTTGACCCTTTCTTCGGAGACAACCCCGCTGCAGCAGGAAAGTTGTCATCCCTTGCGAAAAACACCGGTGGGTAGTTGACTGGATGGCGTTGCACGTTTTGACGGAATACAAAAGCCATCATACGCTGGCCTGGTTAGAGCAAGTCTTAAGCGGTCTTCGCGCTCTACACATCCTTTGAAAGGTACTTTGAACGAAGACTGCCTGCCTGTTGCCAGCTTGCATCTTGCACAAGCGGAAAGACAGAAATGTATAGCACCTTTGGGGAACGAAGTGAAAGCTCAGGAGTGCAGACCTGCAATTGTGTCAGCTATCGGATATAGACGCTGGGAATTAACGAAGGTTGACGCCACTGTCTGAAGTAAAAACAGTGTGCGGCAGAAATCCCACTTTGTCTGGATGTGATTTGCGAGAACCGGCTGGCTTCCAATTCCAATTGGGAACTCTCCATTGTTTTCGCCGTATTGCAATAGACAATTGATTTCGCATCTTATATTATTCGCCTTCTGGGAGTTCCGCCTGCCCGCAAGGCCACCGACGATGCGCGCTTCGCTTTTTATTACCTGTTATAACGACACCCTCTTCCCCGAAACGGGGCGCGCGGTTGTTCGTCTGCTTGAGCGGCTGGGCGTGGAACTGGATTTTCATCCCAAACAAACGTGCTGCGGACAGATGCATGCGAACACCGGTTTCAGAGGGGAAGCGTTTTGCCAGGCCAAGCGGTTTGTGCGCATGTACCAGGACGTAGTGGCGGTAGTGATACCGTCGTCTTCTTGCGTGGCCATGATTCGCGATCAGTATCCTGGACTGTTCGAGGAACTAGGCAACGAGGAATTGCGGCGGCAGTTTGCGTCCCTGCTGCCGCGGGTGTATGAGCTGAGCGAGTTCGTCGTGGACCAGCTAGGCGTGGACGATGTGGGCGCGTACTTTCCGCACCGGGTTACTTACCACGCAAGCTGCCATGGATTGCGGGGAATTCACCTGGGCGACCGGCCGGCGCGGCTGATGAACAAGGTGCGCGGAATGGAACAGGTTCCATTAGCAAACCTGGACCGTTGCTGCGGCTTTGGCGGGACATTCTCGGTCAAGAACGGCGAAGTGTCGTCGGCGATGTTGGCTGTGAAGCTGCAGGACCTAATGGCGACGCGCGCGGAATTTTGCACGGCGCTCGACAACAGTTGCCTGATGCACCTGGGCGGCGCGATGCATCGGCAGTATGCGGGGATGAAGACGATTCACCTGGCGGAGATCCTTGCCAGCACGGAAGCTGAACCGGCGGAGGCGCTGCTATGAGCGGGACGAGCTACCATCCAGTGCTCGATCCAGCGCTGGCGCCGCCGTTTCCTAAGGCGGTGCTGCCTGTGCTGCGCAATCCACAGCTTCGAAAGAATGTTGCACACGCAATCGACGTCATCCAGGCCAAGCGCGCCCGTTTGGTGGCGGAGAAAGTGGACTGGCAGGAATTGCGATCGGCGGGAGCGGCGATCCGCGAGCACTCGCTTGCGCATCTGGGCGCCTATCTTGAGCAGTTTGAAGCGCGATGCACGGCTGCCGGAGGAACGGTTCATTGGGCTGCGGACGCCGACGAGGCACGGCGGATCATTCTTGAAATTCTGCGCCAGGAGAATGCCAGCGAAGTCATCAAAATCAAAACGATGACGTCGGCTGAGATTCAACTGAATCCGTTTCTTGAAGCGGCAGGGATCAAGGCGTACGAGACGGATCTGGCGGAGATCATTCTGCAACTGGGGCATGAGGAGCCGTCGCATATTGTTGTGCCGGCGCTGCATGTGAATCGCAGCCAGGTGCGCGAGATTTTTGCGCAGAGCATGGGCATCAAGGATTTATCGGACGATCCTAAGGCATTGACGGCAGCGGCGCGAAATTATCTGCGGCAAAAATTCCTGACCGTGCCGACAGCAATCAGCGGGGCAAATTTTCTGGTGGCGGAGACGGGGTCGGTAGCGATTGTGGAGTCAGAAGGCAACGGGCGCATGTGCCTGACGTTGCCAAACACCATGATCACCTTGGCCGGGATTGAGAAAGTGATTCCTCGGTTCCAGGATCTGGAAGTGATGCTGCAGGTGTTGGCGCGGTCAGCCACCGGCGAGCGTATGAACCCCTATACGTCGGTTTGGAGCGGCGTGACGCCCGGCGATGGACCGCAGCGCTTCCACGTAGTTCTGCTGGATAACGGGCGGTCTAAGATTTTGGCGAAGAATACGGAGCGCCAGACGCTGCGCTGCATTCGCTGTGCGGCATGCATGAATAGCTGCCCGGTTTACCGGCAAACGGGCGGCCATGCCTACGGCTCGGTGTATCCGGGACCGATTGGCGCTATTCTTACACCGCAGCTGATGCAGATGAATTACGCACAGTCGCTGCCGTATGCGTCATCTCTGTGCGGCGCCTGCTACGAGGTTTGTCCGGTAAAGATCAACATCCCTGAAGTTCTGCTCGAATTGCGTTCGCAGGTAGTGAACCAGGAGCGGGGGAAGGCCGCCAAGTTTTTCGATCCAATGTATCTGGGGCTGCGGGCGGCGAACCTGATTTTTTCCAGGGCATGGCTTTTTCATGCAGCACAGTACCTGGGGCGCGTGGGACTGAAACTGTTTACCGGTAAGGACGGATGGATACACCGGCTGCCGAGTATTGGCGGAGAGTGGACCCAGACGCGCGACCTGCGTGGATTGCCGAAGCAGCCGTTCCATAGCTGGTGGGCTGCGCGGCAGAAGGGGGGCAGATGAAAGTGCCTTCCGATTCCCGTGCCAGAATCCTTCAGCAGGTACACGCTGCAACGCAGAAGACGGAGAACCCAGGAGACCTGGCTTCAACCTACTCTAACCTGCCTCGCACGTACGTACGCGCCGGTCGCTTGAGTGTGGCCGAACGGATTGCGCTGATGATCGAGCGGCTGCGCGAGTACGACGCAGATGTGGTGGAAACCACCTCGGACAAGCTTGATTTAGCGATTGCGGCGCAACTGAGGGCAAGTGGCAGGCATGTGTTTGTTGCGGCTGAGGGGCTACCTGCCGCGTGGATGGCAGGCGGATTTGAGTGGAAGATCGACCGCAACCTCAGCGCGGCAGAAATCGAGACATGCGAGGGCGTGGTCACCGGGTCGTTCGGCGGCATTGCAGATTCCGGCACGATTGTGCTGCACCACTCGGCGCAGGAAGGACGGAGGATCGTAAGCCTTTTGCCCGACTGGCACCTTTGCATTCTTTATGCAAGCCGGGTAGTGGAGACGTTGCCGGAGTACTTCGCCCGCTGCGAACAGCCGCCGGTTCTGGCAACCTATATTTCAGGGCCAAGCGCAACGGCGGACATTGAGATGACGCGCATCAAGGGCGTTCACGGACCGCGCTTCTTGAATGTGATCGTGGTCGACGATCTTGGCGCAGAATTGAATACAAGGCAACAAGGTAAAGAAGAAATTAGCCAGGGGAAATCAACATGAAGCCGACTGACGCCGTAGATTTAGACCATGCATTCAAGGTTTTGGATTCATTCCAGATCGAAATTCCTTCTTGGGGATTCGCCAACACGGGTACGCGTTTTGGAAAGTACCTGCAGGCGGCTGCTGCCTCAACTCTCGAAGAGAAATTCGCGGACGCGGCCGAAGTAAATCGGCTGACGGGAGTTACGCCAACGCTGGCGCTTCATGTGTTGTGGGATCTGCCCAGGGGCGAGGCGGACCTGCCTGCGCTCAAGGATCTTGAGGGCCAGTATGGCATCAAGTCAGGCTCCATCAATCCAAACCTTTTTCAGGATCAGGAATATAAATACGGTTCGCTTTGCAATCCGTCTGCGGTGGTTCGCGGCCAGGCGCTTGCGCACATGTTGAATTCGGTCGAGATCGCCAAGGCCGTCGATTCGCGCGACATTTCACTGTGGGTGGCAGACGGCTCGAACTATCCTGGGACGCAGAGCATGCGCAAGCGTATTGGCTGGCTAGAGGAAGCGCTGCACATTGTGCACGAGCACCTTGGCCCGAATCAACGGCTGCTGGTGGAGTACAAGCCGTTTGAGCCAGCTTTCTACCATACCGATATCGCGGACTGGGGCATGTCGACTCATTTCGCAAAGAAGGCGGGCCCCAAGGCGCGCGTGCTGGTGGATACGGGACATCATTACCAGGGACAGAACATTGAGCAGATTGTGGCGTGGCTTTTGCATACAGATATGCTGGGCGGATTCCACTTTAACGACCGCCGGTATGCCGATGACGATTTGACGCTGGGCTCGATTGACCCTTACCAGATTTTCAGGATATTCCATGAGATTCACGCAGCAGCGACTGACGGATTGAAGCTCGACATTGCGTTCATGGTGGACCAGAGCCATAACCTGAAGGGCAAGATTGAAGCCGTGGTGCAGACGGTGATGGCGGCACAGGAGCTTTATTTGAAGGCGGCGCTGGTCGATCGGGAGCGGCTGGCACAGCTGCAGCAGTCTTGCGAACTGGTAGCCGCTGAAGAGCTATTCCGCGGGACGTTCTGGATGGATGTTCGGCCGATGATTGCGGCCTGGCGTGAGACGCACGGATTGCCTGCCAATCCGCTGGAGGCGTTGCGCGCGAGCGGGTATGTTGAGCGCATCAGCAAAGAGCGGGGAAAACGGGCCTCGGCGCTGAGCAATTACGCCTGATGATATGTACGACTTTTCGGATATGATGAGTTCGGGTTTTTGACGATTGCCTTGTAATCGCGGGAGATAAACGGTTGGCCAAGACGAAGATCAAGCGGCTGTATTTGATTCCGATTCTTTCCAAGGCGCTCGATGTAATCGAGCTGCTTGAGCAGCATCACGTGCCCCTCACGCTTGAAGATGTTTACCAGCAGACGCACATCTCAAAGACCAGCGTCTATCGAATTCTGAAGACGCTGGTGCACCGCGGTTATATCGCCCAATCGCAAAGTGGGCAATATCGCCTGGTGTCGCGGCCGCGGAGGTTGCGCTTTGGGTTTGCCGTTCAGAGCGCCGATATGCCGTTTTCAATTGCGGTAGCGCAGAGCGTAACGGCGGCGGCGGCGGCTTCTGGCGTTGAACTGATCATTTTGGACAACAAGTACGATCCTTGCGTGGCAGTTCAAAACGCTGAGGAGTTTGTAGCCAAGCGTGTTGACCTGGTACTGGAGTTTCAGGTGGAAGAAGAAGTGGCGCCGCGCATTGCACACATTTTCCGGAAGG
>JADGNO010000137.1 GCA_017883405.1 Occallatibacter sp. | reverse complement strand
GTGGTTCCGGCCGCGATGGGCAGACCGTTTCCCTGCGTATACAGATACTGGTTTTGATAAATGGCGCCGGGTAGCAGGCCGTTGCGCGCAATGGCGCGGTCAAGAGCGGAGATGCGGTTATTAGCCGCCGCAGATACATAATTGGACTCGTTGGCCTGCGCGCGGTGTATCGCTTCTTCCAAAGTAATAACGACTGGCGCTGGGTTCGGCGATTGGCCAGGGGCGGCAGGCGGATTCGCAACGGGTACTTGCGCGAAACAAATACCAGTCGCCGCCAGAAACACGCCGCAGTGGGCGGCCAGCCGCCGGGACTTACTCCAACTACACGCCCGCTGGTTTTTGAGCAGCTTGTTCACATCCAGAAGCATACATTTGCCACCTTATATTTACCTTAAAGGTTTAATAAGTGAGGGGCGGGCGGCAACCGACGCCTGAATTCCTGACTCAGCCGGCAACGTTGTCCGGGGCGTGATTCCCGAATCTGGCCCGGGCCCACGGATTTTGCTGTAAACCACATGGCGCACCGGCCCGGCTCTGCGATACTAATCAGTTATGCCGATAGCCGACCTGCAGCAAGCTGCGCAAAAAATAGCCGGATTCCTTTCGACGCTGAATAAATTGGGCGGTCTGCGCCTGAAATACCGTATTACCGCGGGCGACGGCGCGCGCGACCCGGAGGGCCTTGAGGCGCGTGAAATTTACGTTGAGCTTGGCGGCCCTGACGTGCCGCTGCTGACGAGCCACAATGGCGAGTTGCTGCGCGCGCTTGAAACCATTGCCGGGCAGATGTTGCGTCTAGATCAGCGCGAGAACGACCTGGTCAGCTTTGACGCTGCCAACTTCAAGGCACTGCAGGCACAGGAACTGAAACTGCAGGCCGAAACTGCCGCCGAGAAGGTGCGCAAGTCTGGCGTTCCGTACGCATTTCCGCCCATGAACAGCCGCGAGCGCCGCCTGCTGCACCTGGCGTTCCGGTCAATTGAAGGCGTTGAGACGGCCAGCAGCGGCGAAGGGCCGGCGCGATTCCTGGCCGTGTTCCCGGCTGGCAAGACCGATATGCCGGTAACGCCACCGATGAGGCCGCGGGGCTTCGGGCGCAGATAACTGCGCGGAGCGGCCACCCGAGTGTGCCAAAATACCCAACGATGAGAACCACAGTTTTGTGTGTACTGCTGTCGCTTGCGGCTTTGATGTGCGCGGCGCAGAAGCGGCTTGTGCTGATTGATCAGGATGGTTCGGGCCCCGGCGGTTCTGACCAGATGTCGATGATGGCTCTGCTGGAAGCGCCGAACGTGCGGGTGCTGGGCATCACGATAGTGACCGGCGACGCATGGCGCGACGAAGAAACCCTGCATACCCTGCGCATGCTTGAGTTGACCGGGCACACTGATGTTCCGGTTGCGCGGGGCGCTGTGTTTCCGCTGATTCGGACGCAAAAAGAGACCTATATGGCCGAGGCGTTCTACGGGCAGCAGACCTACATGGGCGCGTGGAGGCAGGTTCCCGCAGGCGCAGGAGGCGATACCACGCAAGGCATGGCCGGACGGCCACAGCCTCACGGGCCGGACGTAATTCCACCGATGTCTGAGGGACGGCCGACGATCAAGGCCATTGAAGAAGACGCGGCGCATTTTCTTATTCGACAGGTTCACGCGCATCCGCATGTGGTGACGATTTACGCGGCGGGGCCGCTGACGAACATTGCGATGGCAATTTCACTCGACCCGGAGTTTGCTTCGCTGACCAAGGGAATTGCATTGATGGGCAGCAGCCTGAATCCGCAAACCGACGACCCGGAGTTTGCCACGCATCCGCGCCACGAATTTAATTTTTGGTTCGATCCCGAGGCTGCGCACATTGTGCTGCGCGCAGACTGGCCACGCGTTGACGTGACGACCGCCGACATTTCGATCCGGGCTCCGTTCTCTAAGGAAATGCTGGACGCGATGGACAGATCGCAAAAGTCTGCGGCACGTTATATCTCCGCGTGGAGCAAGAGCCGCTCGTATATGTGGGATGAGTTGGCGGCGTGCGCGTGGATTGAGCAGGGGATCATTACAAAAGATAAACAGGTGTACATGGACGTGGACCTGAGCCACGGGCCGAACTACGGCGACACGCTGACCTGGGCCGAAAAATTCAAGCCGGAGACAGGCGTGCGGCTTGTTCATGTTCAGGTGGATCTTGATCTGCCGCGATTTCAGAAGATGTTTGTGGACCTGATGACGGGAACCGCGCAGTGAGTTGATTCAAGCGTACGTGCGATGGTTAGACCAATGTCCGTGGCTGCGGTTAGACTTCCCTCGCAGAGAAATTGAGGGGAGTAACGATGCTCAACCGCCGGGCCTTTCTTAAAACCAGTGCGGCTGCCATTCCGGCAACCGCGGCTTTCAGCGCACTCGATCCAGTAAAAACGCTGGCAGAGGAAGAAGCTGCTTCGAAGATTGCGCCAAGTGCGGCAGGAATGGTTGCGCTGCCGGATCGCCTGGCTCCTGTTACCGCGTCGGTGCCGTGGCAGCAGAAGATACGGCGCGTGGCGCAGAGTAATATGACGGAGCACGATCCGGCGGTGATGAATGTTGAGGAGTGGGCGGAATACTGGCACTCGACCGGCTCCGAAATTATTTTTGTCAGCGTGACGGGCATTCTGGCCTTTTATCCCTCAAAGGTGAAATTTCATCGTCATGGCAAATTCCTGAACAACCGCGATTTCTTTGGCGAGTGCGTGGCGGCAGCCAAGAAGCGCAATATGCGGGTGGTGGCGCGCATGAGTCCCGACCTGAATTGGGGAGATGCGCTCGAGGCCCACCCGGAATGGGCGATGCGCAATAAAGACGGCTCTGCGCAATTCAGTACGGAAGAACCGCGCCTTTTCAAGACGTGCATGTTCTCGACCTACATGGACGATTACATGACGGCTATTATCCGCGAGATCAATTCCCTGTACGACGTGGATTGTTTTTACACCAACGGATGGCCGCCGATTGGGAGTCTGCCGGATTGCCACTGCGCAATCTGCAACAAGTTGCCACCCACCGGCACAACGGCTTACTGGCGCGTGTTTAACGACCGCATTTTCGAGCTATGGCAAAAGTATGACGCGCTTGCCAAAGAGAAGAAGCCGGACAGTTTCTTCTTTGCCAACCTGGGCGGCAGCGTGCACGCTGGTCCGAATCTTGATCGGCTGGGGAAGATTGCAGCGTGGTACCAGGCAGACAACCAGGGCCGCACCTACGAAGATGCCGCGGTGTGGGGATGCAGCCAACAGGGCCGCGTGTGCACAGCCATCATGGACGGTAAATTTGCGGCCAACGTAACTGCTGCTTACTCTACCGGGTCGCCAGGCTGGCGCAATGCGAGCAAGAATCCTGCCGAGGCCACAATGTGGTTGAACGAGACACTGGCCAGCGGCATGGTTCCTTACTATCACTTTGTTGGATCGGAGAACGGACTTGGCGAAGATCGCCGCTGGCAGAAGACGGGATCTGACTTTTTACGCTGGACTGAAAAGTACGATCCGCACCTGACGACGCGCCGCTCCGTAGCAAACATCGGCGTAGTGATGGGGCAGAGCACGCAATTGCTCTATCCCGGTCCCGGCCTGAAGCCCGCTCGTCGCTACATGCATGAGACCACGCAGGGTCTTTACGACGCGCTGTTGCGCGGACGCTTTGCATTCGATTATGTACATGAAGATCGGCTTGATGCGGCGCGTCTGCGCAAATATCGTGCACTGCTGCTGCCGAATATCGCGATGCTGAGCGATCGGCAGTGCGAGCAGATTCGCGATTACGTCAAGGCGGGTGGATCGATCATGGCCAGCTTTGAAACCAGCCTCTACGACGAAAACATGAACAAGCGTGCTGACTTCGGACTTGCCGACGTGTTCGGCGTGAGCAAAGCGGGCGAGGTGATTGGCACCAACGGAAATCCGTATTACGCACGAATCGAAAAGCCTGACGCGGCGCAAAAGCACCCGCTTCTAGAAGGCTTCGTCGACACAAACTGGATTCCTGGCGCGCAAAACCGTTTGCCGCTCAAGCCTGTGGAGAATCCTTTGATGACAGTTGTGCCGGGCTTTGTGCGCTACCCGCCGGAGCTTGCTTATCCGCCTGCGTCACACACGGCAGAGCCAGCGGTTGTGCTACGCGAATCGGGCGCGAGCAGAATTGCATGGTTCCCCGGCGACCTGGAACGGACGTCTTGGATCACCGGGCATGGCGACATTCTTCGGCTGTTGCACAACACGCTCGGGTGGCTCACGCATGATGAGCGTGTGGTGCGCGTGGACGGGGATGGCCTGGTTGAGATGTTTTGCTGGGAGACGGATCCGGGCTACGCCGTTCACCTGCTGAACTACACCAATCCTGACGCGCAACATGGATGGCTGCAATCGTCGTTCAGGATTGGTCCGCAGATAGTGTCGATGAAACTGCCGGCAAATGTGCGTGTGAAATCGGTTCAACTGTTGAAGGCTGGGACGAATGTGCAGTTCGGAATTCAAAACCAATTGCTGCACTTCACAATTCCACACGTGGATGATTACGAGGTGGCAGCGATTTCGATTGCGTAGATAATGGAAGCTGTTATGAGCGATGGCCGCGAAGAACGTGAAGAACAGGAATGGCGCCGCCAGCAGGAAGAGCGCAAGGACCGCGAGGATCGGCTGGAGCGGCAACCACGCGACGATTGGAAGCCCGAACGCAAGGAGTCGTGAGTTCGGGACGTAATGTCCTAGTCGAGTTTGGGATGCAGCTTGTGGAAGCCTGTTGCCTGCTGATAGGCGTGCGCAAAGGCTGCGAGTTTCTCTTCTTGGTAGTGCCCGGCGAGGAACGTTAGAGAGACGGGCGTTCCCGGACCGCCAATGTCATCGTGATCGCCGTCGTCGATTTCAGGCGGCTTGGGGGCGTCTGCTCCGCGAAACCCATTGGGCAATATCATCGCCGGATGACCGCTTAGATTTGTGGCGATCAACTGCGCGTCGGTGCTTGGCGTAACGATGATGTCAACCTTCTCGAAAAGCTCTGACATCTGGCGAACAACTAAAGTGCGAGCGCGATTGGCTTGTATGTATTCGACCGCAGGATATAAGCGGGCGATGCGAAACTGATTTGGCCAGTCTTCAATTCCCTGCTCAGTTAGCAGTCGATCACGGCCGGTCATCGTCAGATCGTCAAAGGCAGTGGCGGCTTCTGCAGTAAGCAAAGCTGAGATGGGACCGAATGGCAGCTTGGGCAACTCGATTGGAATGGGAGTCACGCCCATGGAGCGCAGCTTTTCAACCGCTGCGACGTTGTAGCGGTGGTCGTATTCGCGGCGCGCTTGCGCAGCTTGAATCGCGAGGTTCGTGTCTTCGCGTTTCTTTTTCTCTTCGGCAGATTCGCCGGGCACAGTTTGCTTGAGTTCGAAGGCTGTGGGTGCGTCGAATTCGCTTTTCAAATAACCTATGCGGAGTTGCTTCCAGTCGAGGTTAGGATTCCAGTAGAACTCGGCTGAATAGGCGGAAGCATCCTGACCGTCGGGGCCGCGGATAGCTTCAAGCACCAGCGCGCAATCTTCAACTGAGCGTGCGATTGGACCAAGCTTGTCCATTGTCCAACTGAGAGCCATAGCGCCGGTGCGCGGCACCAGGCCGAAGGTGGGACGAAGGCCAGTATCGCCGCAGCGCGTTGAAGGCGATGAGATGGATCCAAGCGTTTCCGATCCGACGGCGAAGGGCAGGCACCCTGCCGCGACCGCGCTTGCCGAGCCTGCGGATGAGCCGCTTGAGCCAAGTGCTGGATTCCATGGATTTCGGGTGCGCCCGCCGAACCACTTGTCACCCATGGCGAGTGCGCCAAGAGCGAGCTTGGCTACGAGTACGGCTCCGGCTGCGTCGAGTCGCCGGACGACGGTGGCGTCGTCGTCGAATGATTGGTGCTCGAATCCGCCGGCACCCCAGGTGGTTGGATATCCCTTTACTGCCAGCAGGTCTTTTGCGCCCCAGGGAATGCCGTGCAGGGGTCCACGATATTTTCCGGCGGCAATTTCGGCGTCGGCCGCTTTGGCATGGCGAAGCGCGCGTTCCTCAGTGAGCGTGATGACGAAGTGCAGGCTGCTGTCGTATCGCTTGAGGCGTGCGATGCACATTTGCGTCAGGGCGACAGAGGTGACTTGACGGAACCGAATTAGGAGCGCGAGTTCGCGTATGGACGCGAACGCAAGATCTTCGATGCGGCGCGGAGCTGAAGGTGGCTCATCTCTTTCAAATCTTTCAGAGAGCTGCAAGAGCCGGCCCAGATTGCCCCCAGGAGAAATTGTCCTGTCGCAAGAATGCGCGGAGTTTGTTGGTGCAGCCGACTGCGGATGAAATACGTATGCCGGCGCGATTGAATTTGGGATCTTGAGAGCGCGAATCTGATCGTAGCCGGAACGCTGGTCGTTCAACCCATCAAGCATCAACTTCTTCTGCTCGGCAGTAAAAGGGCCAACGCCAGCAAGTATGGCGGCCTGGTCGAGCATTTCTGAAGTGATCTTCGGCAGATCGCGTGCGGCTGCTGTGGGCGTAGCTTCCTGCGCCTGCGCTGCGAGCGTTGCTTGTGCGGCAAGGGTATACAAGATTCCAGGCATAAGTGCTGAAGTAATACCCGCGCCAGAGCAGGCGTTTAAAAAAGCGCGGCGGTCGAGATTCATTTTGTGCCTCGCGGAAGTTCTTGACTTTGAACTATACCGGAAGCCGGCGAGAGACCTGGGTGACTAAATGATCCGCTGATTTTTCGGGAGAACATCCGTCGAGAAAAAAAAGTGGCGAAATGCTCTTGACATATTCCTATATGGGTATGTATTGTTTTGTTCATGGCAAGAGCGGCAACCACATCCGACGCATTCAATGCCGTGGCTGAACCAAGGCGACGGCAGATTCTTATCTACCTTGCGCACGATGAACGGCAGGTGGGTGACATCGTAACTGCGCTGGGTCTCGATCAGCCTTCTGTTTCAAAGCACCTGGGTGTGCTGCGGGAAGTTGGGCTGGTGCGGGTACGCCGCAACGGGAGGCACAGGTTGTACAGAACAAATGCCGAGGCCATTCGTCCCTTGCACGACTGGACGGAAACATTCGAGCGCTACTGGAGTCACCAACTGAACCGCGTTAAGGAACGTGCGGAACGGACTGAGGCGCAGATCAATCGCGATCGTGCGTCGAACCAAAAATCGTAAAGGAGAATGGAATGACTGCAACGATGACGGAAATCGAAAGCCTTTCGCTGAAGATTAATCAGGAGATCCGCGTGCGCGCTTCACTGGAGACGACGTTTGCGGCGTTACTTGAAGAGCTGGGCCCGGGCAGCGAGTTGCCGGACGGAAAGCCAATGAAAATGATCCTTGAAGCGTGGCCGGGCGGGCGCTGGTATCGCGACCTTGGCGAGGATAACGGCCACTGCTGGGGCACGGTGCAGGCCATCAAGCGGCCCACGCTGCTTGAAATGAGCGGGCCACTGTTCATGTCGTATCCAGTGGCGAATAACTTGCAATACCGTTTGAGCCAGGACGGCGATGAGACGGTGATCAAGTTCTGCCATGCGGGATTCGGACTGATCTCAGAAGATCACCGGAAAGGCGTAACCACCGGCTGGAATTCGATCCACGAGAGAGTCCGCAAGCGCGCCGAGGAGTAACGGCGAGCCGTTCCCAACAAGAGTAATTCCCCACATTCCGAACATGGAGGTTCTCATTATGCCTATCGCACAGGAGTTGTTATCTGAATTTGAAATGCAGGCGCCGCTTACGCGAAAGTTCCTTGAGCGGGCACCCGAAAGCAAACTCACCTGGAAGCCTCACGAAAAATCGATGACGCTGGGGCAGCTCGCTTATCACCTGGCATTTGTTCCGTCAGGGATTGCGCAACTTGTCAGCTCCAATCCGGCGCCGGCGCCAGAGCGGTTCGAGTTTCCGCAACCGGCGAGCCTTGCCGAAGTGCTGAAGATACACGATGACGGCGTGGAGATTGTCCGCGCAGGTTTGGCGAAGTTCGATGACCGCGCGATGAACGAGACGTGGAGGCTGCGGAGCGGCGAGTATGAAGTAATGGCCGTGCCTCGCGCAGCGTTTATTCGCGACATCATGCTGAGCCACTGGT
>JADGNO010000136.1 GCA_017883405.1 Occallatibacter sp. | reverse complement strand
GAAACCGGCGGAATCCCAAAGGACCTTCCAGCCGAGATCGCGGAACTCGGAAGGCGTGTCGACAACATGCCAGAGCTTGGCGCCGACAATGCCCAGAATCACCGCGACGGCAACCATTCCTACTGCATCTGCGGTGATGCAGGCGCGGCGAAATCCGCGGTCCATGACGAACGCAGCCGCAACAGCGGCCAGCCAGAGCATCAACCCGAAGGTGGGCAGGTTGAAATGTCCAATGTGAATATAAGGAAGCATGCCTTATCCAGTATAGACGCCCGGAGTTTTCGAAAGTTCCGCGCAGAAATAGGGGTGTGATTTACACAGTCGCGCGGCGGCCCGATTTCAGGTGATACTGGGTGCATGGCTACCACGACTTATCAGGGACTTGAAGTTCTTTTTTCGCGCCAGCAGATTGCCGAACGGGTGATAGAAATGGGTGCGCAGATTACACGCGACCTGAATGGCGAAAAGCTGGTGATGATTGGCGTGTTGAAGGGCGCAGCGCCGTTTCTCTCTGACCTGTCACGCGCCATTCAAGTGGATGCGACCTTTGATTTTGTGGCCGTTTCAAGCTATGGCAAGGGGCAACGCTCCTCGGGCGCGGTCAAAATGATCAAGGATCTGGACCACTCGATTGAGGGAAAAAATGTGCTGGTAGTCGAAGATATTCTGGACACCGGACTTACGCTCTCCTACCTGCGCAAGCTGTTCCTTCAACAGCATCCAAAGACCTTGCGCATAGCGACCCTGCTGGACAAGCCTTCGCGGCGTATCGAAAAAATTGAGGCCGATTACGTTGGGTTTTCTATCCCCAATCTTTTTGTGATTGGTTATGGAATGGATTACGCGGAACGCTACCGCAATTTGCCAGATATTTGCCTGATGCCATCGGGAGAGCCGGAATAGCGTCTAACTAGCCGAAGCCGGGAGCGAATGGGCAGAGACACTGAATCCGCTGAGCACGATCTGCTGAAGCGAGCTTACCGCAATTTCAACGCGCGGAATATCGACCAGTTGCTGACCAGCCTGCACCCGAATGTGGAATGGGCGAACGGTTGGGAGGGTGGGCACGTCTATGGACGTGAGGCTGTGCGCGCGTACTGGGAGCGGCAATTTGAAGTGCTCGATCCGCATGTTGAGCCGATCGATATCAAGTCCGGCGAAAATGGGCAGCAGGTGGTGAAAGTACACCAGGTGGTTCGCAACAAGCATGGAGAATTGCTGGCCGATACCGTGGTTTGCCACGCCTATCGCGTTGCAGACGGCATGATTGCGAGGATGGACATTTTGCCGGACAAATCAGGCGCGGAAAGCGAAGAGTCCATATGAGAATGACGCGTGATGCCGAGCCTTGGTGTGTTGCTCGGGAAGGTACTATACTCGTTTCCCGGAGTACGGCGGGCAACGACGGGCGCGCCACAAACGAGAAGGAGCAACGTGAGCGCAATTACGCCAATTGACCAGTCCGAGTTGGAATTCGATCACGGCAGTTTCGATTCGGCGGCGTTCGCCCGGCAGGCCTTGCAAAACTGGCAGGCCCTTGCGGCAGTGACCGATTCAGCTCTGCTTGGGCCGGATGTGGCGCGCGACCAGGTGAAGAAAGTATGCGATGAGGCGGCTCGATACCGGTTTGCGAGTGCGCTTGTGCAACCGATGTGGGTGTCCACCGCAGTAGGAATGCTTGCGGGCACCGGCGTTCCTGTTGGAGTGGTGCTCGGGTTTCCTTTCGGTGCCACGCTTACGTCCACGCTGCGTCAGGAGGCAACCGCGCTGATCAAGCTTGGAGCGCGGGAACTCGACATGGTGATCCCGATCGGACAGCTCAAAAGCGGCAATCATAGCGCAGTTCAACACACGATTCACGCGGTTGTTAGCGTGGCCCATCATCACGGCGCGACCCTTAAAGTAATCCTTGAGACTTCCCTGCTTACTGTGCAGGAAAAACTGCGGGTTGCGGAGATTGCTATTCAAGCGGGCGCGGATTTTATTAAGACATCAACAGGATTTGCCAAAGGCAGCGCGACGGTGCCCGATGTGGCGATGATGCGCGGAGTTGTGGGCGGCCGCTGCGGCGTTTGCGGGTCTGGCGACGTGCGCACGCTGGCGGAGGTTAAGGGCCTGCTTGAGGCAGGCGCCAACCGGATTTGCACCTCGGCCCCTGTTCCCATCCTGCGCGAACTGGGAGCGGATTAACAGGCGATGCACGCCTGTAGGGCTTCTGAGATCATGTTGCTCGGCTGAAGCGCCAGGTTCGGGGCTTTCTTGCCCTGAGGATTGAAACCGCACCTAATTTGATTCGATCTGACATGATGATTTCCTCGCCGGTGTTCGCTCGCCTGCTGGGTTATGATTGGCTTCGATAACTCATGACAGAAGATCAACCAACTCCCCATCACGGATCGGAATTCGAGGGCGACTACCGCCCGGCCGGATCTGTGCCCCTCGACGCCAATCCCCGCGTTGAGCCTGCTGATGTTGCGTACCTGATGAAGCTGACGGACGCCCTGAACACCACGCTCGACCTGCAGACTTTGCTGAGCAGGACATCAGAGCTGGTGCGGGCGATTATCAACTACCGAATTTTTGCAATTTTCCTGCTGAACGACCGTACGCGCGAACTGAGGATGCGATTCCAGATTGGCCACTCCCCCAAGGTTGAACGGACGCGCCTGCCGGTGGGCAAAGGCGTTGTGGGCCTGGTAGCGCTGACGCGGCAGCCCATTCTCCTGAACGATGTGAAGTCGGTGGATTATTACATCGACGCGAACCCCGAAGTCCGTTCGGAGTTGGCAGTGCCGCTGATTGCGAAAAACAGGCTCATCGGAGTGATGGACCTGGAAAGCGCCGAGCCGGGCTACTTTACGCCCGAGCACATGCGAGTGCTCACAATGACCGCTTCGCGCATTGCCCAGGCGATTGAGAACGCGCGTTTGTATGCGCGGGTTTCGCGGCAGGCGCAAACGCTCGAAGTGCAGAACGAGATTGCCATTGAGCTGGCGTCGATCCTGGAACTGGGGCCGCTGCTTGAGCGGGTTGGCCAGTTGCTGCGCCGTTTGATTGACTACCAGATGTTCAGCATCATGCTGCTGGACGAGAAG
The DNA here is from genome assembly GCA_017883405.1 of Occallatibacter sp. Taxonomy (GTDB): domain Bacteria; phylum Acidobacteriota; class Terriglobia; order Terriglobales; family Acidobacteriaceae; genus Telmatobacter. The sequence continues at coordinate 3,832 of JADGNO010000136.1, read as the reverse complement.
GGCGAGACGCTGATCACGCGTTATGCGTGGCGGTTTGGCTACTCGCACGCGCCGCTGCGGCGTATTCCGGTCAACACGGGGTTGGTTGGCGCGGCTGTCCGCGAATGGCGATTTGTAAACGTACCCGACGTGACAAAAGATCCGCGCTACCTGCCGATGAACGAGGAGACGCGCTCTGAACTAGTGGTTCCGCTGTTTTATAAGGGACGCATCATCGGCGTGCTTGATCTGGAACATACGCGGCCGCATTTTTTTACAGAAGAGCACGAACGCATTTTGACGACGCTGGCGGCGCAGGTGGCGATTGCGATTGAGAATGCGCGACTGTACCAGGCTGTTCGTGCGCAGGAGCGACAGCTGGAACGCGATATTGCGATGGCTCGCGAAGTGCAGTTAAGGCTGCTACCTTCAACTGCGCCAGAGCTTAAGAATGCTGAGATGGCAGTCCGTTTTCTTCCGGCGCGCACTATCGGCGGCGATTTGTACGATTTTGTGGAATATACGCCATCGCGCACCGCGATTGTGTTGGGAGATGTGAGCGGCAAGGCTGCACCCGCAGCGCTGTTTGCGGCAATGGTGAGCGGAATTATGCGCGCGGCAGCGGCACAACAGCCAGAGCCGGCGCAGATGCTGGCTTTGCTGAACCAGACGCTGCAGGAGCGGAAGCTTGAGTCGCAATATGTGACGATGCTGTTTGCGCTTTGGGATGACGAGAGCCGGACGTTGACTGTTGCGAATTCCGGAGCGGTGCAACCTTTGCACTGCAGCGGCGGGACTTCGGTTACGGTGAAAGCGGAAGGGTTTCCTCTGGGGTTGTTTCCGGAAGTTTCGTACGACGAGATCAAGATCACGGCCGAGCCGGGAGACGTGATCGTGTTTGTGTCGGACGGAATTCTGGACGCTGAGAACGAGAAGGAAGAGATGTACGGCGAAGACCGGCTGGCGGGTATGCTTTGCGCAAATCGGGGCGAGTCCGCGCTAGCGATTGCAGACGCCATTCTGGAAGATGTGTCGCGATTCCAGGGCGCGAAGGATCGGTTCGATGATGAAACGATCATCGTGCTGCGGGTAAGGCAAGAAGGCTGACTCGGCGCCTGATTCGATAGACTTATAAAGAACCGCCCATTTCCCTGGAGCCCCTTTGGATACCACTACACAGGAACGAGTGATTCGTCCGGCCCGCAACATTATGGGAAGCTTGCGATTGCCGGGCGACAAGTCCATCAGCCACCGCTATGCAATGCTCGGCGCCTTTGCTGAAGGCACATCGCGCTTTACGAATTTTTCGACTGGAGCCGATTGCGCTTCGACGCTCGGCTGCATGCAGGCACTGGGGGCAAAGGTCAAGCGTATCGATTGCGATGCAGTTGAAATTACGGGCGTGGACGGGCGGGTTACACCGTCGGCTGAGGCGCTGGATTGCGGCAACTCCGGCTCGACAATGCGCATGATGTCTGGCCTACTCGCACCGCAGGAGGGCTGCTTCACGCTGATTGGCGACGCTTCACTTTCGAAGCGACCGATGGAACGCATTCGCAAACCGCTGGAGGCGATGGGAGCGAGCATTTCGCTGACGGATGGACACGCGCCGCTTACCGTGGACGGCCGCTCGCTGAAGCCAATCGACTTTACGACGCCGGTTCCGAGCGCGCAGGTGAAGACTTGTGTTTTGCTTGCGGGATTGCAGACGGAAGGCACGACGACGGTGCGTGAAGCTGTCCGCACGCGCGACCATAGCGAGCTTGCGTTACGTGCATTCGGCGCGACGCTCAACCGCGATGCGCATTCGGTCGCGATCACCGGGCGGCAATCGTTGCACGCAATCGAGGCTACAGTGCCGGGGGATCTATCTTCGGCCGCGTTCTTTCTTTGCGCGGCGTCGCTGTTTCCCGGATCGAGCCTGGTACTCGAAGGGCTTGGCCTGAACCCGACACGCGCGGCGCTGCTGGATGTTCTAGCGGCGCTGGGTGCGAAGATTACTGTGCTGCATTTGGAAGAGAAGCACGCCGAACTCGTGGGCACGGTGCAGATTTCGGCACCTGCGGAAGGCCTGGGATCGACGGAGATTCGAGGCGAACTGGCGGCGCAGCTTATCGACGAGTTGCCTGTTCTTGCTGCAATCGGACCTTACACCAGCGGCGGCATTCGCATTCGCGATGCGAAGGAGCTGCGCGTGAAAGAGTCAGACCGGATCGCGCTGGTGGCGAAGAACCTTAGGGCGATGGGCGCAGAGGTTGAAGAATTCGAAGACGGGCTCGACGTTCCGGGTGGGCAGAGTTTGCACGGAGCAACCATTGATTCGGGAACGGATCATCGCATTGCCATGGCCTTCAGCGTGGCGGCGCTGCGGGCAACGGGCGACACGTTGATCCAGGGTGCGGAGTCGGCTGCGATTAGTTTTCCTGAGTTTTTTGATTTGCTGGATGCCGCGGCGGAGCGGTGAGCGAGCGGCTTTTAGCTTTTAGCTTGCCGCAATGATGACTTGGTGGCGTTTACAAAGTGCGATGACGTGAAAAAGCCCGGCCGAATGGCCGGGCTTTTTTGATGCTTTGCGAACTACTTTGCTGGTGTTGGTGGCGCGGTAGACGGTTCCTGGCCGGAGGGTGCGGGCTGAAGGCCCGGGACCTTCGGTGTGGTGTTGATTTGGCCGGACGCTGCTTCAGGCAGGTTGATGCCGTAATGCTGCATAGTTGTTGCCAGCACCTGGTAGAGGCCTGAGCGATCTTTTGCGTATTGAGCATGGGCTGCGATCAGGTTGTACTCCGCATTGGCAAGGTTGCGCTCCTGCAGAAGCACATTGGCAGTTGTGGATGCGCCGAGCTTGAGCTTTTTCTCTTCTGAATCCAGGCTCTGCTGATTGAAATCGCGGGCGGCTTCAGCGGCTTGCACCGCGGCACGATCATTGGTGAGCGCGAACTTGGCGTTCACAACCTGCATGCGAATCTGAGTGTACAACTGGGCCAAGCGTAATTCAGCCTGACGGTATTCCATCAGCGACCGTTCCTGTACTGACTGAGCCAGGCGATTGCGCAGCGGAATGGTGAGGTTGAAGCCAACTCCCTTGTCGGGAGCAGTTCCGTTGAATGCGCGACTGATTGCCGTGCCGTAACCGGTGGCGGTTGTGGGGCAGGAAGTGCCACCGCAATAGATTGGGTTCAAGCTTCTATTTGTATCTCCGCCTACGCCTTGTCCCTGGTAATACCCGTAAATATCGAGGGTCGGCAGCAAAGCATTGCGGGCGCCTTTGAGCGTGATCTCATCGTTCTTGATGGTCAGGACGGCCTGTTCCAGTTCTGGCCGATTCTGAAATGCAGCTTGTACCAAAGCCTCAGTATCCTGCGATTCCTCTGGAATCGGATCGAGGGCGACGCGATCGGTTGGAATGACGTGAGCATTCGAAAGGACGGGGTCGCTCAGATTGCGAGCGATGGCCTGCTTGATGATCTGCTCTTGGTAATTTAATGCGCTCTGGGCACTGATCAGGTTCTGCTGGTCGGTGGACTGGGTCGACTCGGCATTGACGATGTCGAGCGGGGCCATGGTGCCAATATCGAGCTGCTTTTTATTGTCGCTGACAAGCTGAGTGCTCTGGTCGAGTGCACGCTGCTTGGACTGCAGGTTTTCGTACGCCTGCACAAGACCCCAGTAGATTCCCTCAACTTGATTCACGGTGTAGAGGATCTGCTGGCGGAAGGTGGCATCGGCGATACGGCGGTCGTTGAGCGCCTGATACATGAAGCGCTTGTTGATCCAGATGCCCGCTCCCTGCAATAGATGCTGGGTCAAAGTGGCCTTGAAGCTGGAAGACAACTGGGGGCTGAACGTGGTAACG
>JADGNO010000135.1 GCA_017883405.1 Occallatibacter sp. | reverse complement strand
GATAGCGTCGACGACACCGTCGAGGATGCCTTCAATCATGGCGTCGCGATCTGCGGCTGAACGCAGCGGCGGATTCATTTTGGCGTGCGTGTTGTAGAAGCCGACGTGCTCTTCAGTAAGCAGGAAGTGATGCGGAGCCACTTCGCAGGTGACGCGCAGGCCATTGCGGCGAGCCTGGCGGACTGCGGCCACGGCGGCTGCTGTTGAGGTGTGTGCGACGTGCAGGTGGGCGCGCGTGTCGCGCAGTTCGGTGACGAGGCGAATGTCGCGCTCAACGATTTGCGATTCTGCTTCAGTGGGCATTCCGCGCAGGCCGAGTTTGAACGACACGGGGCCGAGGTTCATGCTGGCGCCCTGCGTCATGCGCGTGTCTTCAGCGTGCTGAATGACGCAGAGGCCCATGCGCGCGGCGGCGGAGAGAACTTCGCGCATGACGCTGTCTTTGAGGATGGGGCGGCCATCGTCAGTGACGGCGACCGCGCCGGCAGATTTGAGAGCGGCAAAATCATTGATGGATTCGCCTTTTGATCCGCGCGTGGCGGCGGCGATGGGAAAGACGCGTGCTAATGCGAAGCGCTCCGGCGCCTGCATCCAGCGAGTGATTTCCGGCGAATCGTTGACCGGCACGGTGTTGGGCATGGCGGCGACGGAGGTGAATCCGCCCGCGGCTGCCGCGGCGGTGCCGGTGGCGATGGTCTCTTTGTATTCCTGGCCGGGCTCGCGCAGATGAACGTGGATGTCGATGAGGCCGGGAGCGATGGTGAGTCCTGTTGCATCGAGAACGTCGGCGCCGTTGGCGGTCTTCAACTTTCCGGGGCCGGCGATTTCTGCAACGCGACCGTCTTTGAGCAGGATGTCTTTTGCGGCATCGACGCCGGCGGCTGGATCGATAAGATGTCCGTTGCGAATGGCAATCGCGTTCATACGCGTGCTCCTTGCGGAGTAGACAGAAGCGCCCGCTCCATGACGGCCATGCGGATGGCAACGCCGTTGGTGACTTGCTCGAGGATGCACGACTGCGAGCCGTCGGCAACGCCGGCGGTAATCTCCATGCCGCGAATGATGGGGCCGGGATGCAAGACAAGTGCAGTGGGCGCGAGTGCGGCCAGCCGTTGGCCGGTGAGCTGATAACTGGCCTTGTATTCCTGCAGGTCGAGTTGCAGACCGGCGAGCCGTTCGGCCTGTATGCGCAGCATCATGATGACCTGCGAGCGGCGCATGGCGGCTTCAAAGTCGCGTTCAATCTCAATGCCGGGTCCTGCGCCGGTTGCGATTTCGGGCAACAGTTCTTTTGGACCGCAGAGGACAACCTTTGCACCCAGACGCGGCAGCAGCAGCATGTTGGAGCGCGCTACGCGGCTGTGAAGGATGTCACCCGCGATGGTAATGGTGACGCCGGAGAGAGTTTCGGGAGTGACGTTGGTGGCGCCTTGGCGCAGATGCGCGAGGATGGTGCGCAGATCAAGCAGCGCCTGGGTGGGATGCTCGTGCATGCCATCGCCCGCATTGACGACCGGCAGGCGAGTGGATTCCTCAAGCAGCCACGCCGCGCCTGATGAGTTGTGGCGAAGGATGATGGCTTCAGCGCCGAGCGCGCGCAGCGTGAGGCCAGTGTCTTTGAGTGTTTCGCCTTTTTCAATGCTGGAGCTGAGATTGGAAACCAGCGTGGTGTCTGCGCCGAGAGATTTTGCCGCCAGTTCGAAGCTGGTGCGCGTGCGCGTGGATGACTCGTAGAAGAGAAGAGCGATGCGGCGCTTGGCGAGAATGTGATCGCGCTTGAGCGGGTCTTCCTTTTCAAGGGCGGTGGCGCGTTCAAGGATGCGGCCGACGCCTTCAACGTTCAGGTCCATGACAGAGAGCAATGAACCCGGATGATAAGGGAACGGCGATGCAGGAACTGGAGGTGGGTGAAGCGGGCGTCGAACAGCGGTGGCGGGATTCATTTTTTCAGCTTTCGGATTTCAACTCTCAGCCTTCAGCTTGTTGGTGGTGAATTTGGTGGCTTGCTTTGCCATGCGTTGACTCCCGGCGAGAACTCGAATGCAGGAATCGAATTCTGATTCGCATTCCCTCGGGGGCTAAAGCCCAGTTGATTTTGACAAGGCTGATGTACGGGCTAAAGCCCGTACCCTTCATTTCAGCCCGTGCTCTTCACTAAAGCCCGTACCCTTCACTTCAGACTGAATTCTTCACTTAATTCTGAACCCTTCGCTTCTTATCAGCCTGTACTTTTCACTTAGCCTTGTGGAACTAACTCGACCAGCAGCACCTGGTCGTTCTGGTCGATCTCGTGGAACTTGACTTCGATAATTTCGCGGCTGCTGGTAGGCACAGCTTTGCCGACGTAGGTGGCCTCGATTGGCAATTCGCGATGGCCGCGATCGATGAGCACGGCGAGCTGAACGCGGCGAGGACGGCCGTGGTCAAAAAGGGCGTCGAGTGCGGCGCGCACGGTGCGGCCCGTGTAGAGCACGTCGTCGCAGAGCACGATGTCGCGGCCCTCGATATCGAATCCGATAGCTCCGGGCGTGACTACGGGACGAATGCCTGCGGTGGTCAGATCGTCGCGATAAAACTGAATGTCTAGAAATCCGGTATCGACTGGCCGCTTCTCAATGCCGGAGATGAGCTTTCCGAGCCGTTCGGCCAGCGGAATGCCGCGGCGCTTGATGCCGACCAGGGCAAGGTCTTCACTGCCGTTACTTTTTTCGACGATTTCGTGGGCCAGGCGCACCAGAGTACGCTCGATCTCCGAGGCGGACATCAGCCTGCCCTTCAGACGCAGATTGGGGTTGTCTTGGGATTCGCTCATAGTTGCACTCTCTTGGCTTTTCTCTCGACGGATGATACGAGGGTTTGCCGGTTCAGGGCAAGTTGTGGAGATGCAAGGATAAATCATGGCGGGGGTGTTGTTCGAATCGCCAGCAAATTAGCGAGTCAGCACGCCGCTGCGCGGCGATATCGCAAGTTAGCTGGAGCTCGTTGTATTTGGGTCTGTGGTATCCCAGGTCCGAAAATCCGGACCTGGGGCACCCGGCGTTTGTGATATCCCACCCATCTCGTGATGAAACTACGAGATGGATGGGGCGCCCGGAATTTAGCTGATACTCGAATTGAAAATGCTTCAGAACAGATCGGGAATGTTGTGGAAGGCGATGCGGGTGGGGGCGGCTTTATAGGCCGTGAGCATGGTGGCGGGGGCAAGAGTGCTGAGGCCGTATTTGTTGTTGAGCTCATCCATGGCTTTGAGCAGGCGGGAGCGGCTCTGCTCGCCATCGAGCGCGTCGAAGAGGTTGAGCGAGTGGAGGTGGTCAGGAACCAGGCCGTTGAGCTGCACGCCGACGAAGTAAGGTTGGTCGTATTCAGCGCCGGCGGGGCAGCTGGCCCACAGTCGGCTGAGGGCTGCGATGAGGGTGGGATTGTCCTGGCATTCGCTGAGGCGGATTTCGTTGTGCCAGCCACGGGTGGGCACGCCGAAACGGCTGACCGGGGCTTTTTCTCCGCGCGGAACGGCGAAGCCAATGGCGAGGCCTATGCTTGGCGCCCAAAGATTGGCTGCACGCAGGCGCATGGCTGCTTTGTGCAGGAGCTTATGCGCGACGGCCCAGGCTTTCTCTGCCGTGCGCATTTCCGGGGCCAGCACATGAGAGTGGCTGATGGACTTGAGATGGTCGTGCTCGGCCATGTCAAAGTCCTCGCCCTGCAGCCAGTGCCAGAGCCGCTGACCCCAGACGGAGCCCCACAGCTCGCCGGTCTGCTCGCAGTTGAGCGCGAGCAACTGGGGCATGGTGGTGATGCCTTTATCGTTCAGGCGCTTCTCAGTGCGGGTGCCGATACCGGGCAGATCGCGCAGTGTGAGGCGGCTGAGAGCCTCAGGCAGAATGTCGAGCGGAAGGGCGACGAGGCCGTTGGGCTTTTCCATGTCGCTGGCGATTTTTGCCAGGTAGCGATTGGTGGCCAGTCCGACCGAGCTACGCATCATGGGGCCAACGGCTTCAGTAATGCGCGCTTTAACGCGGCGGCCAAGGTCCATGGCAGCCAGCAGCGGACGTTCGCGCCCGATGAGGCGGCAGGCCATTTCGTCGATGGACAGGACGGCGGTGACGGGCACGCAACTTTCAACGGCTTCGACGATGCGGTGATGGAATTCTGTGTAGAGCTCGTGACGGCCTTCGACGAAGACGATGTCGGGGCAGAGGCGTTTGGCGTCGGCAACTACGGTTCCGGTGCGCACGCCGAAAGCCTTGGCCTCATAGCTGGCGGCGATGCAGACGGTGGTATCGGCCATCATGGGGACCACGCCGACGGGCTTGCCGCGCAACTCGGGGCGGACCTGCTGCTCGACCGAAGCAAAGTAGGAGTTGAGATCGACGAAGAGCCAGTTGACGTACGGACCTGGGAGGGCTTCAGAGCGAGTTGGGGCAACGGTGGGAGCCAGGTCCCGGAGCAGTTCATGAGAATCGGATTCGTCGAAGTCGGCTGATTCAACAGTTTTATTTTCTTGAGGTAAATCGTCCTGAATGTCGGGATCATCCGGCGTGAGATTGGGCCGGATGTTCGGTTCCGATTTGGGATTCATTACCATTGTTACTCTATGTTCGCCTTTTATTCCCCAAAATACAATTTAAAACGCGGAAAGATAGTCCATAATCAACTCAACAGCACGCAGATTACGTCTAAATAGATAGCCCCGGCGCGTCTCCAATCCGGGAGCCCCGATCTGGAGCTAGAAGGCCGAACACTTATGATGGGACTTTTTCATTGGCTAGAGGTCAACGCGAGTGTCCTCGCCGTCCTTGTCACTGTTGGTGTGGCCGTACTCCTGATTTGCTGCCTGGAGTGCAGCGACTGTTCCAAAGTCGATAAGGACGACCTGTTCAAACGCCACGAAGTTTAGCGAATTTGCCTGAGTAATTGAGGCGGCTCGTCTCTGAGATCGCAGGTATGCCTTTTTGTTCCCAACGCCACAACTGAATGTGACTATTGCACCGGCAGAGATTTGAGGTATTGCTCAAACTGCGCCAGGATGCGGTTGTACAAGTGCGTGCGGACATCCGGGCCTGCGATGGAATGCGTTTTGCGGGGATAGATCTGCAGGTCGTAGGGAATGCCGGCTTGAATGAGCGCCTGGATAAACTGCACGGTATTGCCGAGGTGTACGTTGTCGTCGCCGGTGCCGTGCACCAGCAGCAGACGGCCTTTCAAATTGGCTGCGGAGTTGACGACAGAGAAGTCTTTGTAGCCGGAGGGAAAGTCGGCCGGTTGGTTCATGTAACGCTCGGTGTAGATGGAGTCGTAGTCCTGCCATGACGTTACGGGAGCGACGGCTACTCCGGCGCGGAAGCGGTCGGAGTGCGTCATGGCATAGAGCGTGAAGGTGCCTCCCCAGCTCCAGCCCCACCAGCCCAGGCGTTTGCCATCGAGCTGCGGATATTTTGTGAGCGCAGCATCGACCACGGTCAACTGATCTTCAAGCTGCACGGGGCCAAAGTTGTGCCAGGCCGCCTGCGCAAAGGCGCGCCCGCGGTTGGGCGAACCGCGATTGTCGGCATGGAGAACGGCGAAACCGTGTTGTGCGAGCAGTTCGTCGAAGAACAAACTCTCGCTCCACTTGTTGCCGACAATCTGGGAACCGGGGCCGCCATAGGGATTGACGATGAGCGGTACTGAGGCGGGATTGGCAGCGCCCTCAGGCAACAGCAGAGTGGCGTAGAGTTTGCTGCCATCGCGGGCTGAGACTTCAAATTGTTCTGGTGCGCGGAGGTGGTAGGTCTCGAGTGCTCGGGTTTGCCAGAACACGTTGCATTTGCCCGCCGTCTGGCACAAGCGAAGAACGGGCGCGGCGATGCGCGAGGATGCGCGATCGACAAAGCCGCTGCCCTCAGGCGAGAAGTTGCCGCTGTGGAAGCCTGCGCCGTGGCTTAGCTGTGTTTTCTTCCCGTCAAAATCCACGCGCCACAGCTGTTGTTCGAGGGGATTGCCTTCGTTCGAGGCGTACTCAATTTGCTTGCGCGAGAAATCGACGTTGTAGATATCTCCTACGTCGAAGTTGCCGCTTGTCAATTGCCGTACCAGTTTGGCGGTGGCGGTACCGGGGCTCTGCTTATCGAAGCTGTAGAGGTAGAGATGGTTGTTGCTGTCGGTCCAATTGCTGAGCACGATTGCGCCGTCTTCAATCCAAACGCCGTAGTTGTCGTCGACGAATTTGTCGTCGCTGATCTGGAGCACGGACCGCGCCTGGCCGCTTTCAGGATCGGCGAGGTAAATGTCGCGATGCTTGTGATCGCGGGTGATGGTTTCAATCCACAGGGTGCGCCGGTCGGCCCAGCCGAAACGCGGAATGTAATCCTGCCCTTCTTTAATGGGCAGCTTGATCCAGACTGGTTTACCGCCACCGCTGCCGACTACTCCGACGCGCACATCGGGATTGGGGTCGCCGGGTTGCGGATAACGCTCGAAGTCAAGCGTTGCGTGCGCCGGAAGCCAATCTTCAATGGGATAGCGCGGCACTTCTTTTTCGTTCATCTGCAGAAACGCGAGATGGGTTGAATCGGGTGACCAGAAATAATTGCTGCGCGTTTCAAGCTCTTCGTCGTAAACCCAATCCACTTTGCCGTTGAGAATGTCGCGGCTATCGGATGGAGCCACGACGACTGCGGGCGTACCAGTTTCGCGCAGCCGCACAACGGTGAGGCTGTTGTCGCGAAGGAATGAGACTGATTTGCCGTCGGGCGAGAATTTTGGATCGTCGCCGGAGCCCGCGCCTGTGTATCCGATCTCAATGCCGGTGCTGTTGGCGAGGTCGTAGATCCACAGATGGCCGTCGGCGTCGAACAGCAGATGTTGCGAGTCGGGCGCCCAGATATAGCCCGCCATTTTGTAGCGCTGGCGATGGTCGCGATCTTTCTCTGAGGCGTCATCGCGGGTAAGCGGAGCGAGTTTGGCGCGGCTGATCAATACATGAGGATGGCCTGAGGCGGGATCGAGATCGATCAACTGTCCGCTGTCGAGGTAGGTAAGGTGTTTGCCGTCGAGTGACCAGGTAAGCTGCTCCGGCGCAGTGCCGGTGATGGAGCCGTGGCCGTAGATGGCGTCGACGGTGAGGGGCTTTTGCGCGGACTGCGCGAGGAGAGCCACTGAACTGACGGAGATGATGGCGAGGACAAAACGGAATGATGCCGTAGGCAAGGACGTTCCTCCATGAAAGGAGTTTCTATGGATGATAGCGGAAGGCAGGGTGCTTCGTATTGCAGGGCGCGGAGGAAGGGGTGTATGTTCCGGCTATGCATTACATGACGCCTGAAGAGCGACGGCAGATGGGCCAGTCACGGCGCAAGCAGATGGGCCGCGGCGACCATGGCGAGTTGAAGTCAAAGTCGAGAAACGTTGGTGCGCTTGCGCTGGTAGAGCGGTCGATGAAAGGCAGAGTGCCTGCGCTGGTGAAGTTGAAGTATGAGCTGATGGCGCAATCGCCTTTTGGCTACTTTCGCGGCGCAGTGCCGGTGATGGCGGCGGATCTTGCGGCGTTGCCTTCGACCGGCATTATTGCGCAGATTTGCGGCGATGCGCACGTACGCAACCTGGGCGCATTTGCTGCACCGGATGGGCGACTGGTTTTCGACATCAACGACTTTGACGAAACGATTCGCGCGCCGTTCGAATGGGATTTGAAGCGCATGGCCGCATCGCTGGTGGTGGCCGGTCGTGAGTCGGGGCACAAGGAATCGTTGGCGCGCGAAGCGGTGGTGAAATGCATTGAGCGTTACTGCGCACTGATGCGCACCTTCTCGAAATTGCCGATGCTGGATGTGACCCGCTACCAGGTGCATCGGCTGAACAGTGTGGAGCCGGTGCACGCGGCGCTGATGAAAGCTGAGCGCGCGACGGCGCAACATGCGCTGGAGCAGTTGACGGCGCCAATGAAACAAAAACGTTCAGGCGATGGTGAGGAACGGCACTTCAGAGAGGTCAAGCCATTGCTGAGCCGCGTAACCGGGGCGCAGGCCGCGGCGGTGGTGCGATCGCTCGGTCCGTATGGCGAAATGCTGGAGCCGCAACGGCAGCATTTGCTCTCGCTCTACAAGCCAGTGGATGTGGCGTTCAAAGTTGTGGGGACTGGCTCGGTGGGTCTGCGCGACTACTGCATTTATTTCGAGGGCAACGGAGAAGGCGATCCGCTGTTTTTGCAGATCAAGGAAGAAACGGCATCGGCGTACGCGCCCTATCTTCCGGACGCGCACCCGGCGCAGCATAACGGCGAGCGCGCAGCGATGGGGCAGCGCGCCATGCAGATGCAGTCCGATCCTTTTCTGGGCTGGACGCATATTGGCGGGCGGCAGTTTCTGGTGCGCCAGTTGAACGATCACAAAGGCGCAATCGATGTAGAGGATCTGAGGAACGGCGGATTGGAAGCGTGCGCCGTGGTCTGCGGCGAACTGCTTGCGCGCGGTCATGCGCGGTCCGGTGATCCATTGATGATTGCGGGCTATCTGGGGGCGGGTGGGGGATTTGCTGACGCGCTGGCCGAGTTCGGATCAGAGTATGCGGATCAGACGGTGAAGGATTGGGAGGAGCTGAAGAGGAAGCGGAAGAGCTAGCTACCAGCTTTCAGCTATCAACTATCAGCTTGATTGTGGTGATCTGGGGGGCTTGTTATCCCATGTCCCAAAATCGGGACATGGGGCACCCGGCGATACGGCTGTGAGATGGATGGGTCACCCGACCGCTTTTGCTCGGTGTAGATGAAAACCGCCCCTCGGGGGCTAAAGCCCCTATTACTTTGCATGGCTCCATGTACGGGCTGAAGCCCGTACCCTTCAACAAGAAAGCTCTCATCGAGTTTTCAGCGGGGCGCTAGCGGATTTTATAGATGTCGTAGGCGTGGAGGCTTGCTGCTAGTTTGAATCTCTCTTGCAGTTGAGTGATTGTTGCTTCGCGTTGCGGAGTGGGGTCGGCGGTCAGTTGCAGATTGCGTTTTACGATGAGCCAGCGGATGTTGTGTTGGCTTGCTGCTTCCGCGACTTGTGCGGGCGAGAGCGGGTCGGCGGCGCGATCGAAGAGCAGCACCGGAAACTGCGGCGTGCGGCCGGTGGCGAAGTAGAACGGATCTTCGCCGGGGATGAGAGTGATGCCGTCGGTTTGTGGGATGTTGGCGTTGGCGTAGCGAAGCAGTTCGTCGAAGTCCTGCAGAAACGGGCCTGGAGTGGACAGGCCTTTGAGCTGCGGGAATGTTGAGTGCTGCACTGGGTCGGCGGGAAGCTGCGCGTAGGACAGCCGCTCTTCGCTGGTGGTGTAGAGGGCGCCGCAGATGAGTAGAGTGACTGAAATGCCTGCCGCAATGGCTGGCGTGATCTTGCCGAAGTCTATTGCTGGTGATTTGAATTCCGCCAGGAACGCTGTTATGTCGGCGATGAGCAGGATGAGCAGCGGCCAGATTGCGTAGGTCGATCCCCAGAGTTGCTGCGACATGAGCGTGCCGTGGATGGCGATCAGGATGAGAATCGGCAGGAGCGGCGCGATATGGAAATGCAGGCGCCGCTCGATGCGGAGACTGCGCAGGTTCCACAGAGCCAATGCAGCGGCGAGAATCAACAGCATTGGCCACAGGGCGAGCAGGCTGTCGCCGCGCTCGTCTGCATCGTTGTAGATAAACAGCGTGCAGAGTGTGTATACGAACGGTGCGGCGAAGAGAAAGAGCGCGACGAGCTTGGCCCATTGTGCTTTGGCGCGGCGAAGAAGCGCGAGCGCGGCGATGATGCACGGCAGCTTCCAGAGCAATTGCGGATCACTGTAGACACTGAGCATTTGCTGCGGACCGGGCAGCCGACGCTGGGCTGCGAACTGGATGGTCCAATGATAATAATTGCCGAGGCCGACGGTGAAATGCAGTACGAGCAGAGCTGCCGAAAGAGTGGCCGCGATGCCGGTAAGCACGGCGAATAGTGGCTTCGTCGACAATGCGCGGGCGGGCGAATCGGGTGCTGGCGGCTTGAGAAGCCCGGACAATTCGGCGGCAAGCGCGACGGCGAGGATGCCGCAGGTGGCGGCCAGAAATGGGAGGCCAATGTTCTGCTTGAAAAAGACCGGCAGGCAAAGGGCCGCGCCCGTGATGATTCCATAGAGCCATGACGAAGTTTGGCTGAGGCGCTGCAGCAGATAGATGGCTACGAGGATTGAGAAGGCGCAATCGCAGTCGTAGGACGGGAGCGGCAGAATGCAGTAGATGCCGAGTACCGTGAGCGGCGCGGCAAGAATGAGCGAGACGAGCCAAGAATTGTTGACGCGGCTTAACAGCGAATGCAGCGCGATGCGCCATGTGAGAGCAGTGCCGAGGCCGCCCACAATGGCTGCGTACAGCACGTGATGGAAAAAGACGCGGCCGGTGAGCCGGATGATGGCTGCCTGGATGAGGAATGTGAGCGGCGCGTGAGCCAATGGGAAATCGCGATAGGGAAGCTGTCCCTGGGCGATGCGCGCGGCGGAGTCGAGCACGTAGCTCAGGTCCCAAAGTACGGCAACGTGTGCGTTCTGCCAGAGGACCACGGCTGCCGTGGCGGCAAAGATGCCGATGGCGGCAAGCCAATCACGCAGCCCCCAGCGCGCCGGGGCCTTCAGCATCCGCGACGGTAGTAGTAGGCCCAGCAGGGGGCGGAGCAGATGGCCATCAGCAACGCGACGAACCATCCGATCATCGTCCAGCCAAGGAAGACGTTGAGCAGGAGGATTGCGGTGGCGTTATGCGTGTTGCGCGCGGCGGCGATGATGGCTGGCGCGAAGTAGAGTGCGAGGGCAAAGAGCAGGAAGTGCATGGTCGCTCCTGGGTGGTCGTCCTCCGTTATTACGCAGAGTTTACTCCGGTTGTTCCGCGGTTGAATGTGGATTCTGGTTCTAGAATGAACCGGTATGCCCACAAGCGTTCGTTCGCACGCAAAGATCAACCTGGGTCTCGGCATTGGTGCGCCGCGAGCTGATGGTTTTCATGCGCTGGCCACGGTTTACCAGACGATCGAGTTGCACGACGTGGTCACGGTGACGGCACGGCCGGCTGCGGTGACGGCTTTGCGACTGACCTCGAATGACGCGCGCGTGCCGACCGATGGGCGGAACACGGCGTGGAAGATGGTTGAGCTGGCGCTCGAGATGCTGGGGTTGACGGCCGAGGTCGAGATTCATATTGAAAAGCGGCTGCCGGTTCAGGGTGGTTTGGGAGCCGGGTCGGCCAATGCGGTGGCGGCTTTGGTGGGGTTGGATGTGGAACTCGGGGTTCGTGGTATCCCAGGTCCCAAGAGCGGGACCTGGGGCACCCAAGATCCTTGGCTTGCTGGGCGGTTGGAGATTGCGGCGCGGGTGGGGTCGGACGTGCCGCTTTTCTTGATTGGCGGCACGGTGCTGGGGCTGGATCGGGGGCAGGAGGTGTATCCCCTGCCGGATGTTGAACCTACGTGGTGCGTGATTGCCACGCCGGAGGTGGGGGTTTCAACGCCGCAGGCTTTCCGCGACTGGGATGCGTTGTGCGCAAAGGAAGGTTTGACCCCGGAGGCAAGTGCCGGTAAACTGAATGAGTTGAGCCGCGCCTATGCCAGCGCCTTTGCGGGAGTAATCCCCGAGGGAGGGCAGGGAGCAGGCTCCTCCGGTGTCCTCGCCAGTAACGACAATGGCCGCGAGGACCTTGCGGGACCTCAAGAGTCCGCGCTTGTCCGCACCGGGATCAGTAGCTGGATCCAGAACGACTTTGAACGAGTTGTTTTTCCCCAGCATCCTTCCCTTGCAGAGATCAAGCGTTTACTTGCGGGTGCCGACGTTCCGGAGGCAGCCTCGTCCCTTGTTGCCATGCTGTCGGGGTCCGGTTCGGCGCTCTTCGGGTTGTACCTGACCCGCGGAGATGCGGAAGCGGCTTGCGAACGTTTGCGGCCGGCAGGAGTGAAGAGTTACCTGACTCGCACTCTGTCGCGCGCAGCCTACTGGCGTGACATGCTTTCGCATTGACAGTAGTCCGTTGTGCGGGAGAAACTCGCGAACGGCTGCTCATGCTGGGCGATCGTCTAATGGTAGGACAGTGCCCTTTGGAGGCACTTGTCTAGGTTCGAATCCTAGTCGCCCAGCCAAGATTTTGTAGCCGAGAAACAGCCATAGCCAACCAGCATGGAGGTAGTCGGAAATGGAAGCGGGAACAGTGACGGTCACGACGGAAGACAAGCAACCCGAAGCCGCGACGAAGGACTTGGCGGCGAAAGATGCGTCGCAGGACGGGTCAAAGGCCAAGGACGGGGCCAAGGACGGCAAGCCGGCCACGGAGCGCAAGCGTGCTCGCAATTTGAGCGAGGACAAGCGCTTCAGGCTGTTTTCTGGAACTGCTAATCCTGAGTTGGCTCGCAAGATTGGCGAGCACATCGGGGTGAAAGTAGGCGAGACCAAGCTGCAGCGCTTTGCTGATGGCGAAGTCTTCTTCCAGTTGCTTGAGAACGTGCGCGGAGTCGATGTCTTTGTCGTGCAGCCGACCTGCTATCCCGTGGATCAGCACCTGGTGGAGTTGCTGGTGATGATTGATGCGCTCAAGCGCGCATCAGCAGCGAGGATCACGGTGGTGATGCCCTATTACGGTTATGCGCGCCAGGATCGCAAAGACAAGCCGCGCGTGGCGATAAGCGCCAAGCTGATTGCCGATCTGTTGACGACGGCGGGCGCCAATCGCGCGCTGTTTGTGGATCTGCATGCCGCGCAGATTCAGGGCTTCTTTAATATTCCCGTGGATCACCTTTATGCGAGCCCGGTGTTGGTGAGCTACTTCCGCGAATTAAATCTGCCCAACCTGATGGTGATTTCGCCTGACCCAGGCGGAGTGGAGCGAGCGCGATTCTTTGCGCAGAAGATGGGCGCTCCATTGGCGATTGTGGACAAGCGCCGCACGGACATGAACGTGGCCGAAGTGATGAACGTGGTCGGCGATGTGAAGGGCAGAACCTGCTTGATCATCGACGACATTATCGACACGGCTGGAACGCTTGTAAAAACTGTTGATGCACTTTTGAATGCAGGCGCCACGGCAGTGTATGCCTGCGCGAGTCATGCTTTGCTTTCAGGACCGGCCATCGATCGTATTGCCAATTCGCGGCTGGAGCAGGTGGTGGTTACAGACACTGTCCCCTTGCGCGAAGCGGCACAGAAGTTGCCCAAGATCAAGGTGCTTTCCATTGCCGGCCTGCTGGGCGCGGCGATAGAGAGCATTCACATGGAGACGAGTGTTAGTACGTTGTTCAATTAAGTGAGCAGTGGACAGTGAACAGTGTTCCTGCTCGTAATAACAATTCGGCTGGCGTAAGGCGCAGTGCTCAGTAATTGAACCTTTTCACTGACCACTGACCACTGTTCACTGAACGCCGGCTTAACAAAGGGAGCGGATGCCTTAAGGCCCGTGCCCGAGAAAAGAAACGAGAGACGAAATGCCTGAAGTAGTCGCAGCAAAGCCCCGAGTGGGCAAGTTCAACAAGAATGCCGCGCGTCGCGTACGTGTTGCCGGCAAAATCCCCGCAGTTATTTATGGCCCGGGCTCAGAACCGGTTGCCGTAGAAGTCGACCCGAAGCAGATTTCTCGGATTCTCTTTTCCGAAACGGGTCACAACACGATCTTCGACGTTGAGATTCCCGGCCATGCCACTGCCAAGGCCATGATTGTTGATTTTCAGCGCGAGCCGATCAAGGATCAGCTGATCCACATCGACCTGAAGCGTATTGCTCTGGATAAGGCGCTGCGCGTGAAGGTGCGCGTCAAGCTGCTTGGTATCCCGGTGGGCGTGAAGGCCGAGGGTGGAATTCTTGACCAGGTATTGCGCGAAGTTGAAATCGAGTGCTTGCCGGCCGACATTCCGAGCCACATCGATGTGGATGTGAGCGAGCTTAAGATGCACCAGGTGGTGCGCGTGAGCGGTCTGCCGCACTCCGACAAGATCAAGTACCTGAACTCAGAAGACGCTACTGTGGCGCACGTTGTTTCGATTCGCGAAGAAGTTGCTCCGGTGGTTGAAGGCGCTGAGGCTGCAGTGGTCGCGGCAACAGGGGCTACGCCGGCAGAGCCGGAAGTGGCGAAGAAGGGCAAGCCCGACGCCGAGGCTCCGGCGAAGAAGTAAGCCTTGGCTGACGCGACCGCAAGTATGGATCGGCGAACCCCGTTTCTTGTGGTGGGGCTCGGTAATCCCGGTCCCGAGTACCAGTGGACTCCGCATAACGCAGGGTTCATGGCAATTGACCGCATCGCCCAGCAAGAGGGCGTTGTGGTGCAGAACCGGCGCTGCCGGGCCGTAACAGCAACCTGCCGCATGGCGGGTCGCGAAGTGGTTCTGGCCAAGCCGGAAACTTTCATGAACCTGAGCGGGCTTTCAGTGGCCGCTCTGGTTCGGGAATTTGAAGTTGATCCAGGCAGGGACATGCTCGTAATTTACGACGAGCTTGACCTGACGCTGGGCACCTTCAAGATCAGGGAGCGCGGATCGCCTGCCGGGCACAACGGAGCCCGCAGCGTCACCGGCGCCCTGGGGACTCAGGAGTGGTTGCGACTGCGCATTGGCGTGGGACTGGACCTACCGCCTGAGGCCGTAGCCGCTGGTGGCGGAAGGCGGGGAGGCAAGGAATACTTGCTCTCGCCGATGCGCAAAGCGGATTTGACGATTCTGGACGAGGTGCTTGACCGGGTGGCAACGGCTACGCGGCGCACCCTTGAAGCAGGGCCGGCAGCCGCGATGAATGAGTTTAACCGGAAGGAAGACAGGGACCAGGGGCCAGGGAACAAGGATCAGGATTAGCGACAAAACGAGTTGTGATCCAGGAACCGGCGACTGCGAACTGAGAGTTGAGGGCTGAAGCGGAGTGAGGCTTCGGCGGAAAAGGAATCAAAAAGATGTCCCGTTTGTATGAGGTTATGTTTATCGTTCGGCCAGATGTGGCCGATGAGGAAGTCGACAAGCTGGTGGCCGGCTTCACAACAACAATCACCACGGGTGGCGGCGCGGTCAAGACGGTTGAGAAGATGGGCCGCCGCAAGCTTGCCTACATGGTGCGCAAATTCAACGACGGCAACTACGTTCTGCTGACCATTGAGGCGGATGGCGCCGGAGTGCTCGAACTGGAGCGTCGTCTGCGCGTGACCGAACAGGTGATCAAGTTCATCACTGTTCGTATGGATGAAGAAGAAAAGCGGTTGGCGAAGGTGAAGGCACTGCGCGGAACTCGTCGCAAGCTGAGCGCCGAGCCGGCGGCTGCGCATGCTCCCGCTGCACCCGCACCTGTTGCAGCTGCTCCGGCTGAAGTTGTGGAGCCTGTGCAGGCAAACGCGTAGTTCTGAGTTCTTGTTAATTGCCGCTGCCGGTTGAGATTTAAAAAGGCACGGCCCGATCCATTTGCGTTGCGGCGCCCTTGTGCGAGTTGCAACGCGAGAGAGTAGAAGAGGAAACAACATGGCTGATGAAACAGTAGGCAAGGCGCCTGAGACGGGCGCAGCACCACAAGGTGGCAACGACGGACCACCGGCGCGATCTGGTGGTGGCGGTCGTCCGCAGGGCGGTCGTCCCAGCGGCGGACCTGGCGGACGCGGAAAGTTTTTCCGGCGCAAGAAGGTCTGCAAGTTCTGCACCGAGAAGATTGATGCGATCCCTTACCGCGATGTTCGGTTGCTGCAGGGGTTTGTGGCTGAGCGCGGCAAGATTGTGCCTCGTCGGCTTACCGGCGTTTGCACCACGCACCAGCGCCGCCTGACCCGTGCCATCAAGCAGGCCCGGAACATCGCCCTGCTGCCGTTTGCTACACGGCACTAGAATGTTGGCCGCTTGCGGCCAGATTTGAATATCGCGCGGCAGCCGGATGATCGGTCGCTGAATGTACCGCAGGGCAAACGGAACACCGCACGGATGCGAGGCTGTGAGCTTCTGAGCCGTGGGGAGGAAATCGGCCCCGACGCCGCCCGCACAAATTGGAGAGATTCACATGGAAGTAATTCTGAAGGAAGACGTACCCAACCTGGGACTCCGCGGAGACGTGGTGAAGGTCGCAGAGGGTTACGGACGCAACTACCTGCTGCCCCGCAAAATGGCCATGCAGGCTACTGAGGCCAACAAGGCAGTGATTGAGCAGATGAAAGATGCCGCAGCGCGCCGCTCAGCAAGCGAGAAGTCGCAGGCTGAAGAGCTGGCCTCAAAGCTGGCGCCGGTGGAGCTCAGCTTCACGCGCAAGTCGGGCGAAGCGGGCCACCTGTTCGGCTCCGTTACTTCGGCGGACATTGCCGCCGAACTGGCAGCGAAGGGCTTCGACATCGATCGCCGCAAGATTCAGCTCACCGATCCTTTGAAGACTGTGGGAGACATCACGGTGGGCATTCGCCTGCACCGCGAAGTAACCGCGCACATCAAAGTAACGGTTTTGGCTGAAGCTCAGGAAGACGAGACGGCCGGAGCACCGAAGGCAGAAGCCGCAGTCGAATAGTTTACAACCGAACGGATGGCCGCGCCGCATCTCGCTCATTGCGAGAAGCGGCGCGTGTTTTTTTGCGCTTAGTACAGAGCGCAATTTTTAGAAGAGCTTTACCTCTCCAGTGCCGCCGCTCAGGACGATGAGCCTCTTTAATGTTTTGGTAAGTTTGGCCTGGAAGCCTGGCCACTGATCGGCCTTCTGTTGGGAAAAGAGAAACCTGATCCTGTTGGCGGGAACGCTTTCGTCTACTCGGCCGGATTTGTCGTAGCAGGTTCGCGCCCGCGTGCCGCTGACGGAGACCAGTGTCAGGCGAAGAAGCTTTTCACGCGTCTCGTGTGTGTCGCTCGGGTCGAAGACATCCCATGCGACATCGTTCGAGTTCAACGCATTCATAAACAGATCACAATGGCCGCCGGGCTGCGCGATGGTCATCACGTTGGTGCTCCAGTTGAACGTGACTTCGACGTTGTCGTTGACGCCATCCTCTGGGGTGAGCAAAAGCAGCGCGCTGCGAACATATTCAAACAGCTCAGGAGCAGCGGCCTCGGTCTTGGGTTCGGGCCTGGGTTGGTGCGCAGGAGTTTGTGCAGTGCACGCGGGGAGAACTGAGATCAACGCCGCGGCGCAGATGCGTGCCATTTGCCTCATGAGTAAGCTGCTCCTTTCTCTTGCACGGTTTTTATTCGGTGTGGGCTGAGTATAACCCTGAAGCAGGAGCGGAATCATTCACAATCGCTAGCGGCTGGTTCCGGTTGGTACGTAACGTAGGTACCGCAGCCAGCAGGCCTCGCGTGTAGGCGTGCGCCGGCGCGCTGAGCACTTGGGTGCAGGAGCCCGACTCAACCACTTCTCCGGCGCGCATAACCGCGACGCGGCTTGCCACCTGGCCCACGACCGCAAGATCGTGCGAAATGAACAGCATCGCCAATCCATACTGCTGCTGAAGGTTGCGCAACAGATCCAGCACCTGCGCCTGCACGGTGACATCCAGTGCGGTGGTGGGCTCATCGGCAATGAGCAATTTGGGATTGTTGATGAGCGCCATCGCGATGAGGATTCGTTGCCGCTGGCCGCCTGAAAACTGGTGGGGAAAATCACCGTAGCGCAATGCAGCATCGGGCAGGTCGACGGCCTCAAGCGCAGCGATAGCTTTCTTTTTGGCTTCGCGCCCGGACCACGATGGATAATGCGCCGCGGCTGCCTCAGCCACCTGGCGACCGATGGACATGACAGGATTGAGCGCCGTCATCGGCTCCTGAAAGATCATGGCGATCTCCCGCCCGCGGATCTGGCGCCACTGCTTCGCCTGCAGCTGCAGCAGGTTGTTGCCGCGCCACAAAATCTCGCCGGAGACTTTTGCGGCGGGGCCCAGCAGTCCAAGGATGGCGAGCGCCGTTGCGCTTTTTCCCGACCCCGATTCACCGACCAGTCCGAGCACTTCTCCTTCGTCGATGCTCAGGCTGATGCGGCGCACCGCATCCATTGCGCCGAAACTGACGCACAGATCGCGAATCTGGAGAAGAGTGCCCATGCAGTTATCGTAGAGCACCGGCAGTGCGGAAATGGCAGGGAAACAGCACGGGTGAACCTCGGCCGGCATCGCGGGGCTCCGTCGTTAGATGGCCGGAAGTTGATGGGCAAACCGCTGACCTGCAAGGGACTAGGCGGCACACATTTCCAATAAAGCCATTGCCCTTGGCACGGGTTTGAATTAACTTCAAATACCAATCGACTTTTTCCCTGGAGGCAAAACCGATGCCCCGGATTGTACGTTGCTCTATCATTCAGGCTTCCAACGCTGTGGCGGCGACAGAGCCGCTGGCCGTACAGAAGAAGGCCATGATTGAAAAACACCTTGGCTTGATACGCAAAGCTGCATCAGACGGTGCGCAGATCGTTTGCCTGCAGGAGATATTCAACGGGCCGTATTTTTGCGCGGAGCAGTCGGTCAAGTGGTATGAAACAACGGAAGCCGTTCCCTCCGGGCCGACTGTGACGCAGATGCAAGCTCTCGCAAAGGAACTGCATATCGCCATGGTTGTTCCTGTTTATGAGGTGGAGCAGGAAGGGATTTTTTATAACACCGCCGCGGTCATTCAGAACGACGGCACGTATCTGGGCAAATATCGCAAGACTCATATTCCGCACGTTGCGCCGGGCTTTTGGGAGAAATTTTATTTTCGGCCCGGCAATCTGGGCTATCCGGTATTCGATCTGGGCTTTGCAAAGATTGGTGTGTATATCTGCTATGACCGGCACTTTCCTGAAGGCGCACGCTGCCTGGGGCTGAATGGCGCGGAGATTGTGTTCAATCCTTCTGCAACCGTTGCGGGCTTGAGTGAGTACCTGTGGAAGCTGGAGCAGCCTGCACATGCCGCTGCCAACGGCTATTTTATTGCGGCCATCAATCGCGTGGGAACCGAGGCGCCGTGGAATATTGGCGAGTTTTACGGTTCAAGTTATTTTGCAAATCCGCGCGGGCAGATTGTTGCGCAGGCGTCGCGCGATAAAGACGAAGTGCTGACGACGGATTTGAATCTGGATGAAATTGCAGACGTGCGGCGCACCTGGCAGTTTTATCGCGACAGGCGACCAGATTTGTATGGGCCTATCGTGGCGTCGTAGCGGGCGATGTAGTTGGTTAGTCCCCTGAGGTCGATATGAGCATTGCGATTCTACCCGACGATCCGCAACTGCGGGAGCGTTTTGGCGAATTAAAGCCGCCGCTCACGGCGCAGGCCGCAGTGATTGAGGCCAATCGTTGCCTGAACTGTTTTGACGCGCCATGCACTGCCGCGTGCCCCACGCATATCGACGTTCCCGGATTCATCAAGCGCATTGCATCAGGAAATTTGCGCGGATCAGCGATGCGTATTCTTGATGCAAATATTCTTGGCGCCAGTTGTGCACGTGTTTGCCCGGTGGATGTGCTCTGCGAAGGGTCCTGCGTGCTGCATCGGCAGAATCATAAGCCGATCCAGATTGCGCTACTGCAACGTCATGCTATGGACAATTTTCACGCGTCGAGCCGGAAGATACCCGCTGTGCCGCGCATTCAAAATGGTCCGCGTGTTGCGTGTATCGGCGGCGGACCGGCGTCGCTCGCATGTGCTGCGGAGCTTTGCCGGCGCGGTGCGCAGGCCACGATCATCGAACGCCGACCGCTGCCCGGTGGACTGAATACCTACGGAGTGGCCGAGTACAAACTGCGTGCTGCCGATAGCCTGCGTGAAGTGGAGATGATCCAGAAGATGGGCGTCGAATTTCGGTTCGGTGTGAGCGTCGATTCGGCGAGTGTGTTGCGGGAGCTTGAAGCGGAATTCGATTACATCTTTCTTGGGCTGGGCCTGGGCGCAATGCAGCGGCTGGGAATTCCCGGCGAAGATTTGGAGGGCGTCGTCAACGCGCTTGAATTGATTGCGGGCTACAAGATCGGGCACATTCGCCAGGTCCACGGGACGGTTGTTGTTGTGGGCGCAGGCAACACGGCGATTGATGCTGCGAATGCCGCGCGACGGCTCGGTGCGCAGAAGGTGTACATGGTTTATCGTCGTAGCGAAATCGACATGTCGGCCTTCATTTTCGAATACGAACATGCGAAGCAGGAAGGGGTGCAGTTCCTATGGCGAATGCAGCCGCTGGCCATCAAGCCGGACGCACATGGGCGTCTTCAACTTGAAACTGTGCAGATGCAGACGATGAATGGAAGCCTTGTGCCGGTTCCCAATTCGCAAACAACGATTGACTGCGACATGGTAGTGCCGGCGATTGGTCAGTCGCCGCTTGCGCAACTGGTTCAGGACTTGCGCGGCGTGGAAGTGCGCGATGGGCGCATTGTTGCAGATCGCGCGACGGGGAAGACTGGAAATCCGCGTTACTTTGCGGCCGGTGATTGCGTGAACGGAGGGCGAGAAGTTGTGGATGCGGTGGCCGGCGGGCAGCGCTCGGCGCGCGCGATTCTGCAGTCTGCGGGGGTGACATATGCCTGACATTCGAATTCGTGGATTTGCAG
This sequence comes from Occallatibacter sp., assembly GCA_017883405.1. Classification (GTDB taxonomy): domain Bacteria; phylum Acidobacteriota; class Terriglobia; order Terriglobales; family Acidobacteriaceae; genus Telmatobacter. The sequence continues at coordinate 39,678 of JADGNO010000135.1, read as the reverse complement.
GAGGCATCAATTCGCCTAATCCATTCTGGCTTGCTTCGGCTCCTCCAACAAATACGGGCGAGATGATCATGCGGGCGTTCGATGCGGGCTGGGGCGGTGCCGTTTGGAAAACCATCGGCGAGCCGATTACGAATGTGAGTTCGCGCTACTCGGCAACGGACTGGAACGGCCTGCGCATGATGGGCTTCAACAATATCGAGCTGATCAGTGACCGCAGCATTGAAATAAATCTGCGCGAGATGATGGAAGTGAAGAAGCGTTATCCGCAGCATGCAGTGATTGCGTCGCTGATGGTGGCTTCGAATCGCGAGGCATGGCACGACATTGTGGCGCGGACAGAAGATGCGGGCGCGGATGGTTTGGAGCTGAATTTCGGATGCCCGCATGGCATGAGCGAGCGTGGCATGGGGTCGGCCGTAGGTCAGGTGCCGGAGTATGCGCAGATGATTACCGAATGGGTGAAGGAGAAAGCGCGCACGCCTGTGCTGGTAAAGCTCACGCCGAACATTACGGACATTCGCGCGGTTGCGCGCGCGGCCAAGCGTGGCGGGGCTGACGGATTGTCGGCGATCAACACCATCAATTCGATTACGGGGATTGATCTGGATACACTGACGCCGCGACCGAATGTGGACGGCAAGAGTTCGCATGGCGGATACTGCGGGCCGGCGGTCAAGCCGATTGCGTTGAACATGGTTCAGCAGGTGATGTCCGATCCGGATGCGGCGCTTCCGTTCTCAGGCATTGGCGGCGTTGCCACGTGGCGGGATGCGGCGGAGTTCATTCTGCTGGGCTGTGGCACGGTGCAGGTTTGCACGGCGGTGATGCACTACGGCTATCGCATTGTCGAAGACATGATTGAAGGTCTAGATAGCTGGATGGATGAAAAAGACTTCAAGACGATTGAGGATTTTCGCGGCCGGTCATTGCCAAAGGTGACTGAGTGGAAGCACCTGAATTTGAATTACAAAATTGTTGCGCGCATCAGCGAACAGAAATGCATTGGCTGCGATCTATGCCACATCGCCTGCTGGGACGGAGCCCATCAATGCATTCATCTTGATCGTGAATCGGGGCCAGTTGATGGACATATAGAAATGCATCCTATTCCTGCGATGAGTGAAATGCAGAGTCGCGCCGCGATTACGGAGACGCCGGTGTCGCGCAAAGAGCGGGCGACAGCGGGTTTGGGATCGGATGCGACGCCGCTCAGCCGCATTCCGCGCGTGGATGAAACCGAGTGCGTAGGCTGCAATCTCTGCTCGCTGGTGTGCCCTGTGGATGAGTGCATCACGATGGTGCGGGTTGAGAACGGGTTGCAGGCGGATACGTGGGCTGAGCGGGCGAACGACGCGCGCGAGACACGAGTGCAGAGGACTTGACCCCGTTGAGGTTCGTGGTATTCCAGGTCCGAAAGTCCGGACCTGGGACACCCAGCTTCAATCCTGATCTGACCCCTTGTGGGAGCGAGTTAAAACTATGGCGAGTGTGCTCATTCAGAACGGATCCATCGTTAACGCTGATTCAACAGTGCATGCAGATCTGCTGATTGACGGTGCGACGATCAAAGAAATTCGCGCCGGTATTCCTGCGAGCGCCGCGCAAACAGTGGTGGACGCGCGCGGATTATTGCTGCTGCCTGGTGGTATCGATGCACACACGCATCTTGATATGCCGTTTGGCGGATCGAAGTCTGCTGACGATTTCGAAACGGGCACGCGCGCGGCGGCGATCGGCGGCACAACAACGATTGTGGATTTTGCCATACAGGCACGCGGCACAAAGATGCGCACAGCGCTGGATACGTGGTGGAAGAAGGCTGAAGGCAAAGCATGTATTGATTACGGTCTGCACATGATTGTGACGGATCTTCCTGACGCCGGTCTTGAAGATATGGACGAGATGGTGCGCGAGGGAGTGGCGAGTTTCAAGTTGTTCATGGCCTATCCGAATGTGCTGATGGTGGACGATGCCACGATTTTCAAGGCGCTTCGGCAGACTGCGAAAAATGGCGCGCTGATTTGCATGCACGCTGAAAACGGCTCTGTCATTGATGTAATCGTGCAGCAGGCTTTGGCAGAAGGCAAGACCGCGCCCATCTATCACTCGCTTACGCGGCCGACGGTGGCTGAAGCAGAGGCAGTGCATCGCGCCATTGCGATGGCAGAAATTGCAGGCGTGCCGATTTATATTGTTCACCTTTCGAGTGAAGACGCATTGAACCAGGTGCGCGAGGCTCGCGATCGTGGCTTGCCTGCGTTTGCTGAAACCTGTCCGCAATACCTTTTGCTCTCGCTGGAGGACGTTGCCGATATTGGCTGGGAGGGTGCGAAGTATGTGTTCACACCTCCTCTGCGCGAGCGGCGCAATCAGGCCAAGCTTTGGGACGGTTTGCGCGCCGATCATTTGCAGGTAGTTTCGACGGATCATTGTCCATTCTGTTTTGCTGACCAGAAGGCGCTTGGGAAAGATGACTTCACGAAAATTCCAAATGGCGGCCCTGGTATCGAAAATCGATTACAGCTGTTGCATCATCACGGCGTGGGGCAGGGAAATTTCTCAATCAACCGGTTTGTTGAGCTGGTTTCGACTGCGCCGGCGCGCATCTTCGGCATGTATCCCAAGAAGGGCGTGCTGGCCGAGGGCAGCGATGCCGATCTGGTGTTGTGGGATCCGGCTGAGGACTACACGATTTCGGCGGCAACGCACCATATGCGCGTGGACTACTCGATGTTTGAGGGTTTTCGCGTGCGCGGCAATGCGCGCGATGTTTACTCTCGCGGCGAACTGATCGTTTCAAAGGGAGAATTTATCGGCAAGCCAGGTCGTGGGAATTACCTGCGTCGCGATGCGCGCGGAGGAGCCTGGACATAGGTCGGCGGAAGTTTGGAAGTACGGGCTGAAGCCCGCACCCTTCAGGAGGCTCCGTGAGCGTTCACGACCCGTCACTTTCAAATCCAGACTTGGCGCCAACTACGCTGGAGCAGCGGAAGTGGGGCTTTTATAACTACACGGCGCTTTGGTTTTCAATGTGCATGGAGATCACGACATATCAGCTTGCTTCCTCGCTGATTGCCAAGGGCATGGATTGGAAGCAGGCGCTTGGCACTGTGCTGTTGGGCAATTTGATTGTGCTGGTTCCCATGTTGCTGAACGCACATGCTGGCGCCAAGTACGGCATTCCGTTTCCTGTGTTTATTCGCGCGCCGTTTGGAGTGCGCGGGGCAAACATTGCGGCGCTGCTTCGAGCTGTTGTGGCTTGCGGCTGGTTCGGTATTCAGTCGTGGATTGGCGGCACGGCTATTCACGCCATGCTTGCAGTGATCTGGCCTGGCGCAGCGAGCAATCAGGGAATATTGTGGGCTTGTTTTCTCGGCTTCTGGTTGCTGAATATGGTGGTGGTGTGGCGAGGCGTTGATTCGATTCGGCGCCTGCAGGCCTTCGGCGCGCCATTTATGTTTGTGATGGCGGCCGCGCTGTTGATCTGGGTGCGGATGAAGGCGGGCAGCTTTGGCGAAATGTTGTCCACGCCGAGCGGCTTTCATTCAACAAGCGAGTTTCTTGCCGTGTTCTTTCCGTCGCTGACGGCAATGGTCGGCTACTGGGCAACGCTTGCGCTTAACATCCCCGACTTTACGCGCTACTCGAAATCGCAAAGCGCGCAGTCGTGGGGACAGGCATTCGGGTTGCCGGTGGCGATGGTGATCTACACATTTGTAGGCATTGCCGTAACGTCGGCCTCAGTGGTGCTTTTTGGTCGGCCGATCTGGAATCCTATTGAGTTGATTGGCGCATTTCATCAGCCAGTTGTCGCGTTTGTGGCGTTGATCGCAATTCTGATTGCCACGCTCAACGTGAACATTGGCGCGAATGTGGTTTCGCCTTCGAATGATTTCTCGAACCTCTATCCGCGACTGATCAGTTTCCGCACCGGCGGGCTGATTACGGGTTTTCTGGGGTTGGCGATGTGTCCATGGAAGCTGCTGGCCACGCCGGATGCTTACATCTTTGGATGGCTGGTGGGCTACTCCGGCCTGCTTGGACCGGTGGCCGGCATCATGGTTGTGGATTATTTTCTAATCCGCAAAACGGAGCTTGACGTGAACTCCCTTTATCATCGCGATGGCATTTACTACTACACGAAGGGCGTGAATCCGACCGCGATGATCGCGCTGGTTCTAGGTGTTGCGATCGCGCTCATCGGCGTATTTGTGCCCACGCTGCACTTCCTTTACGACTATGCGTGGTTTGTTGGGTTCTTTGTCGCGGGCGGCCTTTATCTGGTGATGATGAGGGCGACGGCAAGCGCCGTCCTTGCACAGCCCGAAGAGAATGGGGAAGAAGTGGCATAAACAGGGGGTGATCGAAGTCGAATGTGCTGGAAAGTCGAGGCCGCATTCCCTCGGGGGCTAAAGTCCTTCTCATTTTGCGGGAGTCATGTACGGGCTAAAGCCCGTACCCTTCAGCTAAAGCCCTTACCCTTCGGCAAACGCTCGCACCCTTTAAAAACGACACTACCGATGGATGTTTTGGGGGCAGTCAGGCCGTGCAGCTTTAAGGCTGCAATCCAAACATGGAGTCTAAGCTTCGACCAACGCATCGGCGATGGCGAGATGCTCGTCGAGTGCTGCGATGCCGAGGTCCAGTTCTTCTTTGGTGACAATCAGCGGTGGCGCAATGATGAAGTGGCTTACCCATGCCTGGATGGAGACACCGCTTGCCATCATCTTGCCGGCGATCTGATCGACGACGAGCGGCTTGCCTTCGACTTTATCGCGCATGGTGTTGAAGAGCTGTTTCGTTTTGCGATTCTTCACGATCTCAACGGCGAAGAAGAGTCCGAGGCCGCGCACATCGCCGACGGAAGGGTGCTTGGCTTTCAACACTTCGAGCTTGGCACGCACATATGGCTCAAGTTCGGCAGCGCGTTCGACAACTTTCAGGCGTTGCATCTCTTCAATGGTTGCAACCGCTGGGCCGAGCGTTAGAGGATGCGCTTCGTACGTGTGCCCGTGCGCGAAATAGTGATCTTCAAAATACTCGGCAATCCTGGTAGTGGTGGCACACAGGCCTAGCGGAATGTATGCCGTAGTAATTCCCTTGGCCGTGACGAGGATGTCGGGTTTGAGGTTCCAGTGGTTGACGGAGAACCATTTGCCGGTGCGGCCCCAGCCAGCCATCACTTCATCCGCAATGAGGAGCACGCCGTGACGGTCGCATATTTCGCGCAGCCGCGGAAAGTATTCGGGCGGCGGAACGAGCACGCCGTTGGTGCCGACGACGGGTTCAACGATGACAGCGGCGACATCACTCTCGTTGCGGATCATGTGCTCGAGGTAGTCGGCGCATGCAATGTTGCATGAGGGATATGTGTGCTTGATGGGGCAGTCGTAGCAATTTACTTCTGGCGCGAAGATGCCGGGCATTTTTCCGGCCGGCTCCATGGCCCAGCGTCGCGGATCGCCGGTGGCTGCGAGAGAGCCTGCAGTGGATCCGTGATAAGAGCGATAGCGCGAGATGATTTTATTTTTGCCCGTGACCATGCGCGCAATTTTGAATGCTGCCTCGTTGGCTTCAGTTCCGCTGGTAGCGAAGAAGAATTTACTAATCCCCTCAGGCAGCACCTCGAGCAGCTTTTCACTCAGTCGTGCGCGGGCCGTGGTTGCGTAGCCTGGTGTCACGTAGCAGAGTTCTCTGGCCTGCTGGGCGATGGCTTCGATTACGCGCGCGTTCTTGTGGCCAAGATTGACACACATGAGCTGAGCGGAGAAATCGAGATAGCGTTTGCCTGAGCCGTCTGTAATCCAGCAGCCTTCGGCGTCGGCGATGTGGAGAGGCTTCCAGCCCTTCTGGTAGCGCCAGGTGCCGTAGTTGGTTTGCCGCGTGATGTTGGAGACTTGCTCAGTGGTCAGCTTGTCTGCGGGGGAATGGTCGCTCATGATGCTACAAATGCTACCACTGCGAAGCGACAGCGAAAGGGGACGGGTGTTGTCACAGATTGGGCATCCAGCAGCTCCCAGCCGTTAGCTATTAGGTGTCAGCTTATTCGTACGGGCATGGAGAGCTGCGGTCTGCCGGGGGCGGATATGGATGCTCGTGCAATCCCAGTTCCGAAGATCCGGACCTGGGATTGCACGTTTTGTGGCTGGTTTAGCGGGTGACGCGACGCAGAACTACGGGAATGCTTGCCGGCATCGGCCGTGATGGTCCGCGCGAAGGATCAGAACCATCAGGTGCGGGGCCGATGGCTGGACCAGAAGATGTCGCGGGGGGATTGTCTTGCGGGGGCGGCATCTTGCGTTCAAGCTCGATGCGATCACCCTTGATCGTTCCGGTGTAATTACTGTTGCCAATTTTGAAGGAAACGCTGCTGCCGTCAACTTTTCCTGTTTCGATTGGTGTCCCTCCGTCTGCTCCTCCGAATGAGCCGCCACCCGCAACTTCCATTGCGCCGGTTAACTCGCTGCCATTCTGACGCAGAGTGATGAGCGTGTTGTTGTCGGGTGCGAGTCGCGCCCCGGCAGGATCGGTTGCAGGCACTGGGCGCCAAAGGCCGGTGATGCCGCCTCCTGAAGGTGCTTCGCGCTCCCAGACTGCAACCTGCGGGCGAAGCGTGATCTGCTTTGCTGTGATGGATACGCTGGCTGACTCAAGACCTGGAGAAGTTGCTTCGACAGTAATGCCGCCGCCGCTCTTGGCCGACTGCACGAGGGCCATGCAATAACCGCTGAAGGCTTTGCGTGACGATCCTTTGTCGGGCTGCTGGTTTGTCGGATCGCCATTGCCGGTGCCGATGAGTTTTCCCGCGCCGGAGACTTTGAACGTGACGTCGTTGTCGGTGATGGGAACGACGCGGCCCTGCGCGTCATGAACTTCAATGGCAAACATGGCTACGTCTTCGCCGTCGGCGGAGATGGCAGGACGGTCGGCGGTCATAACCAGGTTTGCGGCCTTGCCTGTGGTCTCGCGCTTGGTGGTGGCGACCTGCTTGCCATCTTTGTATCCGCGCGCTTCAATGGCGCCGGCAGCGTACTTCACATTCCATGCCAGATGCCCGTCCTTCTTCATCTCTTTGGCGCCGAGGCTTTCGCCGTCCAGGAACAGCTCAACCTTATCGAGATTCGAGTGCACCCAGACGGCGATTTCCTTGCCTTCGTAGCCGGGCCAGTTCCAGTGCGGGAACAGATGAAGGACTTGCTTGCCAGTCCACCATGACTGGTAGTAGTAGAAAGTGTCTTTTGGAAACCCGCACATATCGATAACGCCGTATTGCGAGCTGATGTTTGGCCAGCCGTTGGGTGACGGTTCGCCGCGATAATCAAAACCGGTCCACACAAAACCGCCGGCAAGCCACGGGCGGGAATTGCAGAAGCTCCACCAACCTTCAGCGGAAGCGCGGCCGGTGGTGGTGTAGGGATCGTAGGAGCTAACGTAGCCTTTTTCGAAATCGGTTATGTAGATGCCGCGCGTGCAAACGGCGCTGACGGTTTCTGTGCCGATCACCGGCTTGTCCGGATGCTCCTTGTGGTAGGCCTCGGCCCCGGGGTCCATGTAGTTGTAGCCCATCACATCGCACTCCACCAGGCCGCCGACGCCGATGGCGTGAATGGGAGCGATAGAAACGGGCCGCGTGCCGTCGTGTTTCATCGCGGTGGCTTTCATGGCGGTAAGGATGTGCAAGCCCACTGGCGTGTTTGCGGTTGCTTCCTCGTTGCCCATGGACCACATGAAAACGCTGGGGTGATTGCGATCGCGGCGGACGAGATTCTCAAACTGGTTGATGCCCTCTGGATTCGACGACATCATGCGCGTTTCATCGAACACCAGCATGCCGAGCTCATCACAAACGTTTAGCAATTCCGGCGTGGGCGGATTGTGCGATGTGCGTAGGCCATTGCAACCCATCTCCTGCAGCTTGCGAATGCGGTAGTACTGCACTGAGTCAGGAACAGCGGCGCCCACGCCGGCGTGATCCTGGTGATTGCAGGTTCCTTTCACCTTGACGGGCTTGTCATTCACGAAGAGGCCCTTCTCCGCGTCAAAGCGAATGCTGCGGATGCCGAACGGCGTTTCGTAACGGTCGACGATGTCATTGCCGGCGCGAACTTCAGTGATCAGTCGATAAAGATTGCGTTTTTCAAGCGACCAGATCTGCGGCTGCTTTACTACGATTTGCTGCGAGTAGGTTTGCTCTGCCTCACCGGCGATGGCTGCAAGCGGCGAAACGGCTTTGCCCACTTCCTTGCCGGCCGGATCAAGCACCGTGGAGATGACGCGGGCGTTGGCTGCGGCGGTGGCATCGTTCGTCAGCTCGGTTTTGATAGTCAGAGTTGCCTGTCCGGGCTTCACTTCAGACGAGACAAATGTGCCCCACTGCTTAACGTGGACTGGGTTCGTTTTGACGAGCCAGACGTGGCGATAGATTCCTGCGCCCTCGTAGAACCAGCCGTCACTTGAAGTGGCGTCGACGCGGGCAAGCAAAACGTTCTTTCCGCCGGGGTTGGAGAAGTCAGTCACATCGACGGTGAACGGATCGTAACCGCCGCTGTGCCAGGTGATGTAGTAGCCATTGAAGACGATCATTGTCTCGCGGTACGAGCCGTCGAACTCAATAGTGATGCGCTTGCCGGCATCTTCTTTAGAAAGCTCGAACACGCGCCGGTACCAGCCCACGCTGGTGGCCGGGTAATTTCGACCGAGCGGATAGTAGCCTTTGCTGTTAAGCGCGGGATCGTTCTGGAAGGGCAGTTCAATGGCCCAGTCGTGAGGCAGGTCCACGGGCTTCCAGTCGCCATCGTCGAATGCGAGATTGCCTGCAGGAAGGAAGTTTCCTGTCTTTTGATATGTCCCTGTGCGTCCTGAGCCGTAGGAAAAATCCTTGACCGGATCGCTGGCATGGCCCAGATGGAAGCGCCAGCCGAAGTCGAGCAGCAGCCGCTCGCGCCCTGCACCCGGCAGCATGGTTGCGGGCGAAGCACCGGATATCTGCGGATGTATTTCTTCTGCAAGAGCTTCAGCGCTGGCAGTCAGTGGAGCGAGCCCGTTTGCCGCGACCGCAGCCGGCGCCAGCAGGCTGGTCTTTAACATATCCCGACGTGAAAAGGTTTTCATTTCGTTCCTCGCAAGGTCTTTTTCGACCGGATAATACTACCAGTTTCGATGGCTCTACTGGCCACCGGCGGGCTTGCGCGCCACCTCAACGTTGGCCAGCTTTTCGTAATAGCGAACGATTGCAGAGTGATCCATTTCAAGCATGGCGTCAGCCTTGAGCGACTGCAGAATTTCCATGACGCTCGCCGTCAGGGGCAGCGGTACTCCCAGCTCGTGACTGGTTTCAAGAACGTTGCCAATGTCTTTGATATTGATGCGAAGCGTTCCTCCCGGCTTGAAATTCCGGTCGAGCATCATCGGCGCCTTGGCTTCCATTACGGCGCTGCCGGCAAGCCCGCCTCGAATGGCGTTGAACACAAGTTCGGGATCGACACCGGCTTTAGTGGCAAGCACCAGTGCCTCAGAAACGGCTGCGATGTTCAGTTGAACAATAATCTGGTTGGCAAGCTTGGTCACGCTTCCGGCTCCGTTAGCCCCGGTGAGCACGGCTGACGAACCCATCGCCTTGAAGATGGGCAGCACCTCGTCGAAATCCGCCTGGCTGCCGCCGGCCATGATGGAGAGGGTGCCATCGATCGCCTTGGGCTCGCCGCCGCTCACGGGCGCGTCGATCATGTGGATACCCTTTTGCGAAAGGGATGCAGCAATTTCCCGGCTTACCTGCGGCGAAATGGAACTCATGTCAATCACGATCGAGCCACTCCGCGCGCCTTCGATTACACCGTCTTTTCCCATGATGACGGTTTTTACAATTGCCGAGTTGGGCAGCATGGTGATGATGACTTCGCTCTTTGCGGCAACGTCACTGGGAGAGGCGCCTGGCTGGGCTCCCACGCTTGCCAGTTCATGGATCGCGGACTGATCAATGTCATAGACAACCAGTTGATGGCCGGCCTTGAGCAGATTTCTGCTCATCGGCTTGCCCATGATTCCGAGTCCTATGAATCCGATTTTGCTCATATGCAAGGTGACCTTTCATTCCTGACAAGAACCATAATGCATTCGTCTGCGGTGGGCTGTACTCTAGTGACAGATTAATCGGGACTTGCACAACATACTTGACGATGGTATGACCATTTAGTCTACTCTTCTGCATGACGATTTAGAGGATAGACCTGCGAGTTACATGAAAGGCAAGCGGTTCTCCTATGAAAATGCCACATCGATCCCCCGTGGAATCCAAGATCAAGCGGGTCACAAAGATATCGATCAGCGAAGAGATTGCCAAGCAGATTATGGACCTGATCTCCCGGGGCGAGCTTAAACCCGGCGACCATCTGCCGTCGGAGCGCGAGTTGTGCAAGGACTTTGGCGCCAGCCGATCTTCACTGCGCGAAGCTCTCCGCTGCCTTTCGATTGTGGGCGTGTTGAACGCGCGGGTTGGCGAGGGCACTTCAGTCGCGGAAGACGGAGAAAAGTTTCTCCGCAAGATTATCGAGTGGCGCTTGATTACCGAGGCGCACGATATGGAGAACCTGCTTGAAGTACGCATGGCTCTCGAAGGGGTGTCGGCTGCCAATACTGCGCGGCACGCAACAGCCGAGCAAGTTGAAAAACTCCGCAAGCTTGTAGCAAAAATGCAGGCGGCGATCAAGGACGAGAAGGCGTTTGCGGCGCTCGATCTTGAGTTTCACGTAGCTATCGCGGAGGCCTCAGGCAATGTACTGGTGTCTGACTTGATTGCACTGGTTCGAGGCCAGCTGTTAAAAGCCCTGCACAAAGTGCTGGTGGTGCCGCATGCGTTGCCGGCCACGTACAAAGAGCATTGCGCTATTTTCGAAGCCATTGAGCGCCACGATCCTGATACCGCGCGCAAGGCCATGCAGGCGCACCTGCAGGCGCATTTGTTGCGCTATACAAAAGCGAACAAGAACGGCAGCAAGCCGGACGCGAATGCAAGTGCAAAACCGGAGGCCGCTACGGCGGAGCTGAGTGTGGCGAAGCTGAATGTTGCCAGGCCGCGGGCGCGCAAGCTGCCGCCGCGCACGGCCGTTGCCACTATTCAGGCGGATCAACTGGTCGGGAAATAGCAGGCCGGTTTCCTCGACCCGAATTCCTTACGTCTTCCAGTCGAGCGACGCGCCCTCTGTTGAGTACCACGGCTTAATGCGAATGCGTCCTTGCGACTTTTCACCGAGGATGTGCACGGTTTTTTCTTCTCCCGGTACGATGTCGAAGTAGTTGTCATCGAAGAGCCAGCCGCCACCTTCGCCTTCCAGCGTGACGCAACGCGCAAACTTGTCGGTGGCAATCGTGAGCGTTTTGCCTTTTGCCTGTACATCCAGCCGCGCATCGGGGAATGAGATGCGGCGCTCGATGTCGGCCAATGCGCTGGAGCGCGCGAGCACGCGGCCGGAGTTCGCAGTGAATGTGCCGAAGAGAATATGTTCTCGGCGGAATGAAGCGATGCCGGCCTGGTCTAGCCGAACCACTACGGCTGACTCACCGGGAGGCACAGTTACTTCGCGCGTGATCTCCCTCGTAAACTCGTTGCGATCCAGATGCAGCAACTGGATTTTGACATTTCCGCTGACCGGTTCAGTGCTATCGTTTACGACCCATGCGTAGATATATGTGCCGATGTCGAAAGACAGCAGCACCGGCGCATAGGCACGTCGCAGTGCATAGTAGACATGGTAAGGCTCGAGAAAATAGTCCACTTTTGCGCTGTAGATCTGTGGCCACGAATCATGGAATTTCCAAGCGAGGTAACCGCCGCACCTGCGTTGACTGGTGGTGTCGGTGGCGTCGCGGCCACGGCGTTGGCGCTCAATTGTGTCGCGATAATAAAGTGAGGCCGACATGCCGAGACGATAGACCAGCCCTGCCTCGTCAGTTGCGTCGTAGAACTGTTCTACCGGCCCGGTCTTCTTCCAGCTTTCTGAGGTGGTGTATTTGAGCCAGGTTTTCGGGTAGGGGATGTGATTATTGGCCAGCATCATGGTGGAGTAGCCTGCGGGCCAACGATCCTCTGGCGTCATAAATTTCTTCAGGCTCTCAAGAGTGGGCGCGGTAATGCGCGTATCTTCTGAGGCGAAGTTTACGAAATCGTATCCAGGCACGAACCAGATGTTCGTGTAGCCGTGCGTGTTGCCTTTTTGGGGATCGTTTGGAAATGCGCCATTGTATGGTGTGCTTGGCTGGTAATACCGATCCAGGTCAAGACGCTTGCAGATTGCGCCCACTTCCTCGGCCGCCGCCAATCCAGGCCAGGGGCCGTGATCTTTGAAGTCGTTGTTGTAGTCCTTATAGAACCACATGGCAGCTTCGTTTTTGCCGCACCAGCAAAGAATGGAAGGATGATGTTTGAGCCGCTTGAGGAACAGTTCCGACTCGCGCCTGCACACAGCTCGGCTTTCTTCATCGGGAGCCAGTGGCAGATCGGTGAAGTCCTGCCATAACAGAAAACCGTGAGCATCGGCGAGGTCGTAGAAATTATCACGTGGGGAGACGACCTCGCCCCACACGCGGATGGTGTTGATGTTGGCGTTTTCAGCAAGTGCTATCAGCTTCTCGACTCGAGACTGATCCCACACTTCAGTTTTCCAATCGGGCGTGACCCAGTCGGAGCCCCAAAGCTTTACCGGAACTCCGTTGACCACAAAGTGAAGATGTTCCGGCATCGTGATGCGGCGAAAGCCGATGGTTCGGCGTTCAGTGTGCAGGGGGCGTCCTGCAGCTAGTAGAGAAATTTCGGCTTGGTAGAGCGGCTGGCTGCCATAGCCACGCGGCCACCAAAGTTTGGGGTGATCTGTTTTTATCAGCACGCTCGTGGTGAACGTTTCGTTTTGCAGTTTTACAGATTTGGATTCTTCACCGACTGAGTGTCCGTCCGGATCGATGAGACGCACGTGGACATCCAGGCTGGAGACATGACCAACGCCGGCGACATCGATCTTGACCGCGCCTTGTATCAGCGATTCGTCAAGTGAGGCGCCAGTGACGATCTCGGTCATGCGAGCTTCATCGCTTGTCTCCAAAAGCACTCGGTCATATGCGCCAACCCGCGAGAATGACGGAAACGGTCCGAGATAGTTACCGTAGTTCTGGGCCGGCCGGCGCACGGGGCGCGACCTGTCGCCGTCTAAATATTCGATCGGGACGGATTTGCCGCCGGAGCGATCGAAGACGGTGTGGAAGTGAAGCACGAGCGTATTCAGCGCAAGCAGCATGTTGCTGACGTCCACTTCGAGCGGCCAATACATATTCGAGTGGCCGGCGATTTTCTTGCCGTTAAGGTAGACGTCCACAATCGTGTCGAGTCCGAGGAACCGCAGTCGGGCCTCATGGTTTTTTGCATCGGCGCTGAACGTGGTTGCGTAGAGCCAGTCCTGCTCAGCGACCCACTGGCATTTTTCAGCGCGGCCTGGCAGCCACGGCTCTTCAATCCGGCCTTGCGCAAGGAGCACATCATGCACCATCGCCGGCATTTGAGCTACGCCAAACCATCCCTCTCCACGGCCTGAGGCAGCTTCAGTCAGAAGCGATGGGTCAAGAGATGCGCGTGGTGATATCGATTTCACTCGCCAGCCTTCCGCTAGTTCTTTTTGCTTAAAACCAATGGTGGCGTGGGAACTGCCTGCCACAAGTGTCTTGCTCGAGATCCCAACAGCGAGGCTGGTTCCTGCCTGCTTTAAAAAATTACGCCGAGTCATTGCGCGCATGGCCACTCCTTTCACAACAAGGTTACTCGCGGCACCCAGATCATCGGGCGTCAGTGTTGGCCATAGCTTGCCAGCAGAGCCAGCGTGCTGCATGTGTCGGCAGACACTTGTGGTGGATTATAGGGGGCGATGATTGGTCGATTGAGCAGCTCAGGCTTCTACGCGCGCGGGCTCTGGATCGCCCCCAGGTATCGCGGGAATTTCTTGAGCTTGCTTGATATAGCGCTTCCTCAGTTTCAAGAACGGCGATTCAATAAATCGGTAACTCAGGTATCCAGGAACGTACATCAGCAAGTAAAAGAGAAGTGACCAGACACAAGCTATATAGAAGTTGCTAAGGCGCATGATGTGCGCATCCACAAAGACGGCGGCGCGAAAGATAAAGAAGCTATGGAGTAGATAGATGGAGTACGAGTACTCTCCCATGCGGCCAACGAACTTTGAAAAACCGGTGACTGCGGGGCAAATGAGTTGTCGTACCAGGCAATCATGATCGCGTAGGCCGCTCCCTCGATGGTGGGTAGGTAGATCCAGATCGGGTTTGTCGACGGGAATGATGGATTGCGATAAAAGCCGCCGCGAAGATCGAAATACCAATAGAACAGCGTGAAAGCAACGAACGTTGCAGCAGCGATGACGTGTTTTTTGGCGAAGTGCGAGCGGAACTGGTAGACGAGCATTCCGAGAGCGAACTGATCGATGCGCCCGATGATTGTCCAGTACGCCAGGTATTCAACTGTGCCGAATCGATGAAAGAGAAATGCACGCAGCGCAATTGCAACGATGATGAACGAGAACGGCCACCATTTGGATTTTGATAAAAGCCAGAGGAACAGTGGAAGCAGCAAGTAGTAGTGGAACTCTACCGTGATAGACCAGCCGCCGCCGGGAAGATAGGGAAAGATGAGACCGAGCGCGGTGTCGTAAGAGTATTGAAGTAGACTTCCACCGCGCCAAACGCTCACAACGCCATAGATGAGAATGACGACGGCAAGCAGCGGCAGAAGACGCAAAACGCGATTCCAGATGAAGGCGCGATAGTTGATTGATTTGCCGGAGAGCAGTTTGGCAAACAAGTATCCGCTAAGCACCATGAACAGAGCAACGCCGGTATGTCCCTCATCGAGAATGGAAAACGGAAAAAAGCTGGGAGAGTAGCTGTACGGAATGGAGTAGCCCGGGGAGGCTGGATAGCCAACAGGCCCATGACAGAAGTGCCATACGAGGACCAGGAAAGCCGCAAATGCTCTCACGTGGTCAAGAGCGATAAAGTGGGCTCCGGTTGATGATCTCATTGTGCCTCGTATGCGCGACTAGATAGTGTTTCGAGGAAATCTGAATGCTTGAGCGTTAGTCTATGTGCTCAATAGCCCCAGCGCAATATTCCAAAAGATACCCACGGAAAGCTGCTGCCGTGGATGATGGTTCGCATACACAAGCCCCTGAGACAAAAACGTTTAGATCGGCTTTTCTCCGGATTGCGGCTATTGTTACTACAGCAACAAACCATCTTATATGGAGCGCACAACTGAGGAGCGCATCAGTTGCGAAGGCAAGGTCCCCGCTCACGAAGAGAGAATCCGCAGAGTTGGGCAGGGAACCAGGGTTTTTGACGCGCGGCTGCAACCTACATTTCTTAAACGCAGGTTTGCGGCAATTTCATCGGTTTGCGCCGTCGTGCCTGGTTTCGGAAGCTGGTCAAGTTGCGAGTCAGCGCGACGCGGGATTGGAAACTGCGGTTGATGATGCCCCGACGACAATCTGGTCCATAGGCAATTCCAACGCGAAGAGCGAAGATGTCCCCTGATCTGCGTGCACCCAGATGCCATGAAAGGCCGAGCGCAGCTCAGGGTGCAGCCTCAACAGTTCCGACATCACTGCGGTGACCTGCCTCCGTGCGGAAGCCGGATCGCGCAATTGCGCGGCCTGCGTCGAGTCAGGAGCGTAGTTGACATCGAGGTCCAGTCCTCCCAGCGCCGTTGTTGTATCCACGTTGGTGAGCGTGATGATAGCGCCCTGCGCAGCGATGGTTATGGGCGATGCCCCAGGAAGATCCGGGGGACGAATCGCGTCCGCCTCATGATGCAGCTTGTCGAGATTGGGACTGGTCAGGATATCTAGGGGATTAAGAAGTGCGGCGGCTGTGCGGTAGTAGAACCAGGCATTCCAATCCCACTTCTGCTGCGCGTATTTGCGGGCGAATTGCCAATACCATAGCCCATCATGATCCGCGGCCATCATTGGTTTATCGAATAAGCCAGCCAGTGCCCACCGGTCAACTGGCGTTTTCGCCAAGATGAAAGAGACCTGTTGCGGCTGGGGCACGCCAGTGGCATGAAGAATGGCAATTGCATACATTCCCGGTGGAAGGTTGGGAATATTGAAAACCACAACCGGCGAGCCGCAAAAGAAATCGGCTTGGGGTGCGCCTGCAGGAATGTCCGTTGCGTCGAGCAAGTAAAGGTTCTCAATGGTTATCGATGCGGTCTGAACAAGCGGCTGCAAATGATGCACCGTACTCATTAAGCCGCTGGGATTTGCGGCGACGGAAGGTAGAGTGAGCTGCTGGAGTGCCTGTACGTTTCCACTCTGTATCTGCGTCAGCGCGTTTTTCGACAGGGTCGACAAAGAATCGCGCAGCGCTGGCGTCATTTGCGATTGGGTTGTGCACGATGCTGCGTGGGCATGCGGGTTGGGAAGGACTCCGCAAGCCAAGATCGAAAACCAAAAAGCAAATCGTTTAGCGCTCAACTTCACCAGCATGTTACAGCCTTTCCGGATCGGAACTGCCCGCCTAGTCCTGAGTTTTCTGCGCCACCACTACAAAAGTAAGATGCGGCGGGAGCTTATAAAGCGATTGGATCAACGTCAGATGGGCGAATGGGGGGAACGATGCCTGAAGTCTTCAACGGATCAGCCCTAAACGGTAAAGCCATTGTGGCTAGCCTGAGAATCTCGCTTTCTACCTCCTGTTTCGACATCGGCGGAACGACTGTCATGCCGCCGACCAAATCACTTAAGCTCAAATAGGACTGGCGGCATGTAGTGAGAAAGTCGAGCGGGTACTCCGGCTTGCGCGCACGGGCCGCGGCAGGGTCTGCGTCCAGAATGCAAGCAACGTCAGGCATAGGAACGAGGGTAGTTATCAGTCTCGCAAAAGCTTGCATGACAGGGTTTTGCAGATTGAGGTTGGCGAGTTCGTCAAAGATATATCGATCGAAGATGATCACATCCACGCGGGAGCGCAGCGCCCGTTTGACGAAGATGGTTGTCGAAACCGAGTCTGCGAGATAGATGCACATGCGCACGCAGGTCATCGGCCAAGATTGGACATTCTTGTCCCGACGGTTGATTGGCGCGGAAGGACTGCCAACGCCGCTGTCTCCCTTGAACAGAGCACGGGCGCCTGATTCCCTGAGCCGAGTGAGGGTCGCCACATCATCCCAGAACTGAAACACGCAAACGCTCAGGCCCAAGTCCTCCAGGTGAGCACGGAGGTTATTAATCTGGGTACTTTTCCCGGCACCATCGATACCGGAAAAGCTGACGAATTTTGCGTATTCTCTTTGAATCCGCGGGCACATTATTCTTCTCCACTGTAGGCCGGGCGCATCAACACTCACTCATTTTGGTTGGCTCGGACTGGAATGTGAAAGACCCACGACCGTTCCGACGGCGACGCCAGCGGCCGCGACGACCACAAGGCTGATGAGGATGACACGCACGCGCCGCTGCTTTGCCGGCGCAATAGCTGCGCCCGCCGGCTTCGCCGCCGTCACACCCGTCCTGGTAACACTGGGGGCGGCGGCCGTACCCACAGGTTGCGTGGCACCATTCTGTTGCTGATCCTGAGGTGGTTGAGGAGTACCGTCCTGTCCATTCGAACTCGGGCGTTGTGCTTGTGCAACCTCCGGCGCGTCGGGGAGGGTTGCGCTGGACTGCGCGGAATCCACAGTCACTTTCGCGCTCCCAGTGTCGGCCCCAATTTTCTGCGCACCACTATACGGCGCATTTTGTTCTTGCAGAGCGGCTGCTTCGTCTTGCCGGGGCATTGCCGCAGCTTTGACAGATGGCGCAGCCATCATCAACACCAGACAACCCCCGATGACTCTCTCTGTCAGCCATCCACCGATCTTCTTGCTCATCTTCCGAAACCACACACACTTTCTGCCTTAGGCATCACGATTTTCATGCTTCAGGCCGCATTTTCAGAAATCTGATCATTCTCGTTCTGTGAGTATTCGATCGAAGCCAAGGCGACGGAGCTCTGATGAAAGCTGTTTATCGCGTCAGCATCCGATGGGAAGATCTGAAACAGGCGATCCGCCCCGATCACTTTGAGCATTGCCTGGGCCGATGGAGATACTGCGGCGAGCCTGGCGTCCCCATTACGTTTCATAGCTTCTTCCAGGCAGGACAGAAGCAACTGAAGTACTGGCTTGTCCAATTGACTTAGCGCGGAGCAGTCAAGGACGAGGCCTGGGCGCCTGTCGCTCATGCGATCCAGTACCATGGTTAGGAAGCTGCGTCCTTGTGCCTCGCTGGTTATTTCTGTCAGTCGTTCGACGGTTACTGATCGTCTCATCGCCATATTTATGATTGCCTCCTGATTTGACTCGTGCTTTTTATTGCTCACTTACCCTTACGGCTGGACCTCATTGGATTCAGCTAAGCCGGCCAGCGGGCGTGCCCGCACATCTTCTATCTGGGGCAGTTCGGCGGAGTTTTGTGCGGGTTCACTGTAATCGCCAAAGATGCGTTCCAGTTCCGCGCCGGGATTGCGGATCGCGCGAACCAAGATGTGCTTTCCATAGCGCAACAAGGTTGCAGGGGATGTCTTATACCAACAGCATTCCGCCATTCGCGGCGAAAATCCGCACATGAATCGAAGTTTCGAAAGGCCGGCTTGCGACGAAAGCAATGCTGCGACCAGCCTGTGGTTGCCATCGAGAACTGTGAGTGGCCCATGCTCGTCAATGCCGAGAAGAATCACCGTGCCAAATTTTCCATCTGCTTGCGATAGCTGCTCTCTCAGGGCAGCCATCTTCGTCAGGAACCGCTCGTCAAGAGTTGGTGGTCCGGCGCGTAAGGCCTCGCCTACCTGGACGACTGAATAATTGCCCCGCGCGAGTTTTCTCCAATGGGATCGTGGAAATACTCTGATGAGGTCAAGAGCTTCTTCGTTGACTTTCACCTCATGCCATTCGGTCTGGCTGGGGAGTTCCTGCCAGAGTGAATGGCGCTTCGCGAGCAGAAGAGCGTGGCGTTTTGCAGTTGCGTCCGCGATGTGCGGATTGAGCTCGGATTCGAGTCCCTTAGACTTTACCGATTCGCGAAACGCGGGATGGCTCAAGTCGCTATTCAGGAATTCGGTGATTACATCATTTTCCGTCACTGGCCGAAGCAGGCTGACTGGACAGCAATCTGGCAACAGACGCGGAGTTTCCGGTGTGGCCAGGGCGTCAACCAAGAACGGTATCGCAACGACAACGAAAAGTGCCGACAGAACTGCCAATTGAACCATGATGACCTGCTGCAGGGATGAGTGAAATTGGTAGATTCCCGCAATCAACGCGCCGCTGAAGATAAGTTGAAACCAGCTGGTGTTCGCGATCTTGTAAGACATCTCGAACGTGATGACGACTGCGCTGATTGAATAGATGGCAGTTTTAAGCGCGTAGAGCGCTGAAAGGTGAGGGATGTTGTATTTTCCTGCGATCTGGAATCCGGGACCGAGGAGTGTTGTCCACAGACCAGCGGGGGCAATCCACATAGCCAGGGCGGCGACAGATCCAATGCCCAAGACCAGCGAAAGAGAT
The DNA here is from genome assembly GCA_017883405.1 of Occallatibacter sp. Lineage (GTDB taxonomy): Bacteria > Acidobacteriota > Terriglobia > Terriglobales > Acidobacteriaceae > Telmatobacter. The sequence continues at coordinate 20,084 of JADGNO010000135.1, read as the reverse complement.
GTGGCGATTACGCGCAGATCCTTGCGCGCTTCGGCATGGGTGCCGGCAACAATTGGGAATGTGGAATTGACGACGGCGGCGGAAAGAACGAAGATCACGCGACCGACGAGCCCGACGGCCGCGTAAAGGCCAGCCTCTTTCGCCGGGAAAATGTGCTTGACCACCACGAGGTCGCAATTGTTGATGATCATCTGGCCGGAATAGAAAAGCAGCGCCTGGGCCAATTCACGAATTGCGTCCGCAAGGGGAAGAGGATTCTTGACCCGCGCAGGCAGGCGGGGCGTCATGGCGAAATAGGAGACGGCCATCGCCAAAGCATTTGCTGCTACAACTCCTCGCACCTCAAAGCCGGTCCGAACAAGGATGTATGATCCGCCGAGCCGGATAGCGCCTTCGATTACAAGACTCATGGCCAGGCGATGGAATCTGTAGCTGCCCAGATCGTAACCGCGGCGCGCTCCCAATGGGATATAGAAGCCAGCTGCAATCGCCAGCATGGCGATCAGCAGGGGATCTGGAAGATTTAGATAATCAGCGATTACTTGTCTAAAAAGGAACAGCGCAGACGCGACGAATATCCCGCATCCGAGCGCACTGCGATGGAAGCTTAGGTAGACAGCTGCCTTTGCCTCTGCGGATGACTGCTGCGCCACCACTTTCGCGGCCACGATTTGAAATGCAAACGAGATAGCGGAAAGAAGGACGAGGAGTGAATAAACGACCGTGGCATGCCCAAAGCTCCTGGGGCCTAGATACCAGCCGATGACCACGTTATAGGCGAGGCTTAGGATAGTCGCGAGGGTTGAGCCGCTCAGCAATACCATGGTTCCCGAGACAATTCGGGACTGTAGTGTTCTTGCCATCTGGAAAGCCCGTCCCCGCGCTCCTGTGCGCTTTCGTTCACCGCGTCAGAAGGGTATGTTTGAGGCGCAACCGCAGTAATCAGTACGATGCCCATAAATGTGTTCTGGCTGCTCTAGATAGCGAGGTAACTTCGATCGCGAAGGAACTTCATTACTAACTTGTGACAACCCGCGGCTCCGCAAGCGCTTCTAACCTAGTAGCCTATGTTGCGTCACATCTGCGCCTCGTTTCTGATCCTTGTCATGCATGGGTGTTCCCAGATCGGAGCGCCGCAAGTGTCGCCGTTGAAATTCAAAGCAGCGGGAAGCTCGCCAGAGGTGATTGCTGTCTATGAGGCATGGTTCGGCCATCCACAGCACCTTTCCGTTGGTTACAACTCGCACGATCCGGCGGTGATCAAGGACCAGATTCGCCATGCCCAGGCGATGGGAATTTCAGCATTTGTAGTGGACTGGTACGGAGACCGCGAGCCGTTTATAGATCAGAGCTATGCGGCAATGCAGAAGATTGCCGCGAAAAACAAATTTCGTGTAGCGATGATGTACGACGAAACAGATAGAGAAGTCGGCGCGACTGATGGGGCGATCGCGGACTTCACCATGTTTCACGACGCCTACCTTGCTGCGAATTCGCCTGGCCGCGAAGCGTATCTTACCTACCAGGGTCGGCCCGTAATCTTCATCTTCCCAAAGGGATTGCACACTGACTGGAGCAAAGTGCAGGCTGCCGTCAGCTCGTGGAACCCCGCGCCATTGCTGATCAATGAAGGGCCGCCCGGAGCGGATGTGAATTCGTTCGACGGCTATTATGCATGGATCGATCCAGGAAGTAAGAACGGGGCGCAGGATGGAAGCAGTTGGGGTGAACAATCTCTGAGCAATTTCTACGAGACCATGCGCGATAAACATCCGGACAAAATCATTGTGGGAGGCGCGTGGGCAGCATTCAACGATGAGAAAGCGTCGTGGGGACTCAATCGTCATATCGCCGCGCGCTGCGGTCAGACATTCAAAGACACTTTCAATTTCTGGCGCAGGGACTTTCCTGCAGACCAGCCGATTCCTTTTATCATGATTGAGACGTGGAACGACTACGAAGAGGGCTCTGCGGTGGAGCGAGGGATTCCGACTTGTAGTCCCGCCGCACCTGCGAGTGCTACAGCCAGCGCCTCCGATTCAGCTCAGGGCGCGAAGAATTAGTGGTCACACTATGTGACCGATCCGCTCTACTGAGCGTGAAAATTCTTTTGGATAGCAGCTTTCGCATGCTGCTGATGCGCCGGCCAAAGTAGTGCTCGCAAACGTCGAAATAGATTCCAGAGTTATTGACGTAAGTTGAGCGGGATCGAACTTAGGCTGCGCGGCCCGCTTTCGTACCTGCAAAGCCGTCGGGTTCAACCGCGTAACTCCCATTCTCCAGAGAGATCGAGTTAGATTGAGTAGCGTACTGCACGTGCGGGCGATGAACTTGACTAACAATGGAGAGTGGACGGTCTCGCACTTCGTCGTAAATTCGCCCGACATATTCGCCAAGCATGGCGACTGACAGAAGCAAGAATCCGCCCATGAAGAAGACTGCGCATGCGATGCCGAATGCTGCTGTCTTCAATGGGTCCGCTGTGAGAAGCATGCTTGCGCCGAGAATGAAAGCCATGCCAAATGAGAGACCGCATAAGCCAAAGCTGAGCCGTATGGGCTTGTAACTGAAGCTCAAGATCGCATCCGCGGCAAACTTAATCCGGCTCATGAACGACAGTTTGCCTTCGCCTGCAAACCGATCCTGCCGGTCGTAGTAGACGATGCTGTTGCGATATCCGATCCATGCCCGCAGGCCGGGAAAGTACTGGTTCTTTTCGCGCAGGGCGAGGACGGCATCAACGGCCTTCCGGTCCATGAGGCAGAAAAGTCCTGCATTGAGACGCAGAGGGTAATCGGAGAGCAACCCCAGCAACCGATAGAAGAGTGGAAAAAGCTTGGCGAGAACTTTACGCCGTTCCTGACGGCTTCGACGCACTCCGACCACAACTTCGGCGCCATTCCGCCAGGCTTCAATGAATTGCGGCAAGACCTCCGGCGGATCCTGGAAGTCGCCATCCATGAGGATGACTGCCCGACCGCTCGCTGTGCGGAGGCCGGCAGCAACTGCTCCTGGATGACCCCAATTACGTGAAAGCTCTGCCACTACCACATGCGGATCAAGAGACTGCAGCCCCTTTAACAGTTCGAGCGACGAATCTGTTGAGCCATCATTCACATAAACAACTTCCCAATCATCGGTGACACTCTGCAGAGAGTGGGCCACCGCTGCGTGAAATTGCACGATGAGATCTTCTTCGTTATAGATGGGGACGACAACTGAAACCATCGTCAACTCCTTAGACATCGGCCGCGATCTGGCGCCTAGTTTGATTTGAGTTCATTCTTGCTGTCGTCCGTTGGCTTGCTGTCCGGCACTTGCTCAGGTCCCCGGTGAACGATTGCCCTGGGAATCTGCCTGCATGACACGCACACTCCATTGAGTTTCAGAGGGCGTCATCACTACGATGTAGCGCGCGCTGGTTGGCACGGTTGAAATCGGCTTGCCATGATCGATAACTTGCACATCGTATTCCACCTGATCTATCAGCTCGATCGATAATCCCTCAGGTGAGTAGAAAACGAATTGAATATGGTGAGAGCGATCCTGGTAGCGCGTTTGAATGCCGAGCTTGATCTGTTCACCGATGGTATCGGCCATCTTTTCTTTCGCGGCACCAACGAAGTCGGCATCGAGAAGGTCAATGCGGTTTTGCTCGAACGCGCCGCTCATGCTTTGCCAGGACTTGAGATAGCCGCGTATCGCCGCGGTCTTCGTCTGCTCTTCCAGTGGCCGCGGGCCTTGAACTTGAGAAGCATCAACCTGCACTGCGGGCTGTGCGGCCACCAGACCTGAGGCCAACGCGAACCATACGCCGGCGATTGCAGAACGCCCGAGCATTTTCACTTTTGCCAGCCAATCTGGTTTCCCAAAACAACTCCGCTCGCGACCGTAAACTTTGCGCCGCTATGGAGAGGCAGTTTTACCTCGGCGACGTCTCGCTTGAGAGGGACATCGACCGTGGACTGGCCGCCGGCATATGTCTCAGTGAACGTTACGATCGTCCCATCTGGAATAGCATTGCCGCTGCAGTCGCGCACGGGCTCAGTTTGCAGTTGCACCTGCTGCCCCGCTTGCTGCGCATTCATTTTCAAGGTGCAGGGATCGCCCGGAACCTGCCGGATGATTCTCTCGCTTTTGAGTTCACCAACCTGGGCCACAAATTTTCCGCTTCCTTGCTGACTCGTTGAGTCCATCTCTGTCCAGGCTCTTCCAATGCTGGTCGTCGCACGATCCTTCTGTATCCCGCCTGACGGACTGGACAACTCAAAGGACACAGGGGTGGGAGCAGTAATCAAGTTGCCGTACGCGTCAAAGACATAAACTGCTCCGGTAATGCCATGTTTGACCCCGATAGGAAGCCGCGAGGGGTTGGCAAAAAAGCTCAGCTTGTCCGGCGCACTGATCGGCGCCACGTCAAACGAGCCCGACTTTGTTCCCGATGCTTGAGTAAAGATGACGTTATAGTGGCCGGCGTCATAGAGGGACCTGGCCGGAAAGTACACAGCACCTTCCGCCTTTACATCACGTTTCAGCACCTGGCTTGGACCGACGATGTACAAAGTGCCCTCTCCGCCTCCAGAGTGCTCGATTAAAAAGGCGCTCCCTGCTTCGATGCTCTTTGGTAGCCTAAGGGTTTCTTCCTGCGCCCAGGCCGCTTGTAACTTTGCCAGGAGGAGGCTTGCTGCCAACAATGTGAGTATTGCCTTCACAGCAATCCTCCGAAGCTGAAAGTTGCAACAACCGTGCGTTCGGTGCTGACTTTCTTCGCGATATCGTCGGGAATCTGGATGTTGAATGCAACGGGAGTTTGCGGTAAAAGGGCGCTGTCGACGTATTGGTCCACGACCCACACCAACTGCCCACTCTTGTCATAGAGCGTCCCAAGAACATGTGCGACATTCACCACTTGTCCGCTCTGATTGATGAGTTGGCCGGTCAAGGAGGCATTCGGTGAAGGGTTGAACTTTTCGTTATCAATCGCGATAACGGGATCCGCTGACGCCGGCACCAAGATGGAGAAGGGTTTCATGTCGATGCTGTCTACCTGAGACAGCCGAACGTCGGGAAACTGAATGAGAAATGGAGTTATTTGCTTGGGCAGCAGAACGTGGGAGATTTTGTCGAAGGCTTCTTCCTTCGCAATTGGTGATTTATCTTTTGCCTGCAAAATAGCTGACATCGACACATACGCCGGCACAACGTCGTCGTTCAGTAATTCACCCATCACGACAACGCCGTCTGCTCGCTGCACGGGATGCATGTCGATAATGCGAACCGATGGCGCATTCACATCCTGCGCTCCCCAGTCGTCTCCGGCCCCGCGGTAGATCACATCCCAGCGAAGATAATTCACGGGAATCACTTGCGGGGGAACTATGGGCTGCTTGGTAAGCGGCCAATTGACGTTCCAATGATCGCCGGTTCTCACGACATGCAAATCGCGCGTCATCACCGATGTGCCAACTACCGTGGCCCAATCCAGTTCCAAGCGGATATCGGCTTCGTCAGCCGAGGCATGAAGCGGCCAAGCCTTGAAATGATCCAGCGTCGAATAAGTTCGCAGGTTAGTGGTGTATCCGGTAAGATCCAGCTCGAACTCCGGCTCAGTAAATTGAGCTTTGTTGGCGAAGGCCTCATAGGCTTTCGCCCAGTTGTGGGCCTGGATTTCCTGTCCCAGAACCTGAACTGCGGCTTCCGGAGTTGAAGATGAGGTGAGGAGGGGCTTCTGGATAATGAAAGGGAGCGCGGCCTGCACAGGCCACACACACCCGATTACGATCAGGGCCACAGTTGCAATGGCCAGTGAAAGCGCGAGTAATCCACCCTTCTTCACGATGCCACCCTCTGAGTTTCTACTTCATCTTCGGACATGGGATATTCAGCACGCGTTTGCTTCCGTCTTCTTTCTGGGATCAGGAAGACAAGGATGGCCAAAATGCTGCTACCGAATGGCAATGTACCCCAGATAAGGCCTTGCCATCTTGGAGGTCTTTGCGCCACATTTACAGGCATGGCCGGCGGCACGCCGTCTTTGGCCCACACTGTGATTGTTTTGTTATCCAGGTAATCGACCGGGCGCCATCCTGCCAAGGATAGGAGCGGATCATAGTAAGGATCGTTCGAGAAGATCCACTTCAAGCCGTACTTGTCAGCGTGCATCATGATGGCGCGCAGCGATTCCAGACCCGCAGTGCCAAAGTACTTTGCCTGAGTAAGTGAAGCGCCGCCGTAGCGAGTAAGTTCTGGCAGCAGGCGTCCGGTATACCATTCGCCGTCCACGCTGCTTGCATCTGTCATCACGGCGAGACGCGAAATGCTGTTGCCGAATCCAAGGGTGAAGTACCGGTATTGATCATGGCCGCCCCGATTGAGCCAATCTGCAACTACATTGACGTTGACGTCACGCGCATTCGTGATGCGATAAGTGCCCCACGCAACTCCCATTGCGCAGGTCCAGACAGCCATGACCGCCAGGCTACCGACCGCCCAAAAGCGAAACCTGTCGATGAGTTTCACGCTCAGCAATCCGACAAACGGTAGCGCGAGCAGGCCCGCCCAGTAACTGAATCGCTCCATGGTGAGCACTTCAAACGCATGCCCCAGCAGCCAATGACCCAAAGGCGTGGTCCCACCCAGGCCGAGGATGAATGTCACCCAGAAGCCAAACAACAAAGGGCGGAGCCGGGTTTCGCTCGAACCGCGGATGAAGATGAACGGGACGGCAAGAATCAGGGCGCCGTAGGGAAGGATGAAGTAATTGAGGCCCCACTCGGGACTGAGAATGAAATTCGCGCGGCTGGCATGGGGAATCGTAGTCTGGTCGATCGGATGATGAAGAAGCGAGAGCCAGAACGGAAGCAGTACGACGCCGATGATCACACTGACTGCTGACACGATCGCGATTGCGCGGCCGAGGATAAGCGACGCTGAAGTACTCTCGCCATCGCGGCGATCAAGCAAAGCAAGTCCCACAACTGGAAGCGCGAAGATGAAAGATCCGAAGAGAAGCGTCAGATGGTGGCCTGCAGCGGCGGCAATAAAAAGCACAGTGGCTTTGATGAATGGCCGTCCATGACCATGCCTCAGCCACTCGTATAGAAACGGAAGCGCGATGAGATAGAGCGGCGCAGCAGTGGTGGTTGGTAACTGCCCGGCGTTATAGATGAGAAAGCTCTCAGAGCCAAGGAAGATACTTGCCAAGGCCGCAATCGACGCTGCGCGCGGTCTGACCCATAGCAGCGAAAACCGATAAACGCCCACCACGAGAAGCAAAATGGCAATCATCTGGACAGCCATGTAGGCCAGGTCCAATCCCATGATCCGCGAAAGTACTGCGATCCAGTAATGCGGCATCGGCGGATACGTGGCTTGGCTAAAGCCTGCAAACCATTTCGTATTCCACGGATCGAACCAGTGGTCGACATAATGCGATGAGAAGAAGATGTGGAAGTTCGTGTCGTAGGACTGCAGCGGCAACTTCATCAGGAGAAGAGGAAGATGAACCGCCAACGCAACCATGAACAGCAGGCTGAGGGGTATCGGCCGCTCCCAAGATTCAAGGGGCTCGGATTTCTTCACGCTTGCCTCTCGAAAAAACCGTAGTATTCAGAATTTGAATGTTGGATTAATGGTGGCGCAGCGCTGGTTGGCAACCGCGTTACTACCTGTACTTGCGGGGTCCAAGTTCTGACCTTGCACCATTCATTCGATTAACCAATGTCCTTTAGGGTTGCCTAGAAAGCAATTCTTTATAGATGCAAGTCTGATTTATTCGCTCTAAGTTCGAGTTTGCACCGTTGTACCCGCAACATACAACAGAGTTAATGCTGTGGGCATCCCACCCTATAACTAGAATTCGAAGCTCGGTGACTTGACTTGATTGCTAGACACGGTTTCTTGAAGGTCGCGATGGTATGCGTGTTCGCTTTGGTAGCGTGTATTGTTCGCGCGCAAGTCTACCAAGTGGGACCTGACGCTTCGCAAGGTTCTCAAGCTCCTTCTGGCAGTGCAAAGAAGCAGGGACAATCTTTGGGATGGGGATCGAATATCGAAAATGCGCGGCTAGGTCGTGCGGCAGAGACTGCTCTCAAGCAAAGGGATTACGCGCGCGCGCTTGACTACGCGCAGCGAGCTGCGCAAGCCGCGCCCAACGATCCGCAGATATGGTTTATGCTCGGCTACGCGGCGCGGCTTGACGGCAAGTACCAGCAATCGGTGGATGCCTATGCACACGGTCTTCGTCTGAATCCTTCGGACCTCGACGCGCAATCGGGCCTTGCTCAGGTTTACAACTTGATGGGGCGGACTGATGAAGCCGAGCGCATTCTCAAGCAGGCGGTTGCGTCCAACCCGAACCGCACTGGCGATCTCACGATGCTTGGGGAGATTTCCATGCGGTCGAAGAACTACTCTGACGCGATCGATTGGCTAAACCGCGCGGAGAAAGTTAATCCCGATGCGCGCGCGGAACTGTTGCTGTCGCTCTCCTACCACCAAACGAACCAGATTGACTTGGCGAACCACTTTCTCGAACTCGCCGAGCGACGCGCACCAAATAGCCCTGAAATTCAGCGAGCGGTAGCGGGCTACTACCGCGACACAGGAAATTATGCCCAGGCGATCGCGGTGCTTAAATCGATTCGCAATCCCAAGCCTGACGTGACGGCCGAACTGGCATACACTTACCAGATTGCCGGGGAGCTTGCTGAGTCAGCGCGGCTCTTTGCGCGCGCAGCCAATGAGGAGCCGAAAGACATGACGCTGCAGCTTTCCGCAGCGCAGGCGGAAGTTGCCGCGGGCTCCATTGACGAGGCTAGTCCATTTCTTAAGCGCGCCTCAACACTTGATGCCAACTATTATCGGCTGCACGCAATCAAGGGCGAAATTGCAGAGTTGGAGGACCGCGGTGGCGATGCCGTCAAGGAGTTTACTGCGGCCTTGAAGGTCTTGCCTGACCATCCAGCTGAGGGCCCGTTGTATGGCATCCAATTGCACATGGACCTGGCAGCTCTCGAACAAAGCCTGGAAGACGACGCAGCGGCGAAGCAGCAGGTAGCGACTGCGCAGGCCGAAATCAATGCCTTGGACGGCTCGGGACCCGAACGAGAACAATTCCTGCACCTTCGATCGTCAATCAAACTCGCCGCGGGCGATCCCGAGGGAGCGCTTGCCGACGTACATGAGGCTCTCAGAATGAGCCATGATCGGCAGAATTTGCAGCTTAACGGCGACATCCTGATGAAACTTGGCCATACAGACGAGGCCATTGTTGTGTATAAGCAGGTTCTCGCAAGCGATCCGGATAATCGATTAGCTCTGACCTCCCTTGGGTATGCGTCGCGCGAGGTTGGCCATGGCCAGGATGCGCAGAAGTATTTCGAGCATTTAGAAAAGGTAGACCCTTCGTCGCACGTGCCGTATCTTGCGCTGGGCGATCTCTTCACGGCGTTACACCAATACAGCAAAGCTCAGGCCAGTTATAGCAAAGGCTATGAGTTATACCCGCAAAATGCGCTCATTGTAGCTGGAGGTATTAACGCTGGAATTGAGGCGCATAACCTCACTCTGGCCGGGCAATGGCAGAGCCGCGTGTCTGAATCGATGGAAGACAAGCCTAAAATTCTGCGCGAGACCGAAAGGTATCTCCGGCTTACAGGCAAATACCAGGAATCAGAAGAAGTAGCTCAAAAAGCTATCAAAGTGCTACCTGACGATCGCGAAGTAGTTGTCTATTTGGGCTACGATCTTCTTCTTCTCAGAAGAGAAAATGATCTTCTCGCACTTACCTCCAAGTACTGGGATGTATTGCCCAAGGAGGTGGATATTCCTCTTCTCGCCGGCTACGTTCATAAGAGTCGGGGAGAAAACGAACGGGCGGTTGCGGACTTTACTGAGGCCATTAATCGGAACTCCAATGCGGTGACGGCTTACGTCAATCGCGGATTTGTTTTGAACGATCTTCGTCGATCCCAGCTGGCTGCTGCAGACTTTGAGGCTGCTCTCAAACGAGAGCCGAACAACGGTGAGGCGCACATGGGACTGGCCTATGCCGATTTAGGATTGCGCAAGCCTGACGAAGCTATCAGAGAAGCAAACTTGGCAGAACGAGCGTCCGGAGACTCCCTTGGACTTCATGTAATTCGCGCCACAGCTTATGGCCGCATTGGTATGCTCACGTCGGCCGTCCGCGAATATCAAGCCGCTTTGAAGTTTACGCCAAACGACGGCGCTCTTCACATTGGCTTGGGAGGCACATATTTTGCGGAGCATCGCTACCACGACGCAATTCTTGAATTGGAAGTTGCGGAAAAGTACTCACCTGATAACCCGCAGCTCTACGCGTGGCTCGCACAGTCCTATGCAAGTCTCCAGGATCGAGAGAAAGCTTATCTCAATGTGAGGCTAGCGGAAGAGCATGCTCTATCGCAGCTGTCGAAAGTGCCCCAGCGCGGAGTTGGGCAGACGGAGGATTCTGGATCGGATATGAGTGAAATCCTGATCTCAACAGGGCAGGCTCTCAGTACGCTAGGCGATCAGAACGCAGCGATGGACAGGTTCCAGAAGGCACTTGTCGCGGCTGGCAGCGATCGCATCAGTGTGCGTTTGGCGATTGGCGAGATCATGGCGCAGCGCGGCCAGGAAAGCGATGCAGAGCGCCAGCTTGCACTGGGTTGGATGGAAGCCGAGGCTGGTGAAACGGCGCCCCCGAACGGACTTCAATACCTTCAGGCTGCAAACCTGTTTAGTTCAATGCATCATTACGACTTGTCAGAGGCTTATTTGGGACGAGCGAAGGCCGCAGGTGCGCCGGACGCTGACGTGCGCATCGCTCTGGCCAATGACGATCTCGCTTTGGGCGAGACAGTCAAGGCGAAGGCCGAGCTGGCGGCTATCGATCCAGGAGATGGCACGCAGAATTATCAATATTTGTTGGCCAAAGCCAATGTCGCTCGACAGGAACACCAGAGCCGGGAGGCACTCACGGCATTTGCTCAAGCGACGAACGGAGGTGGTGAAGATCAAACCGCCGAACAGGGATTGCTGGAAACCGCGTCGGAAGAGGGGTTGAGAGTAAATCATCATTTAAGTGTCATCTCTGATCTCTCCGCCACGCCCATCTTTGAAGATCCGACGGTTTACGTTCTTGACTCCAAAACGCTCGCGGCACTTGCTGTGCCAAGCTCCGACACGGCTCAATTGCCGCCACCACGCTCATCGTTTCAGACGATGTGGACCGACGCATTCCATCTTCATTTACCTGTCGGTAGCGCGCTGGCGCCGGGCGGATTCTTTCAAATGCGCAATGCCCGAGGTTCCATTTCGGTGCCGATAAGGAACTCAGTTATCGACCGCAATACCACTGACTCAACTTTCAATTTTTCGCTGAACCCAACGATTCGCCTTGGCAGCAACGCGATGACGTTCAATGCCGGAGCTCAGGAAACAATACGGCGCGACACCAAGGATCCGTACGACATGAATCAGAATCTCTTTCGCCTGTATAGCTATGTGTCAACGAGTTCGTTCTTCAACGTAATTTCAGGCACCGGGTTTCTGATGCATGAAACAGGCCCGTTCACTCAGAGTGGACAGAACTCGCACGAACTTGCAGCGAAGGTTGACTTTCGAGTAGGCGCGCCTTGGGGGAAGACGGCGCTGCTAACCGGATGGGGAGTCGACGATTTGTGGTTCAGGAGCGCGCACATAGAGTATTACTTCACATCCTCTTACGTCGGTTTTGAACACAAGTTTTCTCAGCGGCTCGATGTGAAAGCAATTGCGGAATTTGTGCGCTCATGGCGAATCTATCAAAACCGCTCCGGCATAGCGCAGAGCTTGCGCCCAGCTGGAAGCATCGATTTCATCCCGAAGCGCAACTGGGATCTGCAGTTTTCAAGCTCTTACTCCAGCGTCAGAGGATTCCACGTCTACGACGCAACGCAAAATAGCTTTTCCGTTTCCTATTCGCGGCCGCTTAGCCACATGTTCCACGATGGTTCGACGCCGCTCGCCCTGAAGTATCCGATCCGGTTTTCAGCCGGCGTGCGACAGGAGACGTTTTTCAATTTTTCAACCGCGCAGAATCAAAAGTTCATACCATATGCGGAAATCACAGTATTCTAGAGGGCTTTTGAGATGAAGATTTGTTTAGTGGCTACCTTCCCGCCCAGCGGACGTCAGTTAAATGAATATGCGTTTTACATTGCAAACGAACTTCGGCGTCATCCCAACGTGGAGCTGACCATTCTGGCGGACGAGTTGACGAGTTATGACTTCGCGACTGACGAGAATGGGAAGATGATCGTGACCAATGAGCTTCAGGAACTTCCTGGATTTAACGTAGTCCGCTGCTGGAAGTTCGGGAGCTTGTCGAATCCTGCTCGGCTGCTGAACACTATCCGCAAATTGAATCCCGATGTCGTCTGGTACCACCTCGTCTTCTCCACGTTCGCGACTCCGCAGGCACCTATTACGGCATTTGCGGGCCTGTCGGCTCCGGCGCTTACCAGGAGCGCAGGCTTTTACACGCATGTTACCCTGCACAACATCATTGAGCATGTGGACTTTGCAGCGACCGGAGTGCGCCTTGAGCGTCTTTTCCGCCTTGGTGCTGAGATGGCCACCAAAGCGCTGCTGCGCGCGAATTCGGTGTCTGTACTGCTACCCGGGTATTACCAGACGTTGATGACAAAGTATGGAGCCCGAAATGTGCTGCTGGGCACTCACGGAACATTTTCGCCAGTTCTTGCGGCGCCGGACTTTTCGAAACGCGGCAATCCCGAGCAACGCATATTGGCCTTCGGGCATTGGGGAACCTATAAACGACTCGAGACTCTTATGGAAGCTTTCCCCCTGGTTCTGAAGAAAGCGCCGCGCGCGAAATTGATCGTCGCCGGTGCCAATCATTACACCAAGCCTGGGTACTGGGAATCGATTCGCGCGTCTCTGCCGCCGGGGTTGCCAGTCGAATTTCGCGGATACGTTGCCGAAGAAGCTGTCGCGGAGCTGTTTCAGACCGCATCCATTGTGGTGCTACCTTACGACTCCTCGACCGGTTCGAGTGGGCCGGCTCATCAGGCGTGTGAGTTCGGAGTTCCCATCGTATGCGCAGGCATTCCAGATTTTCGAACAATGGCAGAGAACGAAGATCTCGCGATTCGGTTTTATAAAGTAGGTGACACCAACGATCTTGCCGAGCAACTTGTTGCGGTTCTGCAGTCACCCAAGCTCGAGCATGCGATGGCGATGCAGAACTACGCAGCGGGCGTCGAAATGAACATAACGTACGTTGTATCCAACTATCTTCGCTGGTTCGAGTTGACCAAATGCAAGGAATTGTTGCGCAAGGGCAAGCAGTTTCTTCAACCGGAATTGTCGCTGGACGCGCTGCGCGAGCGGAGCCCTGTTTAACCGCGGCGCGGCGATTCCGCGCGTATGCATCTTCTTTCGGGATCAGCGAGCTGAATCGTACGTCGCTGAACAACCCACTTGAGTTTCCACGGCATCGTAATTAACGACGTAGACCAAAAAGTGAAGCCTTTTGTGCCGGTTGAGTATTTGTTCTACTGAGATTCCACTGACATTTTTGATCTTTTGGAGCGCGCTCGACCGGGTGACCGGCGGATCAGGATCTTTCGTTTGAAGGGAACTAGATGCGGATTTGCCTCGTCACGACGTTTCCCCCTAGCCGACACCATCTAAGCGAATACGGCTTTCACCTTGCCGAGGGGCTCCGTCGCCAGGAAATCGATTTCACGATTCTTGGTGACGTTTATGCGCCTGGGCAACCCGAACAGCCTGAATTGCCCGGCTTCACGGTCCGTCGTTGTTGGCGGGTGGGTGCGCTGGGCAATGCTCTGCGTATAACGAATGCTGTGCGGGAAATTCGGCCCGACATCGTTTGGTTCAATCTCGTGTATTCGACATTTGGCGCGAACCCAATTGCTGCATTTGCAGGACTCTGCACACCTGAGCTTGTACGCGCCGCCGGCTTCAGGACGCATGTCACGTTACATCACCTGATGGCCCTTTGCGACTTGAAACATGCGGACATCGCCTTCCCTCGTGTTTATCGCTCTGCTGGTTCCATCGTGACGCGCTCGCTTCTACGCGCTGACTCGGTGTCTGTTCTGCTCGAGCGTTACAAACACATCCTTCAGCAGCAGTATGGCGCCAAAAACATTGGCGTTCGTCCGCACGGAACACTCGGTCAACCACACCCACCCGACGCGGCATTACGTCCACCAAACGAATTCCGTATGCTCGCTTTCGGCAAGTGGGGCCGCTACAAGCGCCTGGAAACGCCGCTCGAAGCGCTTTCCGCAGTGCTTTCCAAAGTACCTAATGCTTCGCTGATTATTGCCGGATGCGATCACCCGAACCGCCCAGGTTATCTGGCTCAACTCAAAGAGAAATGGGGATCAAATCCTCACATAAAGTTTCTCGGTTATCTGGATGAGGACAAACTCGAAGATGTCTTTCGCGCGGCTCATGTTGCGGTCATGCCGTATCTTTCATCTGGCGGACCGAGCGGCGTGGCGCATATTGCGGCTCGCTTCGGCCTGCCGATTGTGGCGGCCGACGTCGAGGATTTTGTTCGCTTAGCGGGAGAGGAGGGTCTCGCGATTGATACGTATGAGACGGGTAATTCTGCCGATCTGGCCTCGCACTTAATCGCACTGGCCCATGATCCGGAACGACAGGCGCGCATGGCCGAGCAAAATTATCAGGAAGCTTTGCGGTCGACAATGCCGCGGATCGTCGCATCATACTTAGCGGAGTTTGAACGTTTGCTCAATAAGTCAAAGCAACTTCCCACCGCGCCGCAAGGCGAGGCAACAGCAGCGTAGCGCGAGGGTTTCCATAATGGCACTTCACGAGCGGATACAGAAAGTAAGATGGGCGAACATCCAATCCTCATATCCGCCAAGCTCAACTTCCAGGAGTGTCCGTGTCAACTTATAGTTTCAGCTTTGTCATCCCCGCATACAACGAAGCAAAGCGAATTGCACCTACGCTAAGTGTGATCGCCGAACTGTCGGCTTCTCATCTCGGCGAATGCCAAATCATCGTTGTTGATGATGGATCAACGGACTCTACAGCAGACATCGCTCGTGCTTTTCAAGCACCCCACTGTGGCGTCGAGATCCTATCCTTTCCTCACCGGGGAAAAGGATTCGCTATCCGTCAGGGTGTAAGGGTCGCGAGCGGTGAGATTGTGATCCTTTGCGATGCGGATTTGCAGGAATCTGTTCGCGAAGTTCTACGCCTTGTTGCGGCCGTGAGGAACGGAGCAGACATCGCCATCGGATCTCGGTGGCTTGCTCCTTTCAGTTCTCATAGTGGGGAGCCCCTGCATCGGCGCGTCGCGAGCCGTGTCTTCAATTTTGTGGCTAGTCATGTTTTAGCGTTGCCTTTTAGAGATACGCAGTGCGGGTTGAAATCGCTCACGCTAAATGCGGCTAATCTCGTATTTCCGTTGCTGAGCCTGAATGGTTGGGGATACGACAGCGAATTGATTCACGTTGCCCTTTTGCGCCGTCTGCAAGTGGCGGAAATCGATTTGCGCCTTGTGCACGATTATCGTAATTCTCATTTTCGGCCGCTCACCGACGGTTGTGCGACGTTGTCGGAGTTGTTCGAGATTCGATGGAATGATTTTCGCGGATCTTACGGACCTCCATTTCCAGCCCCTATTTCCTCTCAAGAACCTGTCAAACTCAGCACGAATCTTTTTCGAGAGAGCATAGCATCGGAGCCACTGGAAGTACCCAGCAATTCACCGCGCGACGATGTGGCAGCGTGAGTTCGGCCAATTTGTCTCCAGAGTGCAGAGACAGCGCTATTGCATCATCGCCGGGGCTTGAGTTGGCTCCAGGAGATGAGGTGTAGTGCGGGGAATTCATGCAGAACAGGAAGTGCCTCGCGCTCCATATCGCGTGACGCGCGGAGGGTGGTCTGAATGCGCGCCAGATCGGCATCGTAATAGCCGGGATGCGTGACCAGTTCCCATGTGCCGGTCCGAACCCGATCGAGAAGCCTATGAAGAGTCCCCTTACTGAGTGCACCGGTGCAGGATACGCCGAGGGTACCGCCAGTGGTAGAGAAGCCTTCTTCAGCGAGGATGCGTCGCCAGCGGGTCTGCAGGCCGTGGAGAACGCTGACCTGCGCAGCGCGAACGAAGTTGCAGTTGGCGGTAGCGCGAATTGCCCATGTCGGCTCGAAGGGATTGCGAACTGATTGAATGCCACAGGCGCGAGCTCCGCGAAGAATGGGACGCAGAATGCTCGGGAACATATGCGTGTGCTTATGACTGTCGATGTGAGTGACTCGAATTCCGCGAGACTGCAGGGATTTGATCTGGGCTATGGTTTCGGCTTCGATTTCATCGGCGCGAATACGGCCTGTGAAGAGCCGGCCGAGGAACGCGTTAAGGCTTGCAAAGAAGAGACTGGTAGATGGGTCGAGCAGTGAAGGGATTTGAGCGGCCGGGAGTACTGGTTCGCCATCGGTGAGGACAATGTGGCAGCCGATGCTGAGCGATGGTATTGCGCGCGCAAATTCAATGGCCTGGTCGGTGGCAGCCGCGCGAGCCATGAGTGTGGCGCTGGTGAGCAGACCCGCCTGATGAAGCTCGAAGACGGCGCGGTTGATTCCCTGGGTTTGGCCAAAATCGTCAGCGTTGACAATGAGGCGGGCCATCGGTTCGATGCGAACACCGACTACATCATTCATCTTCAATAAGCCGTAATTTCAGTGGCCTGGTACTGGGACCCGTCGTAAGACGCCACAACGGTGACGTTTTCGCCGAGATGAATATTTCCACTCGTCGGGATGCGTGCGGAAGAAAAATGGATTTCGTAGCGTTTTCCGTCCAGCGGATCGACCATATCGAGCAACCCGTTTGAAAGGTCGAGGTAAGAGATTTTCCCGGCAAACCGGAACGACGAGCCAGAGACGGCCAGAATTGCGATATGGCTGGCCACATCCTTGCTGTTTTGGCCGCGCCGGAATGTCGCCAAAACAAGCGCCCCTGCTACGAGATCGCTTCGCCCTGAAGACTGAGAAGTAAAGTCGGCTTGGCCCTGGCGAACGATGGACGCATCCAACGGAACCAACAACTTGACCGGACCAGAGGACAGTTCTGAACGGATGCTCAACTCCCCGGTGCGAGGGTTGTAATTCAGTACCTGGCCACGGCATTCACCTTCGGGAGAGGCCGACAGGACATGGATGCTCACGGCGAATACATCGCTTCTATCCAAGGCGGTTTGAACGGAAGCGTGCTCGTCGGCGCGCAAGTCGCGCAGCGGAATCTTGACTCCGTCTCTATAAACTTTGGTCCGCTCATCAAACAAAATCTTCATTGGCCGCTGTCCGTAGAGGGCCAGGGAGAATTGGTCGCGTACGAAATCCAGGTTTCGTATTGTGCCGCCCACGATGGTGGTCATTCCGTGGGGGAGTGATGGCAGGGCGGCCAAATCGCCCGACGGCCTGATGGTCTCTACTGCCGCGTTAGCGTTGTTTGGATGTTCTGACTGAGCGCCAAGGAGTGGAACAGCCAGCAGCACACATTGGATAAAGGCCACTGGAAGAGATCGAACCATTCTGCACACACCTCTCCGCGATATTGAACGGCAATAGTTTCGATGATGGCTTGAGATAAAGGGTGGTCTATGGTGTGCAATAGAGGCAACGAGGGTCGTCACATCGCATCTAACAAATTACACAGTACCCCGTACTGAAGGGCTTCTTCAGTGGGTTGGACCTCTTATACGGGCTCTTTCAGGGTTTTGGACCTCTATCCAGCGTCACGCCAAGGGAGCACGATGGGCAAGGGTTTACGTCACTTCACAAGCGTAACTGCAGTAATGGCGAGCTTGGGATCGCTTGGAGCTTGTGCGCAGTCAACGAGCCATACCGTGAGCATCATTATCCCGAGACGCAGCGAGTTGACTTACGTCCAGCGTCTTAATCGAGAAGGAGTGGCGGCAGTTCGGAAGCACAACCTGGGAAAAGCCGCCGATCTCTTTTATAAGGCGTATCTGTACGACCCCGCTGACCCCTTTACGCTGAATAATCTTGGCTACATTTCGGAGTTGCAAGGGCAACTTGAAGAGGCCAAAAAGTTTTATAAGTTGGCGTCAGAACAAGCCTCCACCGCGAATATCGATTTGAGCAACGTGAAGGATCTTGAAGGAAAGCCCATGAATACCGCATTCGCAGAACTGAAGGAAACGCCGATGCGGGTGAATCGCATGAATGTAGAGGCGATGGGCTTGCTGTCGGAAAACAGGGGCAACGAAGCGGCAGCACTTCTCGAGCAGGCGCGGTCTCTGGATCCGCAAAACGCGTACACGCTGAATAATCTGGGCGTGGCCGAAGAGTCGATGGGAGATTATGCGAGCGCGTTGAAACACTACGCGGCGGCTGCAGTCTCCAGTTCTGCCGACACAATCGACCTCACCGACAGCTCTGCATGGCGAGGAAAACCGGTGAGCGAGATGGCTGAGGCGAATGCAAAACGCCTTCAGAGCCGGATGACGGGGACTGATTCCACAACATCAAGGGCCGACGTGCTGAACCTGCGGGGAGTGACTGCGGAGAATCAAGGCGACTGGGCTACAGCAAGGCAAGATTTCCTGATGGCATATTCGCTCGATCCAACCAGCGCGTTTTCGCTGAATAACCGCGCTTACGTTGCGGAGAAGGATGGCGATCTGGAGTCGGCACAATTCTTCTATGAGAAGGCGCGAAAGGCCGTCGACGCGAACATTCCCGTGGGCCGCGCAACAACTTCGGCAGCGGTGGGCAGGCCACTGTTTCAAGTGGCCACAGAGAGCGATCAAAAAGTTGACGGCGCGGTGGGGGTCTATAGCCGCCAGCGCCACATGGAACAGTCTCCTATCGAATTGACGCCTCGCGATAACGCCTCGCCGGGGCAGAAACCCTCTCAGAATGCGCCTTTGGCGCCTCCTCTATCCAGAACACCCAAGCTACCTAACTGAGTTGTCTTAAGGGGAGCAGAACAGATGATTCAGCCAGCCACAGAGTTTCCGTCGTTAGAGTCACTTACCCTGATTTCTCGCATGTTGCTGCAGCCGCATGGAGGCTATTCGACAGCCTCGCTCGAGCGGGCCGCGCTGAAGCGCGAGTTGCTGAGCCTTGGTCCCGATGAGTTCAGAGAGGCACTGGCGCTGGCCCATACGCACCATGTGGACGTGCGCTGGCTTGAAGTTGTGCTCAGCTTGACGCGCGACGAGAGGGATGCCGCTCAGACCGCGTGGGCACGAGGCGCGCTGGCATGCGAGGGTGCGCGCATTGAGAATGCTGTCTTTTTTTTGCACGAGATCTGTGCCAGATTTCAAGAGTGCCGCTATGATGTCACGGTAATTAAATCGCTGGACCACTGGCCTGATCTGGGCAGCGATTTAGATTTGTACACCAACGTTGCTGTTGAAGATGTGACGAAGCTTTTTCGCACGAGCTTTAGCGCAAGCATTGCACCCCGAAGCTGGGGAGACCGTTTGGCGAATAAGTGGAACTTCGTGATACCAGGCTTGCCTGAGCCGGTCGAAGTTCACGCGGGACGGCTTGGGCAGACAGGAGAGCAACTCGTCATCGCTTCCTCGTTGGCAGATCGCGCCAGGCAGGTACGCTTCGGCAATTATCAATTTCAGATTTCTTCAATTTCAGATCGTCTAATGATTTCGACTCTGCAGCGCATGTACCGCCATTTCAATTTCAGGCTATGCGACATCGTAGATACTGCGGCCGTAGCGGATGCCGGCGGCATTGACTACGAGCAACTGCGGTCATTGGCCATCAGCGCGGGCATCTGGGAGGGAATGGCGACATATCTTCAAATCGTTTCGGATTATGTGAAGGGCTATCGCGGGACTGGCCTCGACTTGCCGGAGTTTGTAACGAATGCGGCAAGGTTCGGTGGCAAAGAGGTTTTCTACAGCCGGGGCTTTTTGCGTGTTCCCATCATGCCGCAATCCGCCCGGCTCTATGGATCGCAATTGGCTTGTGTGCTGGGGCGGGGAGGACTGGAGATTGGCGCACGCCTTAGCTTGTTG
>JADGNO010000134.1 GCA_017883405.1 Occallatibacter sp. | reverse complement strand
GGACTGCTTCTGCGCGAAAACCCTCGGAATGCGTGAATTTCCTGCTACTCGCGCCTCCGGCCGAACCCCCAGCAACTTGCCCAAAATCGCCATTTCAGCGATACTTAGGTGTTGAGTCTTGCCCAGGCCGGACTAGAAGTCTGGCCTTTGCTTTGGGTGTGTGCGCGTGTGAAACCCGCTACCCCGAAGACCCCAACAAAGTCTATGCAGTTCTGAAAGGAACAGAAACGCCGTGGTTATGATTCGTTTGGCGCGCTTCGGCGCCCGCAAGCAGCCCTTCTATCGCATCGTGGTCATTGAAAAGGACCGCGCCCGCAACGGACGTTCCATCGAAGTAGTAGGAACCTACAACCCCCGCACCAACCCGGCTACCGTTGAGCTGAAGCATGAACGGATTGCCTATTGGCGCGGCGTGGGCGCACAGTTCTCCCCGATCGTCGAAAAGCTGGTTTCCAAGGCTCCGGCACCGGTGGCTGCCTAATTATTTCGCTCCCCCTTGAAAATATTGTGTGCAAACCATACCGGTGTGCGCGCAGAATTGCTGACGGCCATAGGGCTGTGCTGCTACCATTCGCGCACAGCTTTAAAACGCCATTTCGAAGTCGAAGGTCAGGGGCAAGAGCATGACCCAAAATGACATGGTTGAACCAACGTCGGTAGTCGAGCTGGTCAGGGAAATCGCCCAGGCCCTCGTTGACGATCCAGCAGCAGTTGAAGTGCAGTCCGTGGATCGGGACGAAAACACCATTCTCAAACTTCGCGTCGCACCGCAGGATGTAGGCAAGGTGATCGGCAAACAGGGCCGCACCGCGCGCTCGGTTCGCACCATTCTCGGCGCGGTCAGCATGAAGCTGCACCATCGCTACACGCTAGACATCCTCGAAGAGGACGACGAAATCTAAATGGCAGATGCCAGGGAATCCGGCACACCCCCTTTGCCGGATGGCGCCTCCATCAGAGCAGGACAGCCAGGTGAAACGCGCAACTGGGTTTGGCTGGCTCGTCTGCGCCGACCTCAGGGGCGCAAGGGCGAGCTCTACGCAGACATTCTGACCGACTTTCCTGAGAAATTTTCCGAGCGAAAGCAGCTTTGGCTGCTAAGAGAAAATGCCTCTCCGCTTGGGGCCAGTCGTCTGCCCGCGCAATCACCTGCCCTGCCGCGGCAAGTTATTCTGGCCAACCACTGGCTGCACAAGGGCGGCATCGTGATGCATTTCGAAGGCGTAAACTCCATCAGCGATGCCGAAGCACTTGCCGGGCTCATCGTGGCCATTCCGCAGGAGCAGCGCGCCCCGCTCACTGAAGATGAAGCCTACGTCGGCGACCTAATGGGCTGCACGCTGTTTGATGTTGCGCACGGCCAGCCGATCGCAATCGGCGAAATTGAATCAGTAGACCGCACCGCCGGGCCGGTTCCTCTTTTGGTCGTCCGTGGAACCGAGGGCAAGCTCAGCGGCGCTGAAATCCTTGTCCCCTTTGCGAAAAGCTACCTTCGCAAAATCGACATCGATGCCAAACGCATTGAGATGGAGCTGCCCGTCGGCCTCGTCGATTTGAACGAAGCGGAAACAGCCTGATTTAAGCGGCAGCTACTACTGAAACGCAACCGTCTTCCACGTACCGTTATCTTTCATCGCCAGTTGCAGAGGCCGTGGCGGCCCCGCTGACGGCACCGTAACTTCCATCCACAACTCCTGGCCGGGCCTTAACTGCGACGGGTCGATCACGTTCTCCGCATTGTAGAAAGGTACGGGCCGATCAAGCAGCATCAGGTCGCATGGAGTTCCGTTCGCCGCCATCACCAGCTGCCCCTTGCGTCCTGTTTCATCTCCTACCGCATTAATAGCGACCAGGCGCTTCTCTTGGACCTTGAGTTCCGCGCGGAAGAGCGACCCCGCGCGCAACCCGTAGCGTCCCTGCACCGCAGCGCCGTTGACGTCACGTGGAAACTCGGCGGCCTTGGCCGAAGGCAGTGTACTCTGGCATCCGTCCACCACCAGTTGCAGGTTCAGGTAGTGGCCGCTCACGGCCGATATCGAAACCGGAGCGACGGCTCGAGCCCATGCGCGGGGGCATTTCCAGCGCTGGTAAAGATATTGCGCGCCGACCGAAGCGACGATAACCAACTGAAGAACGAGGAGCGCGATTGAGACCTTTGCGGGCTTCATCGTACCTCCGCGCTTGCGTTGTCGGCTGCGCTCATATGCAGCATCAGGCGTCGACGCGTCTTCTCGAGCACCCATCCGCCAGCAAGAAACAGAACGCCAAGCCCGATGAGCCCAAGGGAGCGGCCCATCTTGTCCCAGATATTGCTGAAGTAAAACCATGCCACGGCCGCACCGAAATAGACAACGCTCAAGTTCACCAAAGCGCGAGACGCGATGCGCACTCCCCACAGGCACAGGATGAGCGCAAAGAGCGCCATGATCGCGTGCGCGGCCAGGTTCGGCTCACTATGCGTGATCGTTCGTTGAACAGCGCCGAATTTTTCAGCCTGCGTCCAGACGCGATTGCACCACGGCAGCGCAACTGCATACCCAACTGCGAGCATGATGGGGACAAGCCCTTTGTGGCCGTGGAATGTGGCAATCACAAGGGGCAATGCGGCAATCACGATCCATGCCCAGATGCGCACTCCGAAGGGCACGAGTGTCTGCCCGGACGAATACGAAACCCATCCCGAAGTCATGATCAACGTTCCAATGACAGCCGCAATAGCAGCGACGGCGAATAGCGTCCCTCGCACCACCATGCGCTCCGACCGAACGAAGAAAGTGAGATACAGGACTGAACCTACGAACAGCGCACGGCCCATGAATGCATCGGCGCCGATATGTCCGGCCATGTAAAAATTCAGCTCGCAAATCATCCACGCCGGCACCAGCAGTAGCGTGAGCGTCTGCTGCACCTGGTCGCGCAACAGCAGCCAGCCGCACGCGGCCGCAATGGCCCACATGAGAATCACAATCGGCCAATGCCCTTCCATGTTGAAGATCTGCCCGGTGATCGCAATGGCCGCACCTGTCGCCACCGTCCCCACCGCGTGCAGTGCGATGGAAAGCGTAGCGAACTTGTCGCGTGCCAATCCGCCGGCCAGGTGAACCACCGCCACCATGCCGAGGACAATTGCAAAACGCAGGCCCGGAGAGAAATGCTCCCAGCGCGCGGAGACGAACAGCGCCACTCCGCAGGACAGCAGGATTGCACCGAGAATCAGCGCAATCATTCCCTGCCAGCGGATGCCGGCGATGCCCGACTTCTCCTGCGCGTCTTCAAAGGCGCGGATGCGAGCCTCAGCCTGCGCATCGAGAACACCTGCGCTGCGCCAGCGGGCCAGCAACTCTTCAAAATCAGGCATAGGAGTTTGGCATCATTATAGGCCGGGTCAAGGCGCAGACCCGCAATTACTTTCTTGCGCTGATTTGGAAGCTACTGCACAAACGTGACGATGCTCTGCGCAGGCAGTGTGTAGGTGAACTGCCCACCCGCCACAGTAACCGCGCTTTGCTGCGCCATTCCACCCGACGAAGTCGTCTGGTAAGGCACAAGCGAAGTCACCGCTCCATTCGCAACGGTAAAGGGCTGGCTCACCGGCGACGTGTTGCTGTTGATAGCCACAATAACGAAATGCGCCGGGCTGCTATTGGAGTACGACGAAATGTACACGCCGCTCGTCGGGCTGGCCGGTGCCACATCAGTACGCACATAGCCCGGCTGAATGAAATGCGCAAACTGCGCCAGCGCATATCCGAAATAGTTGAGATTACTATTCGTGTCGATCAGCCCGTCGTTGGTTGTGCCGCTGCCGGGGTTCCAGTCAATCAGCCACCACCACAAATACGCGTTGTACTGCCCCGTCACCAGCGAGGCGTGAATCTCGTTCGCCGCCGCAAGCGCGTCCGAAATCGTTGGCTGGCTTCCCGAGGGAGTCAGGTAGTGCTCTGTCTCCCAAACCTCTTTGCCTTTGTTCACCGCATTAGCATAATACGAGGGCGATGTTCCATAAAGATGGCCGGCCACAATCGCAACATTATTAACCGCAGTCGCATCGTTCAGAGTCGCATCGGAGAGGCCGGTGGTAAAACTTTCTGATTCTGGCATCATCAACCGGGTTGTCATCGGATTCGTTGCACCGCCAGCCGTTAATGAAGCCACCCATGCGTCCATCGTCGCACCGTTCCATGAGCAGGATTCGTAATTGACGTTGGCATCTGGCTCGTTCTGTATCGAGATGGCGTAGAGCGGCGCGCCGTTCGCGGCGAAATAGCTGGCGAAGCTCTCGAGATAGCTGGCGTACGCGCCATAACTCGAGGCGTTAAGCGTTCCGCCGATAGTGTTGCTATTGCTCTTCATCGACGCTGGTGGTGTCCACGGCGTTGCAATCACAATCGCGTTCGGATTGGCCGTTCGCGCATTGAGCGCATTGGTAAGTTCCTGCCCCCAATTGGTTGTCACCCAATTGCTTGATGCGGAGCCGACGGGATCGATGCGCGCGCGCAGAATACTCAGGCCGATCTGCCCCGCTCCTGTCCCAAACAGCGCATTGATCTTTGTTTGCCCGATTGCGCCCATCCACGCCGTCGATCCACCAAATCCGCGGATGACCTGGTGCTTCGATCCAAAATCAACCGCAGCGTTCGAAGATGTAATTGTGGTCGCCGGTGGAGTCGTCGTGGTAGAGGAGCCTGAACTACCACCGCCGCAGCCCGATAGAAGAGCAGAAAACAACAACAGGCAACCAGGAGCGTGCAGCGCGTTCTTCACGTTTAGCTTCATATAAAAAATGGGTACGAGTGAAAGCTCGTACCCATTCTATCTTGAGCGTTGGCCGCAATGGGCCTATCGGCTCCTCTGCTTACTTCTTGGGTTGGGTGGCAATAATCAACGACGAAATCTTGTCATAAGTTTTCGCCGGAACAATGTTCTTTGTCTTGAGTTGAGT
Organism: Occallatibacter sp.; assembly: GCA_017883405.1. Lineage (GTDB taxonomy): Bacteria > Acidobacteriota > Terriglobia > Terriglobales > Acidobacteriaceae > Telmatobacter. The sequence continues at coordinate 6,146 of JADGNO010000134.1, read as the reverse complement.
CTTGTTGGCATAGGGGCGGCCGGCAATAATCTTTCCCGAGTAAGCATCGCCTATGCCGGGTAATGCTTTCAGCTGGTCAGCCGTCGCGCTGTTGATATCCACCAGCTTCGAAGCCGCGGCGGGTGCTGCTGTTTTTGCAGCCGCCGCAGCCGTGGCTGGCTTTGACTTCGTGGCCGGCGTGGCCCGCAGGGCAGATGCAGGCAGCACGGTAAATAATGTGCTGGCAGCGAGCGCGAGAATGGCAGTTGAAAAGCGTGCGATCTTCATGTCCTTCTCCTTTGTGTTCCTTGGTGCGGCTTTATCCGCGTGCCGAATTCTAAATTGAGCTGACCCTGGCGCTCAAGACTCAATTCAATCCGGCCTTGTTTACACAGGACGCAAATCCAATCGTCGCGCAGTAAATTTGACAACTGCATTGAATCGCGTACTGCATGGGATTTGTATTGACGCCGAGTTAACCTCGACCTTTCGTGATCAGGCGGAAAATGAATACAACCAGAACGGCGCCGCCCAAAGCCACCAGGATCGTGTAGATCATCCCGCCCGATCCTGCAAGGCCGAGATGACGAGCGACAAATCCGCCCACCACTGCACCCACGATGCCAAGAAGCAGATCGACCCAGAAGCCGTAGCCGCCTCCCTTCATGATTTTTCCCGTAGCCCATCCGGCTATTACACCGACTATGATCCACCACAGTAAATGCATGTTTCCCCCTTTGGTTTTTTGAGATTGCAGGTAGAGCCCCGTGGGGGAGGGCTCGTAACACTGCGCAAGATAGTACTATTGCAACCCGTATTTGAGCAGCTGTTTTTACGGAAAAAAAAGAGACATCTCCCCTGCCAGGCTCCCAAGCCAGTTCAGCTCAAAAGCTGTTAAATTCACTGTTGGATCAAATTCAAGGCCAGTTTGCACTTGCCATTTGAATCTGCGGACGCGTAAATTCCCTAAGTCAATGCACGGTTGAACGACTATCTGTCTTGCGTTGCCCAGGTGATCGTCCTGCAATATAGCGTTGACTCCTGAACACGAGTCTCCCTATCGGCCCCAAAACACTTTGACATCTGAAAGGATTGCTATGCGAAAAACTCTGATTGGATCGCTTTTGCTAGCCGCTGGCATGTTAGCTACGCAGGTTGGCTCAGCACAGGCTCCCGCGGGCGCACCCGCCGGATCGACTGGCCTCTGCAATGACGGAACTTATTACAGCGGTGCAACCAAAAGCGGCGCATGTCGCGACCACAAGGGCGTTAAACAGTGGTGGGGAGCGGCGTCGGCCAAGAGCTCGAAGGCAGCAGAATCCAAGCCAACCCCCGCCCCCGCTCCGGTTGCTGCGGCAAAGCCGGCCCCTGCTCCATCGCCCGCACCAGCCTCCACTCCGAAATCAAGCGCCGTCACACCCGCGCCGGGCGGCGGCGCTGACAAGGTTTGGGTCAACACGGCCTCAAATGTTTATCACTGTCCCGGAACCCAGTGGTATGGCAAAACCAAGGCTGGGGCCTACATGAGCGAGGCCGAGGCAAAGGGTAAGGGAGCGCACCCGGCACAAGGCAAACCCTGCAAATAAAAACCGCAAAATGGCAGGCACAAAAACCGGGGAGCGGTCTGCCGCTCCCCGGTTATTTTGTTTCGCAATTTCCAAATCAGAAAACTTGTTGCTGTCAGCGAGAGGCCATGGACCCTGCCGGGGGAATCAGAAGCGTCTCATCAAATGGCGCGGTAGTCAGGCTCGTTACTGAAGCCGTTACGATCTTGTCGCCATTTACTGAAAGCTGCAGTTTGCGCGGGTAATAACGATACTTGTCGAGCGCCACCCAATTTGAAAACTCTTCCTTGCGCCTTTGGTCTGGAGCGGCCTTCCAGTCATCGCTAAGTATTTCGCTGCCTGTTGCGCTCACAATCATCTCGTGCTGCTCATTGGCATCCGCCGCCAACTCGCCCTTGATGCAGAACGCCTTGACGCCATCCTTCTTGCAGCGCTTCTGTTCTTTCACTAGCAGTTGATTGCGATGTGGATCTACCTGCGCAAATTCAAGCAGGCTCAGGAACTCGCGAACTCCGAGCGGTGTAAAGCCGGCGTTGCGGCTGGTGTAAAGCTTATTGCCGACTCTGATTTCAGTCTGCCTAAAACCGCCAAGCTCAATCTGCCGCCACCACCGGTCTTTGGTTTGCCACTTCAACTCAAAATGACCTGCTGTAGGTCCCGCACCGGTTTTTGCATCGGCAACAAAATCCATGCCAAGCTGAAAGGGTTCACCCTGTCCACCGAGAAGATCGGCCTGCTTTTGCGCGGCCGTAAGCATCTCCTGTGTTGGGGGTTCCGGAGCGGCAAGCATCGCGTGGCTCGAGGCAGCAATCAGTACAGCTGTGAGGACGTAGTGTTTCATGGATAGCAAAAGGCTAGCGCAAAGCAGTTCGGGTTGCTGGTAACTTATTTTCGGTTTTAAGGTTAGGTAACTTAGGTAATACATATCTGTACTGCCCGGGTACGGGCCGCATTTCGTCAAGTTCCGGCAAATTGCGCTGAAACTGCTGGACTTGCCCAGATGTGCCTCTATCATCAGTGTTATGCGGTTTGAGGTAGTTACCATCTTTCCGGGCTTCTTTGCCGGCTTTTTTGACCATGGCATCGTGCGGCGAGCCCTGGCGGAAGAGCTGGTGGCGGTGGACGTACACGACCTCCGCGCCTTTACACACGACCGCCATCGCACCGTGGACGATCGCCCTTTCGGTGGCGGCGAAGGCATGGTGCTCAAGCCGGAACCGCTGGCCGAAGCGTTGAGTTCAATTGGAATTGGCCCCAGGGTAGAACGAAAATCAGTCGACCCTGCCGCCAAAGGCACGCGCGTGGTACTCATGTCGGCCCAGGGACAGCGCTTTACCCAGTCCGTCGCGCGGGAGTTCACTGGCCTTGAGCGCATCGTCATTGTCTGCGGACGATATGAAGGCGTGGATGAGCGCATCAACCAGATCTACTGCGACATGGAGCTGTCCATCGGCGACTACGTCTTGAGCGGCGGCGAACTTGCAGCCGCCGTGGTCATGGACTCAGTCATTCGCCTGATTCCTGGCGTGCTGGGCAACGAGGCATCGGGCGAGTTTGAAAGCTTTGGCGTGGCCGACACCGACATTACAACCGACGTGAACGGCGTACCTCGCTCACAGCACGGAGCCGGAGGGCTGCTCGACTATCCGCATTACACGCGGCCCGCTGAGTTCGGCGGACTGCGCGCGCCGGATGTGCTGCTCAACGGTGACCACTTGCAGATACGGCGTTGGCGTCGCGAACAGCAATTGCGCAAAACACTGGCCAATCGGCCCGACCTGCTTGAGAACGCCGCCCTGAGCCGCGAAGATCGCGCCTTGCTTGAAGCCATCCGAAAGGAAGGCAACGCAAACTGATCACTCAGGTCTGACAGACTTGGGCCGTTAGTGATTTACTGGTTCGGGAGCGAAACCATGGAAAAAAATAAAATCCAAGAATCGAGCCGTCGCAATTTTTTGCGGACGGCAACGGTTGCTGCCGCAGCCGGGTTTACGTTGAGTGATGCAAAGCTGTTTGCCGCGCCTGTTCAAGGCCAGGGAACCGCAGCCACGCCAGACTCCTTCAAGGTCTACACCGCCGAACACCTTACAGAAGAGTGGCAGGCGCTCGACAAGGCTCCGGCCAACAAAACCATCGTGATCAATGCAAACTACTCAATCATCCTGACGGTCGAGAAGGCGAAGTCCGCCAAGGAGTTTGAGTGGCACGAAGGTCGCGATCACGTCATCCAGATCGTCGATGGCACAACAGACTATGAGGTTGGCGGCACGCCGAAGGGCGGTCACAGCACCGGTCCAGGCGAGTGGCTCGCGCCTGAATCAGAAGGCGCAACCAAGATGACACTCAAAAAGGGCGACATCCTGCTGGTCCCGCGCGGCACGCCGCACAAACGCAGCACCACCGACAACGTGAGGTTGACTATCATTTCGTCGATTGGCCCTAAGGCTTAAGGGAAAGGCCGCGCGATGAAACGGATTGGTGTGCTCTTCGGTTCGGAAAATAGTTTTCCGAGCGCCCTCGTCGAGCACATCAATGCGCGCAATCTCGACGGCATTCGCGCGGAGTTCGTCGTCACCGGCGCTGTGCCTCTCGATGCCGCACAGCGCTATGCCGTCATCATCGACCGCATTTCGCATGAAATTCCCTTCTACCGCTCGTTTCTGAAGAACGCTGCGCTGCACGGGACGATTGTCATCAACAATCCGTTCTGGTGCTCTGCCGACGACAAGTTTCTCAACTACTCGTTGGCGCGCAAAATCGGTGTGCCCGTGCCGCCCACTGTGATTCTGCCGCACAAGAATCTGCCTGAAGGCACCACGGAACGCTCAGTCCGCAACCTCGAGTATCCGCTGGACTGGGAATCGGTTTTTGCCTGCGTCGGCGAACACGGGTTCCTCAAACCGGTGGACGGCGGCGGATGGCGCGATGTGCACCACGTGAATAACCGCGAAGAATTCTTCAGGGCGTATGACCAGTCCGGCGACCTCTGCATGATGTATCAAAAGGCCGTCGACTATACCGACTACTTCCGCTGCTACGTGATCGGCAGGAAGCACGTTCGCGTAATGGCATACGATCCGCACAGTCCGCATGCGGACCGCTATGTGAAGCATCCGCCACGGTACAGCAAAACTTTGCTCTACCGCGTTGAACAAGACGCGCTCAAGCTTTGCCGCGCGCTCGGCTACGACATCAACACGGTGGAGTTCGCCGTAGAGAATGGCGTGCCCTACGCAATCGATTTCATGAATCCCGTTCCGGATGCGGACCTGAGCTCGGTAGGCGAGGCCAACTTCAAATGGATCGTGCGCACTACGGCCGATCTGGCGATTGCCAAAGCCCGGCTTGCGCGCCACGCGCCCGCACTGCGTTGGGCCGATCTGCTGGGTACCAGCAAACCACGGACAAAGCGAGCAAAAAAATAGGCCGCCGGAAATAGGAGTAAGCCGGCGGCCCGTTTAACGCCTCAAATGGGGCCAACCCAAGGAGGCTCAGTCAACTTAACTAAACTGAACTTTTAGCGTGATGCCCACATCCGACAGTTTTTCTGCCGGCATCTGCACCTTCAACGCCGCGTCTTCCTGCTTCCACGTCACGTTGCCCTTGTAGCCAAGCACTTCAACCTTCTGCACCTTGCCCGGCTGCTGAGGACTCGCGAGTCCAAGCGCCTTCACAACCGCTTCATCTTTTGGCCAACCCTGCACAAACGCGTACAGCGTATTTCCCTTGGTGGTAAAGCGAACGTCTTCCGCGGTAAAGTCGGAGCGCTTGTCTTCATTAAAATTGCCGGCCTTGATGGCCACCTGTGTTGAGGGACCTTCACCGTAAATCTTCCATGGACGGCTTGAGTAAATGCCTTCGCTGTTCACGTCCATCCATTTCGTGATGCCGTTCAACGTTTCCATTTCCTCAAAGTCCAGTTCACCGGAATTTGGCAGCGGGAAGTTGAGCAGCAGGTTGCCGTTCTTGCTCACAATGTCCGTTAGCAGATCGATGACCTTCTTCGCTGTCTTGTACCGTTGCCCGCGCTTGTAGTGCCACTGGCCAATGCATGTGTCGGTCTGCCATGGATTGGCCGATATCGTATCGGAGACGCCGCGTTCATGGTCGAGCAGGCAGGTGCCGGTTGAGCAATCAGATGCTTCTTTGCTGGTGTAAATGGCTTCCGTTTCTCCGCTGTGCTTTTGCGCACTCACGTTGTAAAGATGCGCCACCATCTTCAGGCCGTACTCTTCGAATGGCAGGTGCCCGTCGGTATAAAGCAAGTCCGGCTGATACTTATCGATCAGGTCGGTCATGCGATCCAGATAATGCTTGCGCCACGACTCGGGAATGCCGTCATCGTTCCAATCCAGCTTTGCAGCGAATTTGGCGCATTCTGCATCGTGATAAAGATCGGCGAATTCAGGATTGATGCCGTCGTACGGAACACCCGCAAGAGAGCCCGTCTTGTCGGCGCTGTGGCTCACGCTGAACCACTTGTAACTGATCCACAGGTGCTCGCTTACGCCAAAGCGCAAGTCGTTTTTGCGCGCGGCGGCGGCCCACAAGCCAACGACATCCTTCTTCGGCCCCATTTTCACGGCGTTCCAGCGCGTGTAT
>JADGNO010000133.1 GCA_017883405.1 Occallatibacter sp. | reverse complement strand
CTTATGAGTACCCGTATTACACGACTGGAATCAACTCACAGGCATTCAACATCTACGGTACCACTGGAACCACTACACCTGAACCGGGCACGCTGATGCTGCTGGGATCGGGCGTGGCTGGTCTGGCAGGAATGCTGCGCCGGAAGATCAACCTGTAGCTTTCCATGCAGTTCCGCAGAGGCGCCGGGGACACGCTCTCCGGCCCTTCGCTTTTGGTTGCAATCCCCTCTGCCGTGCTGGCGCGCGCTAATCCCCTGCTCGTCCTTTACAATCAAAGTTTCACCACAAGGACGACTCATACCCTATGCATCGTTGGTCAAAGCTCTTTATTCCTACCCTTCGTGAGGCCCCGGCAGACGCCGAGGTCGCCAGCCACAAATACCTGGTGCGCGCCGGATACATCCGGCAACTTGCCGCCGGGATTTACTCGTTTCTGTTTTTCGGGCACCGCTCGATGCTGAAGATCGCCAACGTGGTTCGCGAAGAGATGGACACCATCGGCCAGGAGTTCTTCCTCCCGGCCTTGCTGCCTCGCGAGCCGTGGGATCAGAGCGGGCGCTGGACTGTCATGGGCGACAACATGTTCCGCCTGAAGGATCGCAAGGGCGCAGACCTCTGCCTGGGCATGACCCACGAAGAGATCATGACCACCATCGCCCGCAGCGAGCTGCGCAGCTACAAGCAGCTGCCGCAAATCTGGTACCAGATCCAGACCAAGTTCCGCGATGAGCCGCGCCCCAAGTCGGGCCTGCTGCGCGTGCGCCAGTTCACCATGAAGGATAGCTACTCCTTCGACATCGACAAGGCCGGCCTCGATAAGAGCTTCGACCTGCATGACGCCGTTTACCGCAAAATCTTTACGCGCTGCGGATTGAAATTCGTCGCCGTCGAGGCCGACTCCGGCTCCATGGGCGGCTCGCAGTCGCAGGAGTTCATGGTCTACACCGACGCCGGCGAGGACCTCATTGCAAGCTGCCCGGTCTGCGGCTATGCGGCCAACCTTGAGAAAGCTATCTCCACGCTGGAACCTGTTACGGAGATGGAAGCGACCGGAGATGGCAAGCCGGAGCTTGTTTCCACTCCGAATTGCGCTGCCATTGCCGACGTTGCGGCGTTCTTCAAGATGTCTCCCGCATCTGACATTAAATGCGTTGCCTACATGGCGCTAGAGCGCGGTCAAAAAGGCGAGCCCGACTCGTGGCAAGGCGTGGCAGCCTTCCTGCGCGGCGATCACCAGGTGAACGAAACCAAGCTGTTGAGCGCAATAGGCGCGGCCGAACTGCGCACCATGGTTGCCGAAGAGTTGGAAAAATATTTCAAAGGTCCGGCCGGCTATTTAGGTCCGGTTGGCCTGACTCCTGACGCAAAGCCGCTTGGCGCGGGACTCACGGTCGTCGTGGACAAGGCTCTGGAAGGCCGCGAGAACATGGTGTGCGGCGCCAACCAGAAGGACTATCACCAGCGCAACGTGGTTCCGGGCCGCGACTTCTCGTGGACACTCGCCGCCGACATTCGCAGCGTGAACGAAGGCGAAAACTGCCCCACCTCCAGCTGCGCAGGCAAGCTTGTGGTCGGCAAGGCAGTTGAGATCGGCCATATCTTCAAGCTCGGCTACAAGTATTCCGAGAGCATGGGCGCGCGCGTTCTCGACGAAAATGGCAAAGAAATTACGCCCATCATGGGCAGCTATGGAATCGGCATTGAGCGCATTCTTACTGCCGCCATCGAGCAGTCGAACGACGCCAACGGCTTCTGGCTGCCGGCAAGCATCGCGCCCTTCACCGTGGTGGTTACAATCACCAACATGACCGATGCCGCGCTGCGCGAAACCGGCGAAAAGGTGGCCGCACAGCTCGACGCTGCCGGTATTGACGTTTTGCTGGATGACCGTGACGAGCGTGCCGGCGTCAAATTTAAAGATGCGGATCTTGTGGGCATTCCTTTCCGTATCAATGTAGGTAAGAAGGCCGCCGCCGGCGTAGTGGAACTGGTAACGCGCGCCACTGCCACCAGTGTTGATGTGCCGATTGCAGACACTTTGGCATTGGTTAAGGAACGAGTGCAAGAAGACTACTTGCTGACCAACCTTGCAGACGCGGAGTAAAGCAGGTTTCGCTGCGGCACAGGTTTTTGGTATCCCAGGTCTCAGAATCGGGACCCAGGGCACCCAAGCGGGAACGGGAAAGCTGAAGGCTGAAAGCTGACGGCTGGGAGCTTTATAGAATGGCAGTCAAGATCAAGTTTAGGAAGCCTACGGGGAAGTTTTTCAGCTCGTCGATCTTCCTGCGCTCGATCCTGATCGTCGTCGGCGTCGGCGCGATCATTTTCTTTTCCGTGTCCGGCTACTACTACAACAAGTACAAAAGCATTGTTGATGAGCGCCTGAAAGAACCGCTGTTTGCAAATACAGCAAAGATTTATGCGGCAGCGCGCGAAGTTCGCCCCGGCCAGAAACAGACGGTCCAGATCATCGCCAATGATTTACGTTCAGCTGGCTACTCCGCCGATGGCGCGGCGCAAGCGTCAGAGCTGGGCACGTACTCGCAGGGCGTGCAAAGCATTACGATTCACCCCGGCCCGCAGTCATACCACTCGCAGGACGCAGCTACTATCCATATCAGCGATGGCAAAGTGGAGTCGATCAGCGACGATCACGGTCAGGCTCTTTCAAGCTACGAGCTTGAACCGCAGCTCATCACCGGTCTGAGCGAAGACGCCAATCGTACCAAACGCCGGCTACTTACTTACGACGAGATCCCGCCCAACCTTGTGCATGCTATCGTCGCCATTGAAGACCGCCGCTTTTTTGAGCATGGCGGCGTCGATTACATCCGAATCCTGGGCGCGATACTCAACGACATCAAGCCTGGACACCGCTGGACTGAAGGCGGCTCGACGCTGACGATGCAGCTGGCGCGTGGATTTTTCCTTACGCCGGAACGCCGCATCAAGCGCAAGCTGATTGAGATTCTGATCACCTTCCAGCTTGAGCACCGATTTACCAAGCAGCAGATTTTTGCCATGTACGCCAACGAGATCAACCTTGGGCAGCGGGGCAGCTTCTCAATCGACGGCTTTGGCGAAGCGTCGCAGGCTTATTTCGGCAAGGAAATTCGGCAGCTCAGTTTGCCGCAATGCGCAATGCTTGCGGGCATTATCCAAAGCCCCAATCGCCTGAATCCGTTCCGGCATCCGGAGCGCGCCATCGAGCGCCGCAACCTGGTGCTCGACACGATGGTTGAAACCGGCGCCATCACCAAGGATCAGGCGGAGCAAGCCAAGGCGGAACCGCTGCGCCTGGCTCCCGGCAGCGTGGATGCCAGCGAAGCTCCTTATTTCGTTGACCTGGTTCGCGATCAGTTGGTGCAGAAGCTTGGCGATCGCGATTTCAATCGCGAAGGACTGCGCATTTACACCTCGCTCGACCCCGATTTGCAGCGCGCAGCAACTGAGGCTATTGACTCCACCACTCACGAAATCGATACGCGTGTTGAAAGGCTTTATGCGCGCCGCAAAAAGCTGGACCCGAAGCTCAACCTCGTCTATCCCCAGGTTGCACTTGTGGCGCTCAACCCGCACACGGGACAGGTGCTGGCACTAGTGGGCGGCCGCAACTACGGCAATTCACAGTTGAATCGCGTGGTTTCACAGCGCCCCATCGGCTCCACGTTCAAGCCGTTTGTTTTTGCGGCAGCTTTCAGGACCGCAGTACAGGGCACCAACTTGCCGGGACTTACCCAGCCATTTACTCAAGTAACGATGCTGAGTGATCAGCAGACCACGTACGATCTTGGTGACGGCAAGGAGTATACGCCGCGCAATTATGAAGGTGAGTATCACGACCAGGTGACGGCGCGTTATGCGCTGCAGAAATCGTTGAACAACGCCACCATTGGCCTGGCGGCCATGATCGGCTTTGACCAGGTAGCTGCGCTGGCTCGCGATGCCGGCATTAAGAATGCGCGCGGAACACCGTCAGTGGCCATCGGCTCTTATGACGCGACACCGCTCGATCTTGCAGGCGCCTACACCATCTTTGCAAACGGCGGAGTCCATCTTGATCCATGGCTGGTAGCCAGCGTTCGCACGACTACGGGCGACATCGTTAACGATTACACGCCAAGCTCGCGCCAGGTGCTCGATCCGCGCGTGGCCTATCTCGCGACCGACATGATGGAGAACGTGATCGACCACGGCACTGCGGCTGGCGTGCGCGCGCGCGGCTTTACGGCTCCTGCCGCGGGCAAAACCGGCACGGAACACGACTCGTGGTTCGCCGGGTATACAAGCAACCTGCTGTGCATTGTGTGGGTGGGCAACGATGACTACACCGATCTGAAGATTGAGGGCGCTGACGCAGCCGCTCCCATCTGGGCCGAATTCATGAAGAAGGCAGTGCTGCTGCCGCAGTACTCCGATACCAACCCGTTTACGGCGCCCGACGGCATTGAGATTGTCAAACTCGACAAGAACACCAACCTGCTTGCCGACGAGACTTGCCCTGACGATTATGACGCCGCGTTCCTTGCCGGCACGGCGCCCAACGTGCCCTGCGATCATCCTCTCGATCGCCGCAACATCTTCCAGAAGATTTTCGGAATCGGAAACAAGAGCAACTAGCGCAGCAGTTTGCGTCATGCATCACAGCGCGGTTGGCCCGCGCGCGCTACACTTGTGTCCAAATTCTTTCTACCAATGCATTCAGAGGGGCTCGCCTTATGAGTACCGTGCTCTCCGTCCATGCTGTTCATCAAGGCGCGATGCGCGTCCTGGCAACAAATGGCACTCACGAAGTTCTGATGGATTACCCGTTGCAGGCAGGCGAAAAATGCGCTGGCTTCACGCCTCTGCAGATGTTGCTCGCAAGTCTCGCAGCTTGCAGCTTGAACTCATTGATGGTCGTTCTGAAGCGCAGGATGAATCAGCCGATTACAGGCGTCGAAGTCGACGTGCGCGCTTCCCGAGCCGAGCAGCACCCCACCGTGCTCACGGAGATTGCACTCGATTTTGCAGTGCAGGGTACTGGAGTTACTGCAGGTGCGGTCGCCGCGGCGCTCAAGATCTCAGAAGATCAGCTCTGCCCTGTATGGAACATGCTGAAAGGTGGCACTCCGATCACCGCCACATTTCGGATTGTCGAATCGTAGCCCGGCTATCCATCCACGTCTGAACCATCGGGCATGGGCTGGCATTGCTGGCACCAGAAGGTGACGCGCGCATCTGGTCCTTGTATGCGTCGCCGCACACGGTCACAGCAGCGCCGGCACGGTTCACCGCTTCGCCCGTACACCCACAAACTCGCGCCCGGATCGGCCTCATGCGTTGTGCGGCGATGCCTTCCTCCAAACGTCACGATGGTGTCGCCTGAGTCTACAAGCACATTTGCGCCTACCAGCTTTTGCGCCACGGCCACTGCAGCCTGCAACTGCTCCGGCATGAGCGCGGACACTTTGCAGAACGGATTGATGCCGGTCACAAAGCAGATTTCCGACTTGAACACGTTGCCGACTCCGGCCAGCACTTCCTGGTGCAACAAAACATCACCAATTTCTTCGTGCCTATGCGCGGCTATGCGTTCCACTGCTGCGGAGGCTTTGAAGTCCGGGCGAAGTACATCCATGTCAGGGCGAGGAATTCTCTTGTCGCGTCCAAGCGTTTGCGCCGTGTGCATTTCCGCCACCGGCACTTTGAATCCCACTGTGACAAAGTCGCTGTTTTCAATCACGATGCGCATGTTGAATCGGGGCTGCTGCCAGTGCTCGCCATGGCGATAAATGTGCCAGCTTCCATTCATCAACATGTGCGTGGCCAGCGTTCCTCCGCCTGAGAAGTGGATGAGAAGCCACTTGCCGCGCGCCTCGACACGCTCCACGAGTTGGCCAGCGAGCGGAGTGTCATCGTTGAAGCGAGTAAGCAGCGGATAGGTTGAGCGGAAGACCGTGACCGGCTTGCCTGCCAGCGCGCGACCGAGCGAGCGAGCGGTTCGAAAAATGGTGTCGCCCTCAGGCATCGCCTACTGCACCTCGCCTGTGTTCACGCTATGTTCGTGTCCGTGATGCCCCATCGACATTGGAATGCGGCGCAAGTGCATTCCCAACGGACCTGGATGGAAACCCGCATCCATGAGATAACGCGCCATGGGATGCGCGGCCACCGGCTGTCCGTTAATAGTGGTGATGAGTACGCCCTGGTGGTTGCTGACGCGCATCTTTTCTTGCCCGCGCGAACACATAAAGTGTGCGAGGCCCGCTGCAACTTGACTGCGTTCCGGTTCTTCCGCCGGCAGAAAAACTAGAATGTTTGGATTGCTACGACGCAGCCACGCCACCAATTGTCCGTTGCGCAGGATGACCTCAGCATACGCAGCGCGTGTAAGAATACGCGGCGCTGTTTCGGAGTCTTCTTCGGCCACCGGCAAATCGGGCCAGCGCAAAACAGAACCATATGGATTGGCCGGATCGGTCGCGGCCAACTGCACAAACTCCGGCTTCTCGGCAGGCGGAGTTGTCCGAAGTTGCCGCAGCAGGTCCACCGCTGCAGGCAGCGCAAACTGCGTTGCTCCAAGACCGGCGACAAAATATCCGCGCCGAATGCGGCCGCTCTCTTCCAGTGCCTTCAGCACGTCGTACACGGTGCTGAAGCCTCCCGGCACATTCTCCGCCGCAACGTGTTCGCGCATCAGCACTCCATAACGGTTGAGCAGTTGCAGAGCCAGCGCATGACTTGCTTCGGTTGCGCTCGGTGCTCCTTCTGTGTTTTTCGCCGCGCGCAGCGGCAGCAGAGACCAGCGGCCCTGCGCAACGGGCGGCGTTGTCCGACGCGAACGGAATACAACGCCGGTCTGCAATCTACGCGGCGCGCGCGCACTCTCGGGCCTGGCTGTGTAGGCACGTAGCGCGTGCAGCGAATCGTTGGTAATGAGTCCGCGCCACACAAGGCTCCACAGCGCTTCAATCGTCTCGCCTGGATAACCTGCGCCTGCAGCCTGGTGCAGCGGATCGAAGAAGCTGGCCCCGGTCGACTCCAATACGGCAAGAAGTTTTTCTTCGCGTTCTGTCAACGAATCGACAATTGGGCGCTGCTGGGCCAGCAGCGGCAGCTTGTCTGCAAGGAACAAAGCGATGCGCCCGTCGCGTTCGCCGATTGGCTCGACACCGGCCCATGCCACTTCGCCGGCGGCAATCAGCGTGTCCAGCCCGTTGGGCGCGTAGTCTGAAATGCGCGCGGGTAGCACCTGCGTTTCAAGCAATGACGCTGGAATGGGCGCGCCCTGCAGACTTTCAATCGCATCCAGCAGTGAATCGAGATTCGCATGTCCGGTGCGCCGCGGCGCAAGCAATCCTTGCCAGTGCGTGAGAAAGCGCGCCAGAGTGTGCTGCTCCACCGGCTCCACTTCGCGCCGCAGTTTGGCCAGCGACTTGCGCCGTATCTGGCGCAGAATCTCCGCCTCGCACCATTCGCGATGAAGTCCACCCGGTCTGAAGCCGCCTTCCAGTACACGTCCTTCAGCGGCCAGCAAATGCAGCGCTGTCTCTACCACCGGTGCGTCCAGCGCGAATCGCTCTGCTGCCTCGCGCAACGTGAATGGGCCATGCGTGCGTGCGTAGCGCCGCACCAGTTCCATAACCGGTTGTG
>JADGNO010000132.1 GCA_017883405.1 Occallatibacter sp. | reverse complement strand
CTGCTGGAACCGGTCGAAGATTGTTTCCAGCTTGTCCTGAGGAATACCGCGCCCCGGATCAACGACCGAGAGCGTGACACCGTGCGGTTCAGCCCTCAGCAGGATTGAGATCGTGGAACTTTGCGGCGAGAATTTGACGGCGTTGGAAATGAGATTGGTGATTACCTGAAGCAGGCGGTCGGGATCCCCCATGATCTCCAATTGAAGCGGAGAGTGAATCAGCTTGACACCGGCGGCTTCCGCCACGGGCGTTATGTTATCCACTGCCTGGCTTACAATGTCCGCAAGCCGTACCTGCCGCATCATCATGCGCTCTCGTCCGCTACCGAGCCTGTCAAGATCGAGAATGTCATTCACGAGCTTGACCAGCCGCTCTGAGTTGGACCGCGCAATGCGAATCAGGTTTACTGTCTTCTCGTCGACCTGCCCATTCAGATCTGCCGATACAAGCCCGAGCGCGCCGCGGATGGCGGTGACCGGCGTGCGCAGTTCGTGGCTCACGGTGGAAATGAATTCGGTTTTCAGGCGGTCAAGCGCGTGACGTTGGCTGATGTCGCGGAAACTCAGCACCGATCCGGTAAGGAACCCGCCTTCAATAATGCAGTTGAGCCTGTATTCAATTCGCAATGAGCTTCCGTCGGCGCGAAAGATCATGTCTTCTCCAGATGCGGCAGCTTCGCGCGGATTCTGCGAGGCCTGGCGCAGCGCGCACTCCACACCGGAACATTGGTTCGCAGTAGCGTCAACCGAGTGCAGCAGTTCCTGTACAGGGCTGCCCGTCAACTTGTTCGGCTCGGTATCGAGCATTTGCGCAGCCGCACGGTTTGCGAACCGCACCCGGCCATTGCGGTCAAGCCCAACGATCCCATCCGCGACTGTATCGAGCAGAATCTCCTGCTGACGATAAAGTTTCTCAGCCCTGCTCTGTTCGTAGGAACGAGCGAGCATCTGGCCCAAAGAAGAGGCCACTGTTTCAACCGCCGCCATCGACTCCCGATTTTCACGGCGACTATAGTGAGAGTAAAACTCGAGCACGGCCAGCACACTTTTGCCTACGCGCACCGGAACCGCGCAGCCTGCAACCATTCCTTCATGCATCGCTGTCAGCGCGTGATCTCCAAAGCCTTCCGAAGCGAGGTTGGCAATCCAGATCGGCCTACCCTCACGCCATGCGCGACCCGCCATCTCCTCACCCATACCCAGCCGCATGGCCACGCTTTCTTTAATCAGACCCTGCATGGAACGACCCGGCGCGCTCCATCCGGAACAGAATTCCAGTTGATTTTTGTCGGGGTTCACTTCCCATCGCAAAGCCGCATCCCAACCCTGTGATAAGCAAAGCGCCTCTAAAACTCGTTCAGCAGCAATTTCCGGGGAACGGTTTTCGCCGACGATTTCGCTGACCACAAGCTGCAACGCCACACGCCGGTCGCGCTGCATCAATAAGCGAGTGAGCAGAACAGCTGCAGCAGCACCAGCCAAAAATATCTGGATAGCGTAGAGGCGAGGGCCCAATTGAATATGCATCGAGACGGCGGCCAGGGGAACTGCCACCACCAATCCCGCCAGCACAGGCGAAACGGAATTGAGAACGCGGGAAAGCGAAAGCTTCGGTCGCTGACCGCTATTTGTTGTTCTCAGTCCTATAGTTGCGTCGGACATAGACCTCCTGCACGTACGCCGGAATCATATAACCGCTATTCCGGCCTGAGCCTGACATTGCGTACAGTCGTTAGCCCGGGAGCACTGATCATGGTGCCGGTACTACATTCCAGCAAAATAGGGGCCATTCTGCGACAACTCAACTGCCTCATTCTAATGGTGTTGCATATTGAAGGTTACCGATGGGTGAATACCCCAGTGGACAACTGTAAACAGCGCTATCCACTTCAGACTCGCTGAGGACTACCAGACGCGGAACTCCGAAGGCACTTTGGGCCCGTTAAATGATCTCCGTAGAGCCATTTATGTCCTCCGTCCGCCTAAATCCGCCGTCCACTTTGCCCACCCAACATGCCGCCGCTTAGGATTAACGCCACACCGTGCGGAGGCTCGATTTTGAATCCAGATTTCACCCGAAGGTCCGTTCTGACAGGCGTTGCCGCCATCACTGCCCAACTGCTGTTCCGCTCCAGACTGGCTCGAGCCGGAGGTGTGATCGCTGACGGATCACCACAACTTGCGGCCGCTCCGGGACTCGTCGATCTCACGCTTACAGCGATGACGGCGAACACGCTCCGCATCGGCATCGCTCCGGCGGCGGCGCAAGCGCCGGCTCATGAACTTGGGTTTGTTGAAGCTGAATGGCCGCCACCGCTGGAAGCTCCGGCGGCTGCGAGCGCACACACAATCGCGTGGGGCAAATATACCCTTCGCATCGAAACCGATCCGCTGACCGTTACCGTTCTTGAAGGCCAGAGAACGCGACAGCAGATTCGTTTCGACATCGACAGCACCAACGTTCACTTCCCGCTTGACGGCCCAGTCTTCGGGCTTGGCGAAGGCGCCAACAGTTTCGATCGCCGCAACACGCGCGAGCCGCTGGTGAACGGCCAGACTCCTGCCGACTTTCGCACGTATGGCGCGCGGCTGCAAATTCCGTTTGCGATCAGTGCGGCGGGTTGGGGAATCTTCATCGGCCAGCCGCAAGGCACATTCGAATTCACGCAGACTGAAGGCATTTTCCGCGGCGTTGAGGCCACATCGACACGAAATATTTTTTTAATGCTGGGCGATGGACCCGCCGATGTGCTGCGCGAGTATGCGCAGCTGACTGGCTTTCCGCACATGCCTCCGCGCTGGGCGCTTGGCTATATGCAATCGCATCGCACGCTGGCCAGTCAGGACGAAGTGCTCCGCGTGATAGGAACTTTCCGTGACAAAAAGCTGCCATGCGATGCGGTCATTTATCTCGGCACAGGTTTTTGTCCTTCAGGCTGGAACACGGGGCACGGCTCGTTCACATTCAACGACAAAGTATTTGCTGATCCGCCGGCGATGCTGAAGGAAATCCACGAGGACAACTTCAAGGTGATCCTGCACGTTGTACCGCCGGGCGATTTGCATGGAAGCGTGTCAGACGCCGGCGCGGCTGCCGATGTACCTGGCGATGCAGCGACGTATTGGGAACCGCACGCCGCGCTGGAGCGCATAGGAGTGGACGGATGGTGGCCTGACGAAGGCGACAAGTTCTCAGTGTATGCACGCTTCGATCGCAATCGGATGTACTTTAAGGGATCGCGCAAGACGTTTCCCGATCGGCGTCCCTTTGCGTTACATCGCAACGGCTATGCGGGCATGCAGCGATATGGGTGGCTATGGTCGGGCGATACAGCTTGCAGCTGGAACGCTCTGCGCGCCCAGATCATGGTGGGCATTGGCGTCGCCCTGTCCGGCATTTCGTATTGGGGCACGGACATTGGCGGGTTCGAGCCATCGCCCGAACTTACTCCGGAACTCTATGTGCGCTGGTTTCAATTCGCATCATTTTGTCCGCTGTTTCGCAGTCATGGCCGCGCATGGCATTTGCGCTTGCCGTGGGGCTGGAACACAGGCGAACCCGGTCCGAAAGAAGTGGAAGGCGCATGGGCTGCGTCGTGGCCGCCGGCGGCCGATCTGCATCGCCCTGACGTTGAAGAGATCTGCCGCAAATTTCTCAACCTTCGTTATCAGTTGCTGCCGTATTTGTATTCGTCGGTCGCGCAGGGCCATGAAACAGGACTGCCGCTGATGCGCGCGCTCAGCCTGAATTGGCCGGCCGATGAGAAAGCGGTGGTGACCAGCGACGCGTACATGTGGGGCGATCACATTCTTGTGGCGCCAGTGTCTGAAAATGCTGCAACTTCACGCAATGTATATTTGCCCGCGGGCGCTTGGTGGGATTTTTGGACGTCGGCACAAGTAGACGGAGGAAAGCTCGTTACTCGCGCTGTCGATCTGGCAAGCATTCCGCTTTACGTTCGCGCTGGCGGAATTCTGCCGATTGGCCCGATACGGCAATACACCAGCGAGGCCGTCTCTGAACTGCTGACGCTGCGCATTTATCCGGGGGCCGACGGGCGCTTTACCTGGTACGACGACGACGGAATCAGTTACGGGCAAGAGCAAGGCGAGTTTATGCGCGCCGAATGTGTGTGGAGCGAGGCTGCGCGTACTCTGACAATTACGCGCGATGCAACGGGACAGTTGCCACTGCCCCAAACGATCCGCGTTGAGCTTGTCGGAACTAATCAACAAAGGCAAATCGCACTCGATCGGAACGGCGCTCGGGTGAAGTTCTAAGCGATTTCATCCCTGTTGCATTTCGCTTTTCCCTGTCGCTGCGTCTCATTTCGCGGCCCGTTGGCGATTGCCATGCCGTAGAATCCTCGTGGAGCCTATTCAATGGCCGTTACCGCAATTTATCCCGGCACGTTCGACCCGCCAACCAACGGCCACCTCGACCTGATTACGCGTGGCTCACGCATCTTCAGCCATCTCACCGTCGCCATTCTCATCAACCCGGTCAAGAATCCTCTCTTCACCGTTGAAGAGCGCGTCGAGATGCTGGCGGAAGCCACAGCACCGCTTCATAACGTTTCGGTGGCAACTTTTGACGGGCTGATGGTGGACTTCGCGCGTCGACAGGGTGCGGCCGCTGTGCTTCGCGGCATCCGCGCCATCTCCGATTACGAACATGAATTTCAAATGGCTCTCATGAATCGCCGTCTCGCGCCGGAAATTGAGACTGTGTTTCTGCAGCCAGCGGGGCGCTACTCGTTTGTGAGCTCGCGCATGGTCAAGGAAGTCTTCAGTTTCGGCGGCGAAATCAGCGGGCTCGTTCCACCGAACGTGCTCAAGCGCCTTCGCCAGCGCATCAACGGCTCCGGCGTCTGATCGCGCCTTCGGCTGCAATGTGCGCATCGCCTGAATCCTCTTCAGATAGTGCGGGCCGGGCTACAACACATAATCTGCCTTGACAGGAAAGACACCTGCCGTTTATTCACCAGATATGTCGCCCCTGACGGAACCCAAAGTTCATATCCGCACTGCCACACCGGAAGACGCAAAAGTGTGCGGGCAGATTTGCTACGACGCATTTTCAACCATCAATCAGAAGCACGGCTTTCCGTCCGATTTTCCTAATCCTGAGGTCGCCATTGGAATGTTTTCGATGCTTTTTTCGGCTCCTTTGTTTTATTGCGTCGTGGCAGAAGCGGATGGCCGGATTGTGGGCAGCAACTGCCTTGACGAGCGCTCGATCATTGCCGGCGTCGGTCCCATCACCATCGATCCGGGCGTGCAGAACCGAGGCCTGGGCCGCCGCTTGATGCAGGCGGTGATGGATCGGGCAAAGCAACGCGGCGCGGCAGGCATTCGCCTTGTCCAGGCTGGATTTCACAGCAGATCGCTCTCGTTGTATGCCAGCCTTGGCTTTGATGTCCGCGAGCATCTGGCCTGCATGCAGGGGCGGACGCAACAGCGCGACGTAACCGGATGCAGCTTACGAGTCGCACAGCCTGAGGACGTTGCGGCGTGCGCTGCTTTGTCACTTCGTGTGCATGGATTTGATCGCAGCGGCGAGCTTCCTCACGCAATCAACGAAGGAACAGCAATGGTGGTGGAACGCGAAGGCCGTATCACCGGATATGCCTCTGACCTGGCGTTCTTTGGCCACTCCACGGCGGAAACCAATGTCGACATGCAGGCGCTGATTGCATCGGCAGAGTCGTTTGGCGGGCCGGGAATCCTGGTGCCGACCCGGAACAGTGCTCTTTTCCGCTGGTGCCTGGAGAACGGCCTACGCGTTGTTCAGCCGATGACATTGATGAGTATGGGACTTTATAACGAGCCGGCTGGGGCATGGTTACCTTCGATCTTGTATTGATTACCGGACTAACACCACTGAGCACTAATCTGCTTAGTTCCACCTCTCCGGCGCGACCGTAATAGAATCAATGAACCGGTGAGCCGCTCTGCTCTCGCCAATCCCCAAGCGACGGAAGGAGCATCTTTGAACATCCTGGCTTGTGTTGCAGGAATATCGTTCCTGTTCATCGTGTTGATCGACGCTTTCCAGACGATCATTTTGCCTCGCCGCGCAACCGGGCGCCTTCGACTGACCAGCATTTTCTACAGGCTTACTTGGAACCCGTGGGCTTTTGTCGCGCGCCGCCTGCACAATCCGCGCCATCGTGAAACTTTCTTTAGCTACTATGGACCACTGTCGCTCATTCTGCTGCTGGTGGTTTGGGCGTCGATGATGGTTCTCGGTTTCGCGCTGCTCTTCTTCGCGCTCGGCAGCCCCTTTTCCGATAGTTCCCACATGCCGCGTTTCTTCAATGACATCTACGTAAGCGGAACGACGATTTTCACACTCGGCCTGGGCGATGTTGTTCCTCAAAACAACTGGTCGCGTTCGCTGCTTGTTGTGGAAGCCGGCACGGGGTTCGGCCTGCTCGCCGTCGTGATGGGCTACTTCCCCGTTCTTTACGCCGCATTTTCACGGCGCGAAGTTATCATCTCTCTTCTCGACGCGCGCGCTGGCTCGCCGCCAACGGCTGCCGAGCTTTTGCGGCGCCACTCATTTGAAGGCGCCGACCAGGCTCTGATGCTATTACTGACTGAGTGGGAACGCTGGTCGGCCGAACTGCTTGAAAGCCACCTGTCGTATCCGCTGCTGTGCTACTTCCGATCGCAACATAATAATCAAAGCTGGCTCAGCGCCATCACGGCGATTCTCGACACGTCTGCGCTGCTCATTGCGGGCGTACGCGGCCCTGAAGCACGGCAGGCGCAACTGACGTTTGCCATGGCTCGTCACGCCGTTGTGGATTTGTCGCAGATCTTTTCATGCCGGCCTGCAACCGACGGCCCCGATCGGCTTCCGCCGGAGCGTTATCAGCATTTGTTCGATCAGTTGTGTCAGAGTGGCGTGGGCGTGTGCCGCGATTCGCTCACGAGCGAACGGCTCCGCGAGTTGCGCGTGCTCTACGAAGGCTATGCGGAGGCGCTCAGCCGCTATCTCTCCATGCCCCTGCCGCAATGGGTTGTGGATGAGCCGCGCAAAGATAATTGGATGACGGTAGCCCGCGTGCGGGCGCAGACTGAGGAGGCGAATCCGGACCATGGAAGCGATATCGCGGCTTCAGCACAACTGCTAGCCAGCACCGAAGATCACTACAACCAGTTCTGATCTCGCCGCGGCGATCGGCATCCTTTTACGCTGCGGGCGTTTTATTTTTAGCGTGATAGAACCAGGTAAAGAAGGTGAATCGCTGCGAGTCTGGCAACGTGCAGCCGCTCATTCCAGTTCGCCTGTGTTCTTTATCTTCGCGCTCGAGCATGTCGAGCAGTGCCTGTAACAGGTGGCTCTCTTTCAACGTATCTTCCCAGCGCCGAAAAAGGTCGGTCCTCTGCTCGCAGGATAACGGCCGTTTTTCAAATTTGCGGGCCAGCGACTCGCACGAGAGCCGACGTATTTCCAATTCTGCTTTAAGAAATTGAATACGGAGTTTGCGGAAAGTAGCTTCCAAAATCCACCTCGATAAGGACAACTTGCTAACGAGCCCAGAAGTCGCCAAAATTAATTTCGCCGTCAGATCCGGCCTAATTGGACTGTAATTTCAATCTTTCTTGCGGAAAGTGATTTGTATCACTCGATCTTGATCAAAACGTCAGACGAGTTTGTAACTCCAGCCGCCGGTTATTGGCGTTTTCTGTGAAAATTCCGCCGCCGTCGCCAGCGGCCTGATTAGCCAACCCAAACAGCGGCGAAGTGATGCTGCCGATGATGGGCCCCGGATTGTTATGGTTCAGCAAGTTCCGCATCTGCATGGAAATGATGAGGTTATAGTGGCGAATCCCTGTGGACCCGCCGCCACTACCGCCCGTGGCAAATGGGTTGCTGCCTCGATTGGCGCCGCCCTGACCACCGCCTCCGCCACCGGGGGTAGTGGCCGGATTGCTGCCCAGGTCGACACCTTCCCTTCTTGCGCCAAAGCCGAAGGTCCTGCCCACCCGCATGTTCAACATCACCTGGCCAGGTCCGCGGCCGAAGTTGCGCGAAAGCAGCTTTTCACCGGCGATCGGATTTGGATCGAGCAGCCCGAATCTTGTTGGCACAACACCCGGCCGGCTGGCATCGGTT
Source organism: Occallatibacter sp. (assembly GCA_017883405.1). Classification (GTDB taxonomy): domain Bacteria; phylum Acidobacteriota; class Terriglobia; order Terriglobales; family Acidobacteriaceae; genus Telmatobacter. The sequence goes on along the minus strand of JADGNO010000132.1, from coordinate 2,079 downwards.
GCTATACCCGGCCGCGCATTGAACAGTCCATCTCCATAGAAGTCGCGGCCAACGGTGATATCAAATGGAGGGCCGCTGGCCATGATCAACATCGGGCTGAAAGTAACTCCAAATAGCGGAGTCACACTGCCGGTGATGGAACCGTAATGGCGGAGGTCTGTTGCCGACGGGCCGTACTCGCCAACCATACTGTAGGGATTTGCCGGCAGTGTATTCACTCCATCGGTATTGCTCATGGCACGGTTCAGCGTGTACATGCCAGAAAGCGAGAAGTTGCGGTTGATCCTGGAGTTCACATTTGCAATCAATTGGTTCTGGTTGTACAAGCCCGATGACTGCATGATGAGCACTTGTCGCGGCACTCCAAGCGGATAAACGCCGCTTCCCGGAACCGATGGATCATAGGTCCCGATAAGTGGCGCATTTGCATCCACTGTTCGCAACTGATGAAGCCCATGGCTGTTTGCGTAAGTGATCGCTATCGTTGTGTTGTGGGGTAGCTGGCGCTCAAACGCAATCGCGCTCTGTATAAGGTAAGGCGCGCGCAGTTGTGGGCCTACCTGCTGAATGGTGGAGGGCACCGCTCCTATCAAGGACGACGCCGCTGGAACCGTCGGATAGAAATCCGGACTCGCAATTACGAACTGCTGCTGAGTGATTCCATTGAAGCGGGCGGCGATGAGTGAGTTCGATAATGCGAAGCGATCGTAAAAGATGCCAAATCCTGCTCGAATCACCGTGCTTGTTCCCGGCTTTGCTGCTTTACCCGGAGCCCACGCCAGCCCGATGCGCGGCGCAATATCGCGAATGTCATGGATGTTATTTTGCGTTTCGTACCGGAGTCCGAGGGCCACCGTGAGATCGGGCCTAGCCTTCCACTCATCACCGAAGAAAAGCCCCACATCCACCTGGCTGACTGAGCTGACGGGAATGCCTGCGCTTAATGTAAATTGCGACGCTTCGCCGCCAAGTTGCCTGACTTGAGCTGCCGAGTACCCGAGTCCCTGGAATAGAAGAGTTCTGCGGTAGCTCTCGATCGAACTTATGTTTGCCTGCACGGTCTGTCCGGAACTATCAAGAACGATTTGATTGTTGGCGTCGAGCTGTGGCGCAAGTCCTCCGCTGAAAGTAAATGTGCCATTGAAGTTCTGTGGTGCGGCACTATCTTCGGTTGCGCCCCGGAGCCGGACTCCAAAACGAAACGTGTGATTGTGAAGGAGTATGGATGTGTAGTTCTGCAATTCGAAGCTGTTCTGCGTATCCGTTGCGCTGCCCACGGTAGATGCGCCGCCGATAAAGGCTCCCATGACCCGCAGTGAAGCGCCAGTGGAGTTCGCTGCTGAAATTGTGACTGGCCGATAATACTGAAAACGAGTTTCGTTCACAGTTGTCGCATTCAGCATTGCGGTCTCAGTCAACTGCAATGTCTGGCTTCTGCTGTCGTTGTGAAAACCAGCGGACGCTAAAGTCAACGCGCCGACACCGGCATTCTTGATAATGTCTCGCCGGTAGGAATAGCGCGCGCTCAGCGTATGTTTCGGGGTGAGCTGGTAGTCGATGCGAGGAGTCACGATGGTGCGGCGCAAGGACGACAGGTCCGCGCTGGTATAGGGCACCGCGATCAATGTTGCCGGATCGAGGGTTACGCCGTTGATCACAGCACCGTTATCTACCCACTCGCGAGCGAAGTCTACGGTGAAAGAAGCGCGGCTCCCCAACGGCCCGCTGAGTGTGTTGCGGGTTTCGTGCAAATGGAACGGCGCTTTCTGAGCAGAATAAGGATTGCGCGAGTTCCATTTGTCATTCGCAAAGTTGTAGCCCAGGCTGCCGCGAAATTTGTCCGTTCCAGGCTTGGTAAAGATCTCGATGCGACCATAACCAAGCTTGTCGTACTCCGGTGCAAAGGGATTTTGATTGATTCGTATTTCGCGAATCGCATTCTTCGGAGGCAGTTCACCACCGCTGAAACCATCGATGTAAATAGAGCCTCCATTGGGACCGGCTCCCGGACCCGCAAGCGCCTGAAGATCGGCCTGCAACTCATCGGGATTGTCGGAGAGCGCATCCAGGTCTTTGCCG
>JADGNO010000131.1 GCA_017883405.1 Occallatibacter sp. | reverse complement strand
CTCTTCGTGTGCATGAGCCGGCTCGACCGGCTGATCCGGCGTAATCACGTCCACCTTGATGGCGGCCAAACCGCCGCGGCTCACCTTGCGCATCTCCAGCCGCGCGCCCACGTTCAGCGCGGCAGCCGTCAGTTCCAGGCAGTTGAAAGGAACGCCGGCATCCACCAGAGCCCCCAGCAGCATGTCGCCGCTGATGCCCGAAAAACACTCCAAATATCCTGTCTTCATCGCTTAGTGATTCTAAATCGTGCGCTATGCGCCGCGCCGCGTCAGCACATCAATGGGCAGAATCGCATTCATCGAGCCGGAACGAAAACCTGCGCAGTCCAAGGTAACGTATTGAAACCCGGCATCTTTCAGGGCCGCGGTGATGGCGTCCAGCATCTCCATCGTCAGGGCGCGCGGCAGCTCGGCGCGCACAATCTCAACCCGCGCCAGTTCCCCGTGATGACGCACGCGCAGCTCGCGAAACCCCAGCTTGCGCAGGCTATCTTCCGCCTTCTCCACCTGCTCCAGCACCTCGCGGGTCACGGGCCGTCCGTACTCGACACGCGAAGCCAGGCAAGGCGCCGCCGGACGATCCCACAGCGCATACCCGGCTGCGCGGGCCAGCGAGCGGATCTCGTTTTTGGTCAGACCCGCATCCGCCAACGGAGCCAGCACGCCGTGATCCACGGCTGCGCGTTGACCGGGTCGATAGTCGCGCTTGTCGTCCACGTTCATGCCGTAGGCGATATGCGCAAAACCCAGCTTCACTCCCAGCGGTTCCATGGCCGCAAACAGCTCGTTCTTGCAGTGGAAGCAGCGATCGGCCTCGTTCCGCTGATACTCGGGCCGCTCCAGCTCTTCCGTCGCAATCACTCGCAGCGGCATCCCCAGCCCCTCGGCAAAGGCTTTGGCCTGCTCAAAGTCACGCCGCGCCAGGCTAGGCGAGTCGGCCAGTACGGCCAGCATCTGGTCGCCCAAAACGCGGTGAGCCGTGGCCGCCAAAAATGCCGAGTCCACGCCGCCGGAGTAGGCGACCATCACGCTCCCCAACTGCTTGAGCCGCGCTTCCAGAGCGCGCAGTTTCAGCACTGCCTCCGCGCCGCTTTCCGCGAGTTCGACTTGAGACAAATTCGTGTTTTCGACGGTGGCCATGGCCTAGATTATATCGTTCTGCGGCCTGCGCGCCGGGTTTGCGGCCTTTCGACCTGGCCCGTTGCGGTACGCTGATAGCGTAAAGAGCAGCAGATCGGACTACCACCTGAGCTCTGAGCGTCTGTTGTAATACACAACTATGGGTGCCCCATCCTCGCCGCGTCTTTGTTCTTGCGGCTAGGGTGGGCTGGCAGGATATCTGCCTTACAGGGACTCTGAGAATCACTCTAGACGGAGCAGACATGAAAATCGGCGTCAGTGCATTTGCCTGGACCAGCGAACTGAAACCCTTGCATACCAGCCTCTTTCCCGCCCTCCGCGCACAGGGCATCGAAGGCTTCGAGGTTCCCATGTTCGACCCCGCCAAGATCGACGCCTCCGTTCTGCGCCGCGCCTTCGCGGCCAACAACATAGAATGTACGGTTTGCGCCATACTACCTGCAGGCATAAACCCCATCAGCCCCGACGCCGCCGTTCGCAAGCACTCCCTCGCCCACCTCACGCGCTGCGTTGAAACCTGCGCCGAACTGGGCGCACATCTGATGGCCGGCCCCGTCTATGCGCCCATCGCCTATCTTCCCGGCCACCGCCGCCAGCAGGATGAATGGAACTGGGCAGTCGAGTGTTTCCAATCCCTAGGCGAAGTGCTAGACGCCAACCGCGTCACCTTGGCTCTGGAGCCGGTGAACCGCTCGGAAAGCTTCTTCCTCAACACGGCAGCCGAAGCAAACTCTCTCTGCGCGGCAATCGATCATCCACGCGTGGGCATTACCATCGACACCTTCCATGCCAACATCGAAGAAAAGAACTTAGCCGAATCACTGCGCCCGCTCGCGAAGCGCCTCAAACATATCCACGCCAGCGAGAACGACCGCGGCCTGCTAGGCAGCGGGCATGTCGACTTTCCAGCTATTGTGAATGTTCTCAAAGAGATCGACTACAACGGCTATCTGATGATCGAAGGCTTCGGCTACTCCGAAAAAGAACCGGATGCCCTGGGCGCGATCTATGCCGATCCCAGCGTCTCGCCAGAAGACATCGCCTTCAAGGGCGCAACTTATCTGCGCACCCTGCTGGGCTAAGCCACCCTCCGCATCTCGCCGCAATAACGCCAGGCGTCCCTGAATCCCGCCGCAACATCGTCCGGGTGCCCCACCCTCGCCGCGCTTTTGTACTTGCGGCTAGGGTGGGCTGGCATGAAGCTGCCTCTATAGCTGGGTGCCCCAGGTCCCGATTTTGGGACCTGGGAAAGCATGAACTCAAGGCACAAATTCATCCGGCTATAAACCTAGATCCGTTTGGAGTCGACAAACTCCTCCGACACATCCTTCGAGCTCATGCTGCCGAAGTTGCGGAACTGCTTCACACTGCGCAGCGCAAATGCCGCCGAACCTCGCGCAACGCGCAGCCGAAAGCAATCCAGTCCATCCACATCGTCGGCCCAAATGGCTGGCCGCGCATCGGGCTTGGCCGTGGCAATTTCGACGTTGCTGAACTCAATATTGCGGGCGTGGCGCAAAAAGAATCCCGTAGCCGGCAGCGTGCCAAACATATCCGCCTCTGGATACCCCAACTCGTTCTGCGGAGGCTCAATCCCCGCCCACTCTGCCGATCCGCCGCCTACTTGGTGCATGTACACATCGCTGATCTTCATGTCCTCGACGAACGAGCCAGGAATGCCGCTGATGATCGATGGATACTGAGCCACCGCTTCGTAACTGCTGATGTTTGAAATCAGTACGCGCCGCAGCACGCCAGGCTTCACGCCCGCCGGCCCTCTCATGCGCCTGCCCAAGCGCAGGAAAATCGGCGAATGCACCACGCCGCGCAGCGTGATATTGGTAACGGTAATGTCCTCAATCCGCGCGCCATCCACGGTCTCCAGAGCGAATCCGCGGCACTGGTCCAGAATGCAGTTGGAGATAGTGATGTTCCTGAAGCCGCCATTGGATTCGGTGCCGCACTTGATGCGCCCCACCGCCTTGCGCACTTCGTTGTAAGTGGCCTTCTTGTAAGTCCCATCCAGCATGGTGCCGTACTCGTACGCGCCCGTCACATAGCAATTCGTGATGGTCACATATTCCGTGGTCCGCGCATAGCCCAGCGCAAACGAACTCTTGGGGCAGATCGCATCGTCCCACGGCGAATTCACCGCACAGTTTGAAACGCGCACATTGCGGCAGCAGTCGATGTCGATCCCGTCTCGATTGGTATCGATCTTGAGCCCGTCCAGCAGCACGTTATCCACGCCCGTCAGCAAGATGGCGAAGTGCCCGCCCGCCAGCATGGATATGTTCTGGATCGTCACGTTGTGGCAGTTCTTCAGCGCGATGGCCTTGTTGGCAACGCCCGCGCTTTCCGCCAGCGGCAATTCGTCGCCTTCTCCGCGGCTCAGTCCCTTGCCCCAAATCAACCCCATGCCGGTGATGGAAATATCTTCCAGTCCCTCGCCATAAATGAGGCTGTTGGCCCAGTGATTATGCCCGAAATCCTGGTACGCCTCCCACGGCTGTTTCGGCCCCGCCGCATCGTAGCCGCCAGTAGTGGTTCCGCCGTCCGGCACGCTGGCCGCGAGAATGGTCGCGCCGTGATCCAGATGCAATCCGACATGGCTTTTCAGTCGAATCGTATAGCAGGCATAAGTGCCCGCCGGGAACCAAACCGTTCCGCCGCCCTGCGCCGCCGCAGCTTCAATGGCACGATTCACGGCCGGCGTATCGATGGTTGCTCCGTCCCCCGTAGCGCCGAAGGTACGCACATTCAACCAGCCAGCTTGCGGCGCGGCGTGCCTTCCACCGTGTACGTCCGCATGCACAGGCTGCGCTGCCAAACCCAGCGGCAACGCAACCGCCATGCCGCCCATTGCACTTTGAAGAAAATCTCTACGGATCAAAATGTTTCTCCTAATCTCTTGCGCTCTGTTTTATCTGTTGCAGCGATGCTCATGCCTTGCGCGCGTCGATGCAATCGCGCATGGCGAAGAAGGTTTCCTTGGGGCGATAGGCTTCGTCGAACGGCAGCGAACGCTGCGGGCGATTGGGTTGCTTGCGAAAGTGCGTCGGACCGTCGTTGAGCCAGGTGTTTCTGTCGCTCACGCCCCAGGTCAGCACGCTCTTCACGGTCGGATTGGCCAGCGCCACCGTAAGAAAATCGCGATAGGTCTTGGCAATCTCCTTATCGCGCTCAGCAACATCGTTGAAGAGCAGATCGTCTTCGTTCACGTCCAACTCGGTCAGATAAACTTCAAGTCCCATCTGGCGAACGCTCTCAATGTAGTCTGCCAGCCCCTTGCCAATGGTTGAAGGCGATCCAGCCTTGATGTGCGACTGAATGCCAACCGCGTGTAGCGGCACATTGCGCTTCTGCATGCCGCGCAGTAACGACAAGATGGCAGCGCGACGGGCGGTCTCATCGGGATTGTCGTACTCCACGCCATAGTCGTTATAGGTGAGTTTGGCGTGCGGATCCGCCTCGTGAGCTGTGCGGAAAACAAGATCGATATAATCGGGTCCAATACGTTCGAACCAGAACGATTTCCTCAAATTGTCTTCGCGGCCGTCCGCGGGCAGTATCGCTTCGTTCACAACATCCCACGAGTGAACGCGCCCGCTGTAGCGGCCGGCAACCGTGTGAATGTGATCGACAAGAAGCTTCCTGACATCCAACTCCTTCGGACTTTTCTGCAGCCACTCGGGCACGGAGTTGTGCCACGCCAAGGTGTGACCGCGCACCAGCAGATGATGCGTCTTGGCAAACTCAAAGAGTGCATCGCTGTCGGTAAAGTTGAACTGGTCTTGCGCGGGACGAAGCGCGACCCACTTTAATTCATTCCCTGGAACCACCACTCCATACTGCTCCGCGATCAGTTGCTGCATCGCCGGATCGTGCTGCAAGGCGCGCACCACAACCGCCGTGCCGGCAACAAGCCCATGCTTGCTAGCATGAGCTTGGAGCGAGTTTGCACCACTAACTGCTTGAGTTTCTTTGGGAAGAACAGCAGGCGTCGGCGTAGCGGGCAAAAGAGCGCCCGTACGCGCATGAGGTGCGGAGTTGATGATCATCTCATCGGCATGTGAAGGCGGCGTCTGCTGCGCAAGACAGCGGCCTGCAAACCCTCCCAGCGCCAGCGCGGCGCCCGCCTGCAAACCCTGCGTCAAAACCCTGCGTCGAGTCACCATCGTGTTGCCTCCGAACTTCCGTTGCGCGAGTCATCCTGAAATGACCTGCGCATTCTCTCAGTCAAGTTGCAGTTTCTGGTTGGGGTGCAAGGTCCAGTGTTGCGCGGGTCGCGCGCCTATCTTTACTGAGACCGTCTCCACCTTTTCGCTGATACTAACCAGTTGCTTTGGTCGTCCCTGCTTGTCGGTGATAAGCCGCGCCACGCCCGACTCGATGCGCCCCAACTGCCGGCCATCGAGAGAAAGAGTGACGCCCTTTGCGTCGTACGTCATCGCCGCAGTGCGGCTCTTGCCGAACGGCAAAGTGAAGTGCGCGGTGTGCGCTGCGGAGTGGCCGGGGCGAGCGTTCCACTCCATATATTCCTGCTCTTCGCGCACACCGGCCAGCCGCCAGGTGAAGTCGATCATCACCAGCGCAGCAGGCGAATAACTTGGCTGATCAGCCTTTGTGAAGTCCCCAGTGATCGGATCGATCTGCTGGCGAAAAGTCACTTCACGTTGAATCGCTTCGCACCAACGATCCATCAGATAGGCATGTTCCGCAGACTTACCATAGAAATCAAACCAGCGCGGCGTGCGCAGAGCCGTCAGAGCCTGCGACGCGCCGCCCCACGAGTTTCTCGGAATGGGCCGCACAAAGGCTGGATCGTCTTGCGCAATCGAGGTCAGCGGAAACGGAGCCCAAAAAGCCTTCGGGTTGTGAAGCTGCCGCTCCCAAAGCGAATCGAAAAGTTTCTGGTCCACCACATGCTCGCCGCAAACCCGGCTAAGTACGTCGGAACGCACGCGAACGAATTTCCCCTGCGCGTCAAGGTCATAGACGGCCGCATCTTCTGGTACGTATAACTTGTTCAGAATCAGTTTGCGAATCTGTTCTGCGCTCTCAGTCCAGCGTGCAGCGTCGGCATCCTTGCCCAGCGCTTTAGCCATCGCCGCCAGTGCCACACGCGCGCCAAAAACTGTGGCAGAAAGATCGGGACACAACCGCGGAAGCCCCGGAACCGATGGGCAAATCCGCGCATCTTTTTCAGGGCAACGATTAGGCATACCAGCCCAGCGCGGACTGTTGTCGTGCCCCGTGTCGTACGTGCAAAAGCCTTCCACCAGTCCCGTGCCGCGCGTGTTGCGATAGCGCAGCAGCCATGCATCCCAGCGCGAGCAGCTCTGATACGCCGTGTGCAGTAACTCGTCGTCGCCTGTGATCCGCGCCAGTTCCCATGCGGTGGCCGCAATCGGCACCACCATTTGAATCTGTCCGTAGCCAATTTCAGAGCGCTTGTTACAGGCTGGCAGTTGTCCGTCCTCGTGTTGCAAGGCGAAGAACGTGGCGTGGCCGTTCTTCGCTACATCGGCGCGGAACGGGCGATACACAAGAGCCTCAAGCGGGCCGCACTCCTGCCAAACGCCGGCGTAGTCCGCGCCCTCAATCAGCACGGGCGCGGCAAAGTTCGGCAGCACCTGCACGTTCCCTGCGAGCACCTGAAGCGCACTGTCATACGCCTTTTGCCAGCGCGGATTAGCCGTTGAATACGCCGGTGCATCGTGGCCACCCTCGGCATGAGACAGCCGTTGAGAACATGCGGCCAACAGTGCAGCCGCGGCAGATGTGCGTAGAAATTCGCGTCGTTCCATAGTCCCTATCATCCCTCTTGGGCCTGGTTCCGGGCTACTCTTCATTTCCCTTGCGCTCCAAAGTTCAAGGAGCAACCTGGTTCAATCCATCAATGTGAAAGGGAAGAAAGATGCCCGCATGGGCCGAAGGCTGTCCACCGCCCACATAAAGTTCGTACTCTCCCGGTTGAACGGCTCGGCTTCCGTCTGTATTCACCAAACTCAACTGGCGCGCACCGATGGCAAGGTGAACCGTCTCCGATTCGCCTTTGAGAACATGCACTTTTTCAAATCCAACCAGCGTGCGCAGCGGCGCGTTTTTGGCTGCCTTGGGAATCAGGTAGAACTCGACTGTTTCATCGCCGTCGCGATCTCCCGTATTCTTCACCACCACACTCGCATCCAAAGGCTCTCCCGCTCTTATGCTGCTGGAAGCAAGTATGCCGTCACTGTACTGATATCCTGTATAACTCAGTCCGTAACCGAAGGGATAGAGCGGAGTGCCGCTGAAGTATCGATACGTGCGTCCCTTCATTGCGTAATCTTCAAACGCCGGAAGCTGATTCGTGCTCGCATAGAAAGTGAGTGGCAAACGGCCAGATGGGTTGTTTTCTCCGAAGAGAGTTTCAGCGATGGCCGTGCCGCCAGCTTCACCCGGATACCATGCTTCAAGAATAGCTGAAGCTTTCTTCTCGGCATCCTGCAAAGCCAGCGCGCTGCCATTCATCAGGACAATGACCAAGGGCTTGCCTGTGGCCGCCAACGCGGCAACCAAGCGCTGCTGCACTGCGGGCAATTCAATGGCGCTGCGATCGCCGCCTTCGAATCCGTCCACATGGATCGGCGTCTCTTCGCCTTCAATCTCAGGGCTAAGTCCAAGGAACGCGACGATCACATCGGACTTCGCAGCGGTGGCAACTGCCTGTTCGCGAAGTACGTCCTGCGGTGGCTGCCAGTTGAAAGTGAGACCCGCGCCAAAGTGTGGAGAGTCGTGCGTGTACTCGATACGAATCGGATGCGCCTTCGTGTCATTGAACGTCAAGTTGAAAGGCGGCGTGGGCGCGCGCCGTCCGTGTGTGCGCGCATGGTTAAATTCGTACACCTGTTTCCCATCGAGCCAGACATGGATAGTTTCCTCATCTTCGCAAGTGCTGCAATGAGCCATGGCAAAACCAAAGTGCAGGGTGCCAGGAGCCGGTGCTGAAATTGCTCCACTCCAGCGCACAGAGAATCTTTCCCCGGTAACTCCCGTGACCGGTGATGCGCCGTTCCAGTCAAAGTCGATGGCGCGATCCATGCGTTCGACGACCGGCTTGCCTGCGAATCCAATCCCGGAAAAATACTCGGCCTTCAAACCAGGTGCGGCGGCCGTATCGCTGCTCGTGGAAAAGACCGATCTGGAAACCGGCACAGGAATCCCCTCCACATAAGACGATCCCTGAGCATACAAAATGTGTCCCGGCAGGCGCGACTCAAGTGCGCCCAGTGGAGTCACGGGGTGAGATGCAATGGCGTTGTAGTTGCCTTCCAACGCGGGCAGTGCGGCAGCATTAGGACCAACAACGGCGATGGTCTGCACTGCGTTGCTCAGCGGCAAAGCGCCGCGATCGTTCTTGAGCAAAACCATGGAAGCGCGAGCGGCATTGAGCGCCAGCTTTTCGTGTTGTGCGGAATCGTTTTCAGAAAAAGCAATGGCGTTATACGGAACTAACTCAGGAGGATCGAACATGCCTAGGCGAAAGCGCACCATGAAGAGGCGCTTGACGGCGGCATCGATCTCCGCCTCGCTGATCAGTCCGCGATGTGCAGCATCGGTCAGCGAGCTGTATTCCTTGCCGCAGCTAAGATCGGTTCCGGCCTTTACTGAGACCGCCGCGGCATGAGCCATGTCCGGCGCAAAACGATGCCCGACAGCGACGTCGGTAATGGCGGCACAATCAGAAACAATGTAACCGTTAAAGCGCCAGTTCTGTTTCAGTACCCGGTCGAGAAGCGGCACACTGGCACAGGCTGGTACCCCATCCACGGAGTTATAGGCGCACATCACGCTGCCTACATGCGCATCCACCACGAGCTGACGGAATGCGGGTAAGTATGTATCTTCCAGATCGTACGGAGAGACCATCACATTGAACGTGTGGCGCAGGGACTCTGGGCCGCTATGCACAGCATAATGCTTGGCCGTAGCGACAACTTTATAGTATCTCGGGTCGTTGCCCTGCAGCCCATTCACAAAGGCGGCGCCGATGCTTCCCGTAAGAAATGGATCTTCTCCGTAGGTCTCCTGGCCACGTCCCCAGCGGGGATCGCGCACAATGTTGATGTTAGGCGACCACAACGTGAGGCCATAATAAATCGAGTTGTTTCCCTCACGCTGCGCCTCATTGTATTTGGCGCGCGCTTCGGTCGAAACGGCATCGCCGACACGCTGCATCAACGGTGTATCCCATGTGGCTGCCAGACCGATCGCCTGCGGAAATACGGTTGCATAGCCGGAGCGTGCCACGCCGTGCAAACCCTCATTCCACCAGTCGTATCCTGGGATATGCAGGCGCGTGATGGCAGGAGCCTCGTTCTGCATCTGCGAAACTTTTTCTGCGAGCGTCAGGCGACCGACAAGATCGCTCACTCGCTGATCCAGGGGATGCGCCGGATCGAGATAGGGAGCAGGATGGACACCAGTTTGCGCCCGCAGCATTAGTCCCGATGCGAGCAGAATAATAGTGGCAAGATATCTGAATGAAATGCGCGGCGCTTGAATGAACATGTTCTTCCTTCTGCTCCGGTAAGAAGATAAAAATACCGCAATCGGTTCGAGTCATCGAAAACGTCGTCAGAGACAACCCTTTTTGTAAGCATGGTTGTGCTCTTCTCGATCATCCGCAAAGGTCGAGATTGTGTGAAAAATAGGCCGGAGGAAGCATGATGCTTGCCTCCGGCCCTTCGGAGAAGTTGTCTTCTAGAAAATCAGTTTGAGGCTCATCTGCCCGATACGCGGATCGCCATTGGTCGATGTGATTCGGCCGAATGCTCCGTTTGTCTGGCTCTGCTGAGGATCGCCGTGGTTGGTGTGGTTGAGGATATTGAAGAACTCAGCCCGGAACTCGAACTGAACGCCCTCACGCACCGGGAAGAAACGCATCATGCTTCCATCCCAGGTTCCGTACTGCGGTCCCACAAAGCTGCCCTTAACGATGTTTCCGTAAGACAACGGAACGCTTGTCGTGTACGCCGGGTTGGTGGAGAAGTTAGCCGGGTTTAGGTAAGACTTGCAGTTATACGCCGTGGTGTTGGCGCAGGCCGTGCCGCCGTAGGGTTTCTGTCCGTTCCAGATCGCGCGATCGCGTTTGAGGTCGGTCCCATCCACATTCAAGCCTGTTACGGTCAGAGGATCGCCGCTCCGGAAAGTAATGATTCCGTTAGTCTGCCAGCCGTTCGCCACATAGCGCAGAACCGGATTTCCATCGTGCATCTTGGGCAACGTCCAAACGTAGGACGCAGTAACTACGTTGCGGTGGTCATAGTCCGAAGGACCGCGATCCAGCCGCTTGTAGTTAGGTTCATAGGTCGGAAGGACATAGGACGATCCAGGAACAACAGCGGTAACTGCGGACCCGTAGGCGTTGTTATCGATACCCTTCGACCAGGTGTAATTCAGGGACGCGCTCAGCCCGTTGGACATATGCTTCGAGATAGATGCCTGCATCGAGTGGTAGCTCGAATTGCCGCCCGTATCCACTACTGCAATCGGATTGGTGTAGTTTTGCGCTGCGATGCTGGAGGCGTACATACGCTGACCGGCACTGCTGCCCTGATTCCAGGTCGGGTTGATGTCGGTCGGGTTGATCTGGTGACGACCAATTGAAGCCACATAAGCCAGACGGCTGGATATGCTGTTCGTGATCTGCTGCTCGACCGCAATGTTATACGAGTAAGTTACCGGGACGCGGAATTTTTCCGGGTCAAAGGTAGAATAGCTCTGGCTGCGGTAGTTGGCCTGTGTAAAGTAGCTGGCCGGTGGCGGCTGCGGAGCCGGGAAGATGTTGCCGCCTGCAATGTTGGCATACGGCGCGGAGAAATTACCCAGGCTTGACGCCGTGTAGCTCACGTTGACCGAAGCTACGAAAGGCACTGCGTTGGCAAAGATATTGTCGAAGACGCCCGGCAGGCGCGTGTCGTAGAACTGACCAATGCCTCCGCGCAGGCTTGTCTTGCTGTTGCTGAACACGTCATACGCAAGTCCGATTCTCGGCATAAAGTGCAGGTAGACCGACTTAATCATGTTTGACTGGAAGCCTGTATCCCCAGGGAACAGAAGTCCGGCAAGCGCCGTCGGGTGCGTTGTGGAGATTTGTCCGGCGGCGCGAGCCGTGGGACTGAACATGCCCATGCGGTTCATCTTTTCGTGCATCGGCGAAAACGGCTCATAGCGCACGCCATAGTTCAAACTCAGGCGGCTGTTCACCTTCCAACTATCCTGCGCATAGTAGCCCGTGACATGGTAGCGGTTGTTGAAATACTGCCCGGAGGCCTGCGCAAACTGGGTCAGACCGCCCAACAGGAAGTCCGCCATGTCGTTGCCTACCGTGGTGTTCGAGCCAAAAGTGAACTGGCCCGGCTGCTGAAATTGGTTGTCGACGTCCACCTTGGCCAATTCGCCATGGAAGCCAAACGCCAGTGAGTGACGACCGAGCACCCAATGGAAATCGTCCGCCAGCGTGTAGTTGTTGCGGCGTAACGACGCTGCCGGGTTGTCGCCGACCGTGAAGTAGTTGCTGACCTTGATCTGGTTGATCTGCTTGAAGGCAGGCTGCCAAATGTCGACGCCCAGATCCGTCATGTTAGGAGAACCTGCCAGAGGACCGCGGCTTGCATTCTCAATCTGGTAGCTCACGCTGATGTTGTTCAGCTTGTTGTCTGAAAAGGTGTGGGTCTCAGCCAGCAGCGAGCTGTGATAACGAATCGTGGCCTCATCGGAGTAGGTGAGAAGGTTGGACTTGTCGAGAACGCCGGCATTGTCAAACCGATCGTAGAAGTAGTGCCCGTTCAGGTGGTCCTTCGAGCTCAGTTCGTGGTCCACACGGCCGGTGTACTCGATATAGTTCTGGCTGATCGGCTTGAAATAATTGATGGTTCCATCGGTGCCGCTGATGGTCGGCAGATACTTGAGCGTCGCAAGAGATGACGCGTTGTAGTCGTTCGGATTGATCTGGCAGGTGTAGGTGGTTGCTCCGGCAGTCTGGGTGCAGGGATAGGGCTGAAGCGTTGTCGGATTCTTGATCGCAGTCGCCGAGGAAAGTCCGGTGAAAGTGCCTGCGAGCTGCGCGGGCGTGGGAAGATACGCTGTGCCGCCCACAGCGTTGTTGCGGAAACGGGTGGACTGAACGCCGAACGAGAAGAAGGTCTTGTCGTGTCCGTTATAGAGGCGCGGAATCCAGACTGGGCCGTTGAACGTTCCACCGAACTGGTTGCGCTTCAGAAAGTCGCGGGTCTTTACCTTGTTCACATAGCTGTAGTAATTGGCCGCGTTGAACTCGCGGTTGCGTACGTACTCAAACAGATCGCCGTGAAACTTGTTGCTGCCGCTGCGGGTTACGATATTGACCACACCACCGGCATTCTGGCGGTATTCTGCGTTGTAGTTGCTGGTCTGCACACTGAACTCTTGCAGCACATCGGGAAAGGGGAAAGGGGCATTCACGTTGGTGTATTCGTCAACGTTGTTGCCGCCGTCAAGCATGTAGTTCACCTGGTTGGCGCGCGTGCCGTTGATCGTCACAGCGG
>JADGNO010000005.1 GCA_017883405.1 Occallatibacter sp. | reverse complement strand
CTGGGATTCATTTTCATTGCGGCAAGCTGTCCCTGCCGCGCACAAAAGGCCGTTGAGACTGGTACCGTCAATCAATCTTGCGCAGCAGGAAATGAGCGTTCTTCGTATGTGCACGTTCACGGTCGATTAGGTGTTTACAACGGCAGCTATCCGAACTTGCGCCTGTGGCACATAGGCACCCACCATCTTTTCGGCATATATGGCAACGCGGAAGATTTAAATTGCATCCGCACGGAAGTATGCGAAGGAGACGAGGACACTAAGCTGCCGAGCAACCTAGATGCACTAATGAAGCTTCCGAACCCACTCTTTCAATTTGAGGTTTATGGAGATTTTGAGATTAGATTGCTCGAGCCCTATCAGCCGGATCACATACAAGCCGCTTGCATCGTGGAAGCCCACAAGCTCGTTCGCCGCCGCACCACTAAGTGAGAGTTGATCCCAAGGACTCGGCAATCGTTGGGGTGCGTTAGCGGTCGTATCCTACTCTTCCCCAACGGTGATCTGTGCTAGTCCTCAGGGCATTTTCTGTAGGGCGAGGAAAACCGTTCGGGGTACAAGCCCAGTCCTTCCGCGAGAAGTTCAGCCTTAGGGCAACGGCGAGGCACGCCAATATACATGTAGTAATCCCAACCAACATGAACAAATCCGCCTTGGCCTTCTAACTGGCACCAAAGCTCTTCCCGCAGCATCTGACGAATCACATCGCCGACTCGATCTAGAGAGAGAACTGAGCCCTCGCCAAATTCGAGCGTAAGCCTCTTGGGGTTCTCTATTCCCTCGACGGTTAGAGAATCAAGTCCACCCTCTTGAAGAAAAGCAGTGGCGGAGTTGATGTAGGCCAGTTCTACTCTTAGGTATTCAGCTTCGGTCAGAACTACGCCCCCGAATGCGCTACCGATTTGCTTGAATAGAATCCACTCATCAGCGAGATATGCGCCGTTTGCATCGCGCAAGGCGGGATTATATTTCGTGACTCGGTATTCGATCATGATTCGCTTTAGTCCACTCAATTTCTCACACGCTTTGGCCTCCACGCAAGCCAGTTCATATCTTTCTCAGATTGCGAGTGGGAGAGTCGCCCCGGGGAGTTTCACCCCGAGGCGCTCGCAGAACTGGACGTGACACTCTCGCGCCATCCAGCTCCCATCATGGAGCCACTGCGCTTGATCGCCCAGTGTGCGAAGAGGAACGAACTGCGGCGAGAGATTGCCGCGACCGATTGCCGTGCACGCCTGACATGTTCACGCAGTTTCTTGTATTTCTGTCTGGCCCATTTGACCAGCTCCTGATCCAGTTGGCGGATCACAGAGTAAAGCGCAGTACGGTAGTACCGTCCGTAGTATTGGAACCAGCCCCGGATGATCGGATTGTAGGTGCGGGACAGATCTTCCAAGGTCTGGTGGCTACGCTGCCGCAGACGCCAGTTTCGGATTGTTGTCCGCATCGACTTGGTCGCTTTGGTCGAGACTGCTGGACTGAAATTGGTGAAGACTATGCCTTTGCGATTGATCGATTTCCTTGGACGAAATTCGTATCCAAGAAAATCGAACTTCTCATCGGTGTGTCTTCCCTTCCGCAGATCGTCTTTGCAATAAACGATCCGCGTCTTCTCCGGATGGAGTTCAAGTCCGCAGTCTGACAACCGCTTTGCGATTGCCTTCCGCATCTTCTGAGCCTGCCTTTCCGTTCTGCAATGCACGATGGCATCATCGGCGTACCTCTCGAATGGAACCTGAGGAAAGTTCGCCGCCAGCCATCGATCAAACGCATAATGCAGAAACAGGTTGGCCAGCAGTGGACTGATCACGCCGCCCTGCGGCGTGCCCTTCTGACGCGGAATCAGATCGCCGTTCTCCTCTTTTACGGGCGCTTTCAGCCAGCGTTCGATATAGAGAACCATCCACTGCTGCGAAGCGTGTTTCTTCACCGCTCGCATCAGTAGATTTTGATCCAGGTTGTCGAAGAAGGCTCTGATGTCCAGGTCCAGGACCCAGTCATTTCGCCAACACCGCTGCCGGGCCTGACCCACTGCATCCAGCGCTGACTTCGCCGGCCGATAGCCATAGGAGTCAGGATGGAAATGTGGATCAACCTCCGGTTCCAGCCGCGCCTTCACAACCTGTTGTGCGATTCGATCCGCTACAGTCGGTATGCCAAGACTTCTTTCTCCGCCACTCTTCTTCGGTATCTTCACTGTCCTGACTGGCGGTGGAAAGTAGCTGCCCGCAGACATGCGATTCCAGATTTTATAAAGGTTCCTTTGCAGTCGCCGTTCAAAAACCTCGATCGTCTGCCCATCGGTTCCTGCTGCTCCTTTATTCGCTTTCACCCGTTGATACGCTTCCCAGACCTCCTTCTTGGAAATACAAAACGGCTTTGCCTTCTTCATCGGGCTCATCCCATTTTCTGGTTGGCTCATTGAATCAGGCTCCTTGACACAGCCCCTTCGCTCCATCCCTTTATCGGGGACTTCATTGCTACTACGAGCTGTTCCGTCCCTGCTATCACGCATCCGTACTCTCGCCCTCGTGGGGTCCCCACTTGTGGCTTCTCCTTTTGCATCGTGATCGCAGGTTCCCATGTTCCGCTTATCCGCCTCATGGCAAGCTCAGGCCACCTCTCGTGCCGGATGCCGCTACGCCCGTAAACAGGTTTCGTCGTAGCTCTGTCCCGCAGTAGTGACAACGCCGCGGTTTTGACATCATCTAATAGCTTTCGACACTTCAATAGTGGTTCCCTTGCGGTCCTCTTCTTGCCTGACACCTGACCCGGTCAATGCCGGGCCTTTTCCTTTCGCGCTCACGACCGTGGCTTTTGACCAAAGCCGCCGAAAGGCGGTTTGAAGTCCGCTCCTGTAAGCCGACTTCGAGGGGCCGACCCTCATCGGTTAAGCAGTTACGCACGCTCCGCTCTTGCGAGCTTCGCGTGCTCATGGCGCACTGCCACCGGCAAACCGGAAGTTTGAAAAAACATCCGCAGGATCAAAAACTTTCCAGCACATCGCCTACAAGCTGCCGTGCAAAGGCGCGCGAAATGCGATCCACGGCTGCCGGATCCTCCTGGATAAAAGTAGCCAGATCGGTGGTGGTCTGGTACTGCTCGCGATACACGTAGTTCGGATTCTGAAAGAGGACCTTGCCATCAGGCCCGACCAGTGTAACGGAGACGATGATAGTGATGAGAAAGCTTGAGGACTGTTGCGTTGAGGAATTGTACGTAAGAGGAGCGACGGTTTCTTTCAGAATGGTTCCGTGCAGCACTGCATCGGCCCCGGTTCCTTCAACTGGCGTAATGCGATAGCGTGTTCGCGAAGCCAACTCGCGAATCACCGCGTTGGTCATCGCCGTTTCAGTGTGGTATGCCTCGGTCCGCGTAGCAAACAGTGGAACCGAAATCGTCTTCACGTCCGGCGGCAGATGCGTGGCAGCGCCAAGCGTGTGATAGCCGCATCCGGAAAGAGCGAGCAGGCAGGCAAGCAAAGCGACCAGGTAATACCGTTCACGCACGAACAATCGCATGACTCATGTTAGCTTGCCGAACGGGCCTTGTGCTTCCGTTATACCCACGCCGTAGCAAGCATGCCCACGCGCACCGGCGACAGCTTCAGGCCGTCGGCACGATCTTTGAAATAAGTCTCGTTCATGCAGTCCGTGTCGAACTGCTCAACCCGCCCAAAGCCGGCCGCGTGCAATTCTTTTTCTAAATCCTCAGGAGTGAAAAACAATTGCAGCGGTTCGCCTGCCGCCGCCACGCGCTTTGACAGCGTGTCGAACACCTGGCGGCGTTTGGCGCTGAGTGTCTCTGGCGGAAACGCATAATCGAAGCTTACCGCCGTTCCAGCGGGCAAGCGCCCAATGGTCGCAATCGTTGAGCGAAATGCCTCCAGCGTCAGGTAAGGGACCACACCAAGCCAGCCGAAAAACGCAGGCTCAGCCGCATTCACACCCGCTTCGAGCAGGCTCTCAGCCAGCGATTTGTGTTCCAGATCGAGGGCGATAAAGGTGACGTTGTCGGGAATCGCGATGCCCGCCGCGGCAAGCAGTTCGTGCTTCCATTGCTGCGTTGCCGGAAAATCCACTTCGAAAACGCGTAGTGCCGCAAACGGATTGCGATACGCAAATGTATCCAGACCAGCGCCGAGAATCACGTACTGCTCAACCCCTTCGGCAACCTGCTGCGCCAGCCTGTCTTCCGCATAACGGCTGCGGACGGACATATACAAACGGAAATCCCGCGCCACAAAATGCATGGCCCGCTCCATGTCGCGTTCGTAGCCGGGGCCGATCAGGCGCACCGCAATGGGATCCTCTAGAATGCGTGGCCGGTCGATAGCCTGGTGGGCGGCGCGCCGAATGGCAACGCGGAGAGCTGTCCTGCTGGCGCGGCCCGTCTGCATATTAGGAGTCTAATTGGCGCACTGACACCCGCCGTGACCCAGAGCACGCGTTGCTCTTAAAGCGATCGCGAGTACCATACACGGTATGAGCTGGATTGGATGGGCATTGCTATCTGCAGTATTTGCCGCCGCCACGGCCCTGCTGGCCAAAGTGGGCGTGGAGCATGTGGACTCGAACCTGGCCACCGCCATCCGCACCACCGTGGTGGTGATCTTTGCGTGGGGCATTGCGCTGGCGCTCGGCAAGCACAGCGAAATCCGCACGCTCGACCGCCGCACCATGTTGTTTCTTACGCTGTCAGGCCTGGCAACGGGCCTCTCGTGGCTTTGCTATTTCCGCGCACTGCAATTGGGCCCAGCCTCGCGCGTAGCGCCACTCGACAAGCTGAGCGTGCCGCTGGTCATGATATTCGCCGTTCTGATGCTGGGCGAAAAAATGGACGCCGCCGCAATTGTAGGCGGCCTGCTGATCACCGCAGGCGCAGTCGTAATGGCCATGAGCTAACCGCAGAGCTGTCCTTCACATTTCCCTACTGGTGCCGGGCACATGCAGGGCGAAATGGCAATTTTGACGAGCTACGGCATTTCCTGCAACCTGGCGACGCTGCAGGCAGTCCGAACCGCTACCTCCCCATGGGGATGCTGGGTCAGAGCGCGGGAAAATGGATGTTCAGCTTGTAGCAAATGAAAAGAATCAGGATGGCGCCCAGTGTAGAAAAAATGAGGCCAGCGGGGTGATATCGTTCGTTTCTCGAGCGAATAATCATGTGGGTGACGCAGCCGCCGAGGAGCGATCCAATCACGCCCAGCACAAGTGTCCAGAAGAGAGTCATGTGCACGTGCATCACAGATTTTGAAATAAGACCTGCGAGCAGCCCGATAATCAAATACCACAGTATGTGAAGCATACTTGTGCCTCCATGTGTCGTTGGACGGAGTTTCAACCTTCGGAAACGCAGCTCGAAGTCTAAGTTTGCTGAGTGGAATTGACTGGTCAAAACAGCACATGTGATCGAACAATCGTTGACGCAGTTCATCGCTGGCTGCCCATTCATCGCGGTCGTATCGCGGTGAGTGGGATCGCAAGCCCCCAAACCAACCGCGACAGGACTAAGGGCTCGTGGCTAACAGCTAGAAGCTGCCCTTCCCCTTCCCTATACTGAATAAAGCCACCAATGACCACGCAAGAACAATCCGCATCGAAAACGCCCTGCCGCCGAATCGTGCTTACAGGCTTCATGGGCTCCGGCAAATCCACCGTTGGCCCGCTGGTGGCCGCGCGCCTCGGCTGGCGCTTTGTAGACGCCGACGACGTTATCGAAGCCGAAGCCGGCAAGCCGATCGCCAAAATATTCGAGCAGCACGGCGAACCACATTTCCGCGAAATCGAGCGCGCCACCATCGAGCGCCTCGCTGCCGATGACGCACTGGTGCTTGCCCTGGGCGGCGGCGCTATTGAAACCGAAGCCACGCGGACCCTGCTCACCCATAGCGAAGGCACGCTGCTCGCTCACCTCGAAGTACAACTAGCCACGACTCTTGCCCGCTGCGGAGGCACAGAAGGTACGCGCCCCGTCCTCGCCGACCAGGCAAACCTCGCCAAACGCTACCAGCGCCGCCTGCCGCTCTACCGCACCGCGCACATCTCCATCCCCGTCGACAATCTGACTCCCGACGAAGTAGCCGACGCCATCGTCCGCGCCGCGCGCACTGAATGATTCGCCAAGTGCGACGCCTCAGATGCCCCCCCTTGTTATCATCAAAAGAGTGCATGAGCGATTTTTCCCGCGCAAACGCCGAACGTAAGACTTCCCGATGACCCTCGTATCTCACGCCGCAAATCCGGTAAATCTTCAAGCCAGCGGAGACACCGCACTGGCAGACCACGGCCATGCTCATGACCATCCTCACGTTCATGCGCCGCAGCCGGGGGCAACGGCCGTGCTCATCCACGACCTGCGCGAATTATTCAAAGTAAAAGTCGTTGGACTGGTGCTGGTGACCGGTTGGGGAGGCTTCTACCTGGGCTCCATGATGTCGGGCATCTCCAGCGTGCAGCGCGGCCTTATTGACACGCTGCTGGGCATCGGCCTGGTCTCGGCCGGAGCCGGGGCCTTGAATGAGGCGCTTGAGCGCAAGACCGACGCGCGCATGAAGCGCACCGCAGATCGTCCGTTGGCTTCGGGCCGTTTCCCGCTTGCTGTGGGAATCATCGCCGGAATGAGCGCGCTGGCTTTGGGAGCATGGTGGCTGCTTCTGCACACCAACGCGTTGACCGTGGCCCTGGCGCTGCTTACCGCCTTTACCTACGTCGCCATTTACACGCCGCTCAAGCGAGTCACCGCCATGGCCACGTTCATCGGCGCGTTTCCTGGCGCAATGGGCCCGCTGCTTGGCTGGACTGCAGCCCGTGGCGCCATTGAGTGGCAGGGTGTGGCGCTCTTCGCAATTTTGTTCGTCTGGCAGTTCCCGCACTTCATGGCCATTTCGTGGATGTATCGCGATGAATACGCCAAAGCGGGCATCCGCATGTTGCCCGTGGTGCAACCGGACGGTTGGTCCACCGTTGCCGAAGCACTGTTCTTTGCGGTCATCATGATCCCGGTAAGCCTTTTGCCGTGGCGCCTGGGCATGGCCGGAACAACTTATGCAGCGCTGGCCGTAGTGCTGGGCTTGTGCTATCTCGCCTACACTATTCGTTTTGCCAGAATCCTGCGCACCGAGGATGACGCTGTCAGCCGCATGCTGGCGCGCGACCTGCTGAAAGTGAGCGTGCTCTATCTGCCGCTGCTCTTTACAACGCTCATGATCTGCGCCATCGCAAAACAGTAAGAACCGGGAAGAAGAACTATGACCGTGACAGCCGCTCCCCAATCAAGCACGCGCCCGGCAATCGCGGCCATCCTGGCCATCAGTGCGGCGGTAACCCTGTTTCTGTTCTGGCTCATTTACGTTCATCCCGCCTCAGCCACCAGCGCGCAATATGCTTTTCTGCCGGCGTTGAACGCAATCCTCAACGGCCTGTCCGCCACTTCCCTGCTCATCGGATACACCTTCATCAGGTCCCGCAATATCAAGGCACATCGCGCGGCCATGATCACCGCCTTCGGTTTCTCCACGCTGTTCCTGGTCAGCTACATCCTGCACCATGCGCTGCATGGCGACGTGCGATACCCGGCACATGCGGCTCTGCGGTCCGTCTACCTGCCACTGCTTGCCAGCCACATCATCCTCGCCATCGTTGCGCTGCCAATGGTGCTGGTCACATTTTTCTTTTCGCTCAGTGGGCGCTTTCCGCAGCATCGCAAGGTTGCGCGCTACACATTCCCCCTCTGGCTGTACGTATCAGTTACAGGCGTCATCACCTACGTGATGCTTCGCCTGGCGCAAGGACAGTAAGGCTCAAATGACGGCACGGCCAAGCAACGTCCAACTCAAGCCGTCAGACGACGGAACCAGCCAGTTGCTGCAATGGGGTGGCTCTATCGTGGCAGCCGGTTTGCTTGCAACGCTGCTGCTTGAAACCATGCTCGGCGGGTTTTCAAGCACCGGGGCCAGCACCAATGGCGGCTGGTTCGCGCTTATCGTCGCGCTCATGTGCATCCCGTTCGGCAGCCTGTTGCTCGCCCTGGGCGTGGCCAAATGGCTCCGCAACCGGCGGTTGGCACGCCAGCGCTGAAGCCAGACGGTCCACACTAACCCTGTCTGCTATTCTTTTCGCTTACACTGGAACACGGGGGGAGAGATATATGGCCAAGAGCGTTAACAAAGTCATCCTGTTAGGAAATGTGGGCAAGGATCCCGAAATCAAGTCCACCCCCGGCGGCACCATGATCGCCAACCTGACGCTTGCTACCAGCGACCGTTTCCAGGACCAGCAAGGCAACTGGCAGGACCGCACCGAGTGGCATAACCTGGTCGCGTTCAAGCGCACGGCCGAAATCATTCGCGACTACGTCAAGAAGGGTTCCAAGCTCTACATCGAAGGCAAGATCCAAACGCGCAGCTGGGACGACAAAGAAACCGGCGCCAAGCGCTACAAGACCGAGATTCTTGTCAACGACCTGTCGTTGCTCTCAGGCCGCGAAGAAGGCGGCTCCAGCTCCGGCGGTTACAGCAAATCGTCAAATTCCAGTTACGACCAGCGCGGCCCGCAACCTGTAGACAACGTGTCGCAATCTGCCGAAATCTCCGACGACGACATTCCGTTTTAGCGTTCTCGCCTGCTATGGTAATCGATTATTGCCGGTCGTAAATCTGGAACGTGGCCCAGTAAAACGGCAAACTGAATCTGCTTTGCGAGTGCAGCAGCGCCAGCTTGGCTTTGCGCAGCGAAGCTGCGGGCGAATCACCCGCCTCGATACCCTGGTACAGGCCATCCATCAGCCGCGGCGTCGATTCGTCACTTACCTCCCACAGCGCGCCAATCACACTATGTGCGCCCGCGTGCATAAAAGCCCACGTCAGACCCACCAGCCCTTCGCCTGCATAAAAACGCGTTCCATTGCCGTAACACGCTGAAATAGTCACCAGTTTTGCGTCAAGCGGATGCTGAATAATGTCACGTGCGTAAAGTTTGAATGAGTTTTCATCGGCGCCGGATTTCGACAGCACAATTGCCGAATCCAGCGGCACAATCCGATTAGCAACTGCGTGCGATACGAAGTGAATGTACGCATACTGCGCCGGATTGCTTGCCAGGTAGGTAGCGGGAGTGGCCTGTACTCCGGCAATCGCAGTCATTCGATTCTTATCAAAATGATTCTCAATCTTTTTCATTTCAAAACCGAAGAGCGGAAGGCTCGGAAATTCGTCACCTGGAGAAACCGGATCGCCAAGCATGAGCACCCTGCCTTCGCCCTCCCGCGCAGGCTTTGGCCCGTTGAGCATCGCCAGCGATGGCGCCGACACCAGCGTCAAATCCTCAAGCAGGTAGTGAACGTGCGCGCCCCAACCTGAAGAACCGTCGCCGCGATCAGGCGCCAGCAACGTTTCAAAATTCAGTTGGCTCAGTTCGCCATCGGCAAGGATGATGACCTGTTTCGACGGCGCAATCAGTGCCGCAGCAGGAGCGACGAGAACTTTGTAAAGCGATTCGCCGTCTTCGTCGCCCGCTTTTTGCGGATCGCGCAGCCCGATAATTTTCTTGCTGTAATTCGTGACGCGGTCCGCAATTGCCTGCCGCGGCGGCAAAGCAAACCACGCGATCCGCCCCGGTGTAATTGCCCACAGATAAGACTGCTTTTCCCCAAGCCAGTAAAACAGCAGTGCGGCATTTGCCTTTTGCGCAATCTGTTTCGGGTTCAGCTGTTCCGGCCTTGCCAACTTTGCAGGCGAGACCCCGAGACCACTTTCCAGAGTTTCTGCACGGCTCTTGTCAGCAGTCGCAAGCGCTTCGTCCGTTCTTCCTTCCTGCATCAGCAAATGAATGTAGCTGTCGTAGATGTGCGAGGCGTTCGCCCCGAAAGGCAGCTCAGTCTCTTCAGATTTGAGTTTTGCGCGAGCCGAGTCAAACATCTCGAGCGCGGATCGATAGGTCTCCTCGGCGCCCTTCACATTCCCCTCCGATTCGAAGAGCAACGCGAGTCGGTAGCCCGCGTCCAGCCGGAGAGTCACAAGCGCAGACTGATCACTCCGAATCGAACGAAAACACGATTCGGCTTGGGCGTTCTGATGTCGTGCAGCCGCAAGCCAGCACTTGGTCTCGCGCAAATTCGCACTTATATAATCCGGGCCTTCCAACGCCGCCACCTGCGCCACGTAACCATTTGCATCGTCCAGTTGGCCGCTCTCAACAGAAACTGCCGCCAGGTCCTCAAGAGCGTTTACCGTGTCTTCCCTGCTTCCAATCTGTCGCGCCAGGAATAGCGATCTGCGATACGCATCAAGAGAGCGCGCCCAGTCACGCGAATCCTGATAAACGTATCCGGCAGTGCTAAGCCACTTCAGCTGATAACGAACAATGCCCAGCTCTTCCGCACTGGCCTCTGCCTGGCGAAACTGCTCAAGCGCCCGTTCTCTATCGCCAAGTTGGTAGTAAGCCCACCCCAGATTTCCCGCCGCTACTTGAATTACATTTTTGAATCCGAAAGACACGCCGTCCTGATAGGCAGAACGAAACCAGTCCACCGCCTCGTCGTAATGATCCGCCTGCATCGCAATGTAACCAAGATTTAGACTCGTTGCCGCCTTCAGCCAGTGATCGTTATGGCTGCGCGCAAATGCCAACGATGCAAGAAAATACTGTCGCGCCTCAGCAAGCTGGCCCGCTTTAATGGCGAAGATTGCGTGCGCAGACAGCACTTCTCCGCACGTGGAGATCCCGCCACTCTTGCACAATTCATCAGCCCGCACTAGCCGCTCCCGCGCAGCTGATATTTGCTCCTGCCGAGTAAGTGCAACGGCCTCGATGGCCAACATCTCAGCCGCGCCCTTCGGCCCCGTTGAGTCTTGATACGACCCAAGGGTTTTCAGAACGCCGTCATACATGCCGCGATAAAGCATCGACTCGGCCTGAAGCAACTGAAACTCTGCCGCCCAATATGGAGAGGAACGCTGAAACCGCCGGTACCCCTCCTCCGCCTCTTGCTGACTCTTCGCAAGATAGCCCTGCTGGAAAAGCCGCAAGGCGTGGTTGTAGGCCAGATCTGCGCTGTTGGGCAAAGCATCGTGGAGGGGAAATAAAAGCAGAAGAACGAAGGCGAACAACAACAAGATCCAAAATGAATTGAACCCACGCGGCACCAGTTCAAGCGCCGCGCGGGTTCCTTGCTGCTTCAATGCTTTATCAAATACGGGACGACCGGCGGTACCGGACGCCGATCCGTTTATGGAAGCGTGCCACCATTGGTTGAGCCGCCCACAAATCCAACGCCACCGGCGATTGCGCAACCAAATTCCATATCGATCATCATCAGCTTGATGGTTGTCTTTCTCGGTGTCTGAGTTCCCGGCTTCACGTCGTCCGATGTCACCGTCAACTTGCCCAGCACCACCTTGCCAAAGTCCGGAATGTCGATAATGTGGCCAAAGGAACGGCCAGGAAAGCTGCCAGCCACTTGGTTGACCAGGGAACATTCGACAGACTCCGCACCTCGAAGAGTGGAGGAAAGTCGATTGTAACGTTCGCGAAGGTCGTCCGGTAGATCGTTGTGGCCAAGCAGGTGCTTGTACTGGCTTGCAACCCGCCCGCTTACGCCCGCATCGTGCGCATAGAAAGCGTCGTTCGCAGGCTTTGAGCCGAGAATGTTCAGATTGAGATCGAGCCCCACCGGATGGCCGGCGATACGAAGATTCTCAAAACGTGATCCTAGAAAATTGACTGAAGGTACGTACCCTTCCAATGGATGCTCGGTAATGGTCTGCCCCACCACGCGATCCGCAGTCACCACGTCCAGTACGTTCAGCCCCTCAATCACGGATGTGGTTAGCGTGGTCCAGCCCTGCCCAGGTTTTGTGCTGCGGTTTCCCGCCACCTGTGTATAGGCTGAGCGGTACGAGAGAACTCCCTCAAGCCGATAATTTTCGGCATGCTGCGAGATGTACCCGCCGGAATCTGGCAATGCTATGCGTGCTTGCGCTCGAATTTCCTGCACGAGCGGCAGTGTCAAGCTTCCGCTCAAAATTGTAGCTTCGGCGTTGTACTGATGCGTCCTACCGTTCACTTCATCGGGCATGATGTGCCTAAATTCCTTTCTTCGTTCGCCAAAATTCTATCGGATGCGCACAGGGGCCCGGTACTAGTTTTTGAGTTCCAAAGTGGGACGGGATTTCTTGCGTTACTTTCGTACAGCGGCTTCGGTCTTGCTACTTCATAACCACATCGAATACATAACGTTCGAGGGCGGTCCGATCGCCGTGCGCACCAACACCGGAAATCGCGAGCGTGTAGGTTCCATTCCCCAGCATGGCCCCCGGAACAATAACGGAAAGCTGCAAATCGTTGCCGGGATTCTGAGCGGCTGCGGAAACGAAGTTGGACCACACGATCTTTCCTTGCGAGTTACTCAACTCAAACGAAAAGGAGGTATAACCTGCAGCGGAATCAAGCGGAAGATCGATCGGCAGCGCTATTCCATTCACCCGATCTGCGGAAACTGAAACGTGTGAGCCGCCTCGAGTTGCGACTAGCGGAGCAACCTGGACGATGCGCGGCTGGTTGGCAGAGTTATGCAGCGCAGGTAGAGTCACCAGGTTTTGATATCCGACCACGGCTAGCAGCGAAGCAAACACAGGAACAGCAAACGCGGGGCGCAGCCATGCAAACCACTGCTTGTCGCGTTCCCGTGGCAGCGCAACTTTGTTTGTTACGGCGGTGCCAGGGCCAATCGCAGGCAACTGAACTTTCGCTTCACTGATAAACGTCGAGCCGGAGCGAACATCCAGCGCGCATTCGGGGCAGTCGAACAAGTGCTCCTCAAACGCATCGCGCGCGTCAGGAGAAAGTTCGTTGAGCAGGTACCGCTCTGCCGCCATTTCCTTTACTGCTTCACTGTGATTCATACAATCGATCCTCAGTGCCGGCCAATCCGCGTTCGCTGTTTCCGCGCAGACTGGAATTCCCTGGCCGCTCAGCTTTGCACTCCAAGCGGCGTCATACCACCAACACGTTTTACATATTCAACTTTGAACTCCTGCTTGGCGCGATGCAGAAGCACGCGCAGATATTCGCGTTCCACACCGAATTCGCGGCAAACATCATCGCGGTCGCGCTCATCAAGAAAAACCGCTTTCAGCAGTTCGCGGTCGCGCGTGGGCAGGCCCAGCAGAATTTCGCGCACCTTCGTCTTAATCTGCCGCGCCGATACAATCTCCAACGCATCCATGCCTGTTGCCGGAAGCTCGGGCAGTTCCTCGCTACGGCTCGACGACCGGTATTGCTCCAGCAGCACATGATTGCAAACGGAATTTACAAATGCGCCAAGTCGCTCCGGCTGACGCAGTCCGCCGTCTTTGCGCAGGACCGCAAACACACGCGCGAATGTCTCCTGGCAAACGTCGTCAATGGCGTGCGACGACTGCAGCCGGGACCGAAGCTTGATCCGGAGCAGCTCAGTAAAATAAGCGACGAAATGCTCCTGGGTCGGCGGGTCTCCAGCGCAGAGATTCTCTACATATGCTCTATCAAATGCTTGAAATTGCAACGATTTCTCCGCCCTGCTGCGAGGATTCGAGTATACCATCGCATGCAAACTGGACGGATGAATTGCCCGGCAACGGGAAACAGTCAACGCAACGCGACGCGATGCACTGCCTCGTTCAATTCCGGGTTGAAGAGCAGCACATTTCATCTCAGGCAATCGTGAACAAAGGGCTGGCCAAAAGAAACTTCGCGTCTCGTAGATCCACCGGCTGAACCGGAAGTTCTAACGAAAATAGATACACCTGGCCGGTTGAAGTTCCGCGCAACTCCAAACGCGACTCCCCCAGGTATTTGAGATTCAACCGAAAGTTTCGTGATTCCGCTTCTGACATATCGCTATCCTTGTGCACAGTCTTCTCCCCGTTCCATGCCGATGACCGCGCTAACCGGCGAGGCGGCGGAGTTTGTCTTCGCATTTGAGGGCTGAATAAGTTTTGCTGCAACAAAAAGCGCTTGCGAAAGAATGATTAGCCCCACCCAGTCGCTGCTGGGCCAAAGCAATGGCAGCACCAGAAACCAGAGACTCCACCAAAGCCGGGTAATTGCGCGAGTTCCAGCGCCAATTTTCGAGCGCTCTGTGGAATCCGACGCAGAATCTTCTTGCCGCTGCTCATCTTCGTCTGCAATCACAGAACGTCGATCGAAATCATCGGGGTTCATATGGGTCCATGCTCCCGTGGGGATGGGGCACAGGCGGGGCCCGCTCCAGGGAGCAAGTCCCGCCTGTGTTTGGGGGAGGACCGTTGAATGAGGCGCCAAAGCAAACTGCGGCCGGCTCTCAAAATCAACTCGAGATACGCTGCTCAGTTTCATGCCCGTGCTCCTCATCAAAGTCATCACGTCAAGTAGTGCGGCTCGCGCGGATATCGTTTCAACCTTTGTGCAAAAAAGTTTTTTACGCAGCCGGTCAGCAAGCCGAGCAGCCCGTCTCCGGCTTCAACCAGCAATCGAATCCGGGATGCATTGAAAGCTCCTCCGTCTGTTCCCGGCGAATCTGCGCGTTCAACACATCTCCCCAAACCGGAATCCAGTCAGGCGTGTCCGCCGGCGGCGGCGCATTCCACGAAAGAATCGTTCGCACAATCGGCATCCGTTCAAGAAAGCACAACGTCAGTGCCGGGCTTAGGCCAACTGAAAGCGTTTCCTGCAACGGCTTCGGTCCCCGCATGTTGCAAACAGTTATCGAACTCAAGCCCTGGTCCAGCCACGACAAGCCGCCGTCATAAGACAGATAGAAGCGCGCATACTCCTTGCTGATGCAGTCCGCGTCGGAGTAGCCGGTGCTCTCGCTGATGTGAATCGTTGCCTGCAACTGCTCAAGGCACGGACTGTAACCCACATAACCGATGCTTTCGTACATGGTGTCCTGCTGGATGCGCAGCACGGCCTTGAACGAATTGCTGGTAATCTTGCCGAAATAGTTGGGGTCGACAAGCAACAGCGAGCGAAGATTGCGGCGCGCCAATTCAGGAGCCATGGTGGCAAGCGAAATAAGCTCTAATGCCGGTTTCGTTGACCGCGCTACGAATAATTCAGACGAATTCATAGGTGTGCCCTCCCATAAGTAAGTTTTCAAATCGGTCCGTACCTGCTCCGGAATTCCGCCAGCGGACTGGCTCCGCGCAAGTCTTGTTTTTGTTAAAGCAATCAGAAGGTGCAGGAGCTTTGGGGTGAAATGAAAAAGGGCCGTAGAGGAACTGCCGGCCTCAACCTTGCTGGTGGATAGTGCATCCGGGCGCTCAAACGTTTCGAAAATAACGAGAATTAATTGCGGAGTTGCCTTCAACACGATTGCCGTGCAGAATAAGAAAACGACTGCGAGAGGTTATGCCCCCGACTCATCCCGCATCCAGCCCTTTAAACGAAGTCTGGCCAGCCCTGCCGCAAGCCGCATGGGGCGACACCATCGCCACGCTGCAGTTGTGGATGCAGATGGTCGGCAAAATCCGCCTCGCCCTGACGCCACCCATCAATCACGCCTGGAACGTCACGCTCTACCCCACAATTCGCGGCGTAACCACCATGCCCATGCCGTACGGCACGCTCATGCTGCAAATCGACTTCGATTTCGTCGACCATGTGCTCGTGATTCAAACCAGCGATGGCGACCGAAAAACTATCCCCCTGGAACCGATGACGGTAGCAGAGTTTTATCGGCGTTTCATGGCCGCTCTCCATGACGTAAGCTGCGCGGTCAGCATCTGGCCCAATCCCGTTGAGATCGCCGATCCCATTCCCTTCGAGCAGGACACAATGCACCGAAGCTATGATCGCGAATATGTCGGCCGGTTTTGGCGAGTGCTGCTGCAGACCACGCGCGTGTTCACTGTTTTTCGCTCAAGATTCCGCGGCAAGGTCAGTCCGATTCATTTGTTCTGGGGGGCGCTCGATCTTGCCTGCACGCGCTTCTCCGGCCGCAAAGCTCCGCAGCATCCAAGCATGCCCGGACTTCCTGATCGCGTCACGCGCGACGCCTATTCACACGAAGTAAGCAGTTGCGGATTCTGGCCGGGCGGGTCCGGTGCCGAACCATTCTTTTACAGCTATGCGTATCCTGAGCCGCCCGGCTATCGCGATTACTCCATCGCCCCAGCCCTGGCAAATTTCGACGCAAACTTCGGTGAGTTCGTGCTGCCCTACCAAGCGATGCGCCAATCGCCGGACCCGGACGCCGCTTTGCTCCAATTCCTGCAAACAACTTATGAAGCCGCGGCAAACTGCGCCCACTGGGACCGCGCAGCCCTCGAAGTCCCAACATAATCAAACGAATCCGTCCAACGCACAATGAATGGGTGCCCCAGGTCTCGCTTTTGAGACCTGGGAAAGCAACTCCCTCACCCCGCCACCAACAAGCTGACAGCTTAGTTCTTGAAGCTGCCTCTTCAATCATCCGCCTTGGTAAGCGCGGCAATCAGTTGCTCTTTCCGTTGATTGGCCGTGTGATCGGCATTGCTTAGTATCCTCAGCCATACAATCCCCGCCACCGCAGCCATCGCCAGAAAAATGGGAACAGCCAGCAGCGGCATACTCATCTTGGCGCAGAGCAAATACACCAGCGCTCCAATACCAACCAGGCCCGCCTGCATCAGCAGGCTGAGAAATGCAGCCCCCTGCGATCTGCGCTGCCGCGAAATGCGGCCAGGATTAACCTTGTACGGCATGGTGAGTGAAAAAATATTTCCCATCGCCAGATTGCACGGCAACACAAAAAGCAGCCACGCCGCGGTAGTGGCCACCATCACACCGCTCGGCTCGCCAAGCCGCAATGCGGCCAGCACTCCTGCAATAACCATCACAACCGCGAAGATCGTTGCGTGAAAAATGTTTTTCGCCAGCAGCACCGTGCGGAACGATGTCGGCGAAAGAAAATAAAGCTGAACTCCGGCGCCTTCCGTGCCCAGGCTGTTCCCCCACAACTGGTGGAATCCAAGCTGGGCAAAGAAAACGCAAAGCGGGAAAGCGAATACCGGAGCATGCGTGCTCATGCTGCCGCGCAAAAAACCTCCAGAGACCACCAGCACCATCAACAACGGCGCGCCCAACGCATACAGCAGAGGCAGCGTGCGCCAAAGGCTGCGAAACTCCTTCTCCACAATTGCCACCATCGCCGGAGAGGCGCCGGACTCCGTGGCAGCCAAATCCCATGTGCTGCGTCTTTCAGCCGCCCGTGCGCCTAATTTAATCTGAACAGTCGTCGAAGCAATCCGGCGGGCCGGAGCCGCGCTCAAATCTTCGCCGCTGAATTCTGCCCGCAGGCGCATACCCAGCACGCCTCCGGCAGCCAAAAAATAAATCCCCAGTACCGCAAGCAATGCCAACCCATGCACAGGCTGCTTTTCTGCCGCATCGCGCAACGCCAGCCCCGCCAAACCAGGCGGAAGCCACTCCTGCACTGCATTCGCTCCGCGCACCCAGCGCGAATCGAGCATCTCTTGAACATTGTGATGCGCCGCGTATGGACCGCGAGGCGTTCGACGTCCGTGCTGCCACACTGCCGGGTTCACCAGTTGGAATGACAGAAAGAAAATCATGAAAAACGCGGCAAGAATCTCGCGCGTCTTGCGCTGCGACAGCCATCGATCGATCCATACAAAAATGGCCCGCACCAGCAAAATGTTAAACGCGGCAAAAACAAATAGAACCAGTATCGTGAATGCAAACAGATCAGGCCGCACCACTGTGACCCCGGCAAGTATCCCCAGGCAGCACAGCGCGCCAATCGCAGTGGACACATCGGAAAGGCCCAAAACCACGTAGAGAAAATAAAACGATTTGAATCCGACCGGAAAACGCAGCAGCGTGCCAAGATTGAACTGCTCCTGAAACGAAGCCAGCATCACTGGAACAACTTGCCAGATGAACAGCACAAACCAGAACACCATTGGCATATAGTTCCACTGCCGATCTGAGGCAAGGCCGTACGCAATCCCTCCTGCGCCAAACGCCAGCCCCAGCCCCATCACGCCGTACACAAAATAGGTAACGGTGCGCGCTCCAAATTCGAAAGCGCCCAACTTCGAGCGTAGGCCGTTCACAAAAATGTGCCAACGCAGACGAACGAGCGCCCCATACTGCGCACGCGCCAGCGGACCGAAAAGCCCGTGTGTCGTCGGCAGCATGCCTTCCGCGCGGCCCAGTTCGTTCCCGTTCGCCGTGCCGTTCATGCCAGCCACGACAGCTCCTGCGCGGATTCCTGGTCGCCGCCCACAATATTCAGAAAAATCTCTTCGAGCGTCAGCCGTTGGCCGCCCTCGGCGCCCGGTAATGTCGAGGCCACCCCAGCCCGCAAGGCTTCCAGCGATCCATTGGCCACCAGCCGCCCCTGGTGAATGATCGCCACGTGACTGCAGAGCCGCTCCACAATTTCAAGCACATGCGACGTAAGAAAAATAGTGGCCCCGCGATGAATCATCCCCTGCAGCATCGTCTTCAACATTCCCGCCGCAATCGCGTCCACGCCTTCAAACGGCTCGTCAAGAAACAGAACCCGCGGCACATGGATCACCGCCGCGGCCAGCGACAGTTTCTTCTGCATGCCGTGAGAAAAATCGGTCACCAGTTTTTTTGATTCGTTGGCAAGCTGCATAAATTCCAGCAGCTCATCCGTGCGCTGATCGGTCGTTTGCTTATCCAGCCCGTACATGCGGCCCACAAAGCGCAGATACTCCCGCGCCGTCAGCCGCCCAAACAGCGCCATGCCCTCCGGCACAACCCCAATCTGTCTTTTCAAATCGAGTGCCGCGGAATTGAACGGCTTGCCAAGAATTTCAATCGAGCCCGCACTCGGCTCAAGCAACCCGGTCAGCATTTTGATGGTGGTGGACTTGCCAGCCCCGTTCGGCCCAAGAAATCCAAAAAACTGCCCCGGAGCCACGCTGAAGGTAACGTTGTCTACAGCGGTAAGCTCGCCGAACCGCCTGGTGAGTCCGAGTGTATGAATAGCAGCCGTTTCCATGTCCGCCAAGAATAGCAAGGAACAGAATCGAGAACCAAATTACCAGGAGTGCGGATCGCCGGCTCTAAGTCGAAGGGCGGCTGGCACCCTTTGTTTTCGCAACCCTGTGTGGGTGCCCCATCCTTGCGCAGTTTCATCGCGCAAGGGTGGGAAAGCAATATTGTCCGCCTTCCACTTTCGGCGGGTGCCCAAGATCCGGATTTTCGGACTTGGGATAGCACGATCCCTGACGCGCCGTCGCGTACCTACTTCGAACGAAACGTCACAATTTCACTGGATCCCATGTACCCAAAAAACGGCCGTTCAGGTATCGTTGGAACCACACCTCTAAGCCCGGTACATAGGCTACCCCAGGTGGCGCTTCCGACGCCCCGGAAACCACATTATTCTTTTTCAGATTCCTCTTTGACTCCGGGCATCGGATCGTTACCGCGATCCGTCACCAGCGTGAGCGCAGCCAGCCGTTCCGCAATCTCATCCGTCCAGCTATTCTCCGGCGCGCGCCATGCCCAGTTGCCTTCAGGCACGGCGGGCGTATTCATGCGCGCCTCTGAGCCAAGCTCCAGCAGATCCTGCGCGGGCACAATTGCAATTTCAGCCACGCTGGCAAACGCCGAGCGCATCAGCGGCCACGCCGGCCTGCCGTCCACCGGTCCCACGTAGGCCTCAAGCGCCTTATGCTCCGCATC
This sequence comes from Occallatibacter sp., assembly GCA_017883405.1. Taxonomy (GTDB): domain Bacteria; phylum Acidobacteriota; class Terriglobia; order Terriglobales; family Acidobacteriaceae; genus Telmatobacter. Next base: position 2,429 of record JADGNO010000005.1, on the reverse strand, counting down.
GCTGGCCGCGTTCCACCAACCCTGCGTCGTATCGTTATCGTGCGTGCCCGTGTACATCACTGTGCTGGGAGAAATGCGATGCGGCAAGTGAATGTGCGCGCCCCTGTTGCCAAAGCCGAACTGCATCACCTTCATCCCCTGAAATCCAAGCTCCTGCCTCAGAGCGTCTACCTCCGGCGTAATCATGCCCAGGTCTTCCGCCACCAGCGGCAGAGGACCGAGAGCCGCTTCAAGCGCGCGGAAAAGCTTCAAGCCAGGCGCCTTGACCCACTGGCCATTGATAGCCGTCTCCTCATTCGCGGGAATCGACCAATAGGCCTCGAACCCTCTGAAGTGGTCGAGGCGAACGATGTCATAAAGCTGGCAGGCCCGCCGTACGCGGTCGATCCACCAGTCGAATCCTCGCTCTTCAAGCACGTCCCACTTGTACAAAGGATTTCCCCAACGCTGCCCGGTGGGAGAGAAATAATCCGGCGGCACGCCCGCAATGTGAATTGGGTTAAGATCTTCGTCCAGCTCGAATATATCGGGATGCGTCCACACATCCGCCGAATCCATGTTCACAAAAATCGCCACATCGCCAAGGATGCGAATACCGTGACTCGCCGCAGCCGTGCGCAGGGCGGCCAACTGCAATGAGAAGGCAAACTGCAATGCGCGTTCCTGCGCCAGCGCTCGTTCGCCGCTTTTTGCTGCCTCGCGGAGCGCCTCCGGCTGGCGACGGCGCAGCGGCTCCGGCCATTGGGTCCACGCGCCGGTGTTGAACTGGCGGCGCAGTTCCGCGTACAGCGCATAGTCGTCCAGCCAGTCAGCCTGCGCGCGACAGTAATCCCCAAATTCCTGCCACTGGGATGAAAACGTGGGGTCACTCGCACCCCGATCGAGAAAGTTGCCTGCCGCCTCATAAAGCAACGGCAATTTTTGCTTCTCAACCTCGTCGAAATTCACATTGCCACTGGCGCCTGCAAGCCCCGCTACACGGTTGCCGTCAATCCAGCTCCAGTCGGAAAGCACTTCCAGGCTGATGAACAATGGGTTCCCTGCAAAGGCCGAGGTGCCGGCATAGGGCGAGTTGCCAAAGCCCGTTGGACAAAGCGGAAGCACTTGCCACACATGCTGTTTGGCAGCCGCCAGAAATCCCACGAATTTGTGTGCAGCCGGGCCAAGGTTACCAATGCCTCCCTGAGAAGGCAACGAGCTGACATGAATCAACACTCCAGAAGACCGCTGAAACTCCATAACCTCATTATCACCGACAGGATTTCACTCCGACGTCGCACGGCGGCCACCGAATATAATCCGTTTGACAAAACACTTGCCGCAACAGTGCAGGTTAGATGCATGGGCTCACGCTCGGAGCGAAGCTTTGCGAAATCATGTTCGACCATTTTTCTTATCAATTCTGGCAAGGAAGATTGCAATGCCCATCGTTGGACTGGCTGCCCTCACAGCCTCGGCAGCAACACCGGTACCGGCACCGCCGCCGCAAACTGTGATTCAAAGCGGCTGGCAGGTGCAGGATGCCGCGAAAGCCACCCAGGCAGCCGCGGAGATTTCGTCGGCAACATACAACCCAACCGGCTGGTATACAGCCACTGTTCCGGCTACGGTGCTCACCACTCTCGTCAACAATCGCGTCTATCCTGAGCCGCTCTATGGCGAGAACAACCGTCCTGAAACAATTCCCGACAGTCTCGCTCGCACGTCCTGGTGGTATCGGACTGAGATCTTGATACCGCGCTCTTACAAGGGTCACCATGTGTGGCTCAATTTCGACGGCATCAACTACGCAGCCGAAGTGTGGGTCAACGGCACTCAAGTCGGAACTATTCGCGGCGCATTCATTCGCGGCATCTTCGACATCACGGCGAATGTGCAACCTGGCAAGAAGGCCGTGTTGGCGGTGCTCATTTCGCCGCAACCGCATCCCGGCATCCCGCATGAACACACGCTGCGCGCGGGCCTGGGACCTAACGGCGGCATCACAGCGATCGACGGGCCAACGTTCCTTTCAACACTGGGCTGGGACTGGATTCCGGCCATGCGCGACCGCGACAGTGGGATCTGGCAAAAAGTATTTCTCTCTGCAACCGGCCCAGTGGTGCTGAAAAACCCGCTCGTTACAACCGATCTGCCGCTGCCCAAAACTGACTTCGCCGACGTGGCCGTGCAGGCTACGCTGGAAAACGTAAGCGACCAGCCACAGAAAGGCGTGCTACACGGAATTATTGAGAACATACGCTTCGAACAGGCGGTGGAACTGGAGCCGCGCAGCACTAAAACTGTGAGATTCAATGCAGAGACCACACCCGCTCTGCGCATGGATCATCCGCGCCTGTGGTGGCCAAACGGCTATGGCGCTCCTGACATGTACCGACTTCACTTCAGCTTCAACCAGGAGCACGATGTTTCCGACGCGCAGGATGTAG
>JADGNO010000130.1 GCA_017883405.1 Occallatibacter sp. | reverse complement strand
CGGCCTGATGCAGGCTACGGCCTGATGCACGCCGGCGTGGTTCCGCCCATCAGCGTAGGCGCACGCACCGGCGTGGTTGCAGGCAGCTGGATACGTAAATGAGAAACTGTAATCAGGCATGATGAGTAAGCCACAGTTGACGAGCACATTGGTTGCGCAGGTTCAGGCATTCTTCAGTACATTCGCTCATGCAAAAAAAGCGCTGCTACTGCTGGACTATGACGGCACGTTGGCCCCCTTCAGAGTTGATCGCTTCAAGGCGTACCCATGGGCAGGTGTGCGCGAATTGCTCAACCGCATTCAGTGTCCAGAGGGATCCAGCCTTCAGACCCGGATCGTTTTCATCAGTGGTCGCCCCGCTGTTGAGATCGGGCCGCTGCTCGGCTTGAACCAGCCGGTAGAAGTGTGGGGACTGCACGGGGCTGAGCGGCTCCATGAAGATGGGCGGCGCGAACTTGATGAACCACCTGCTGCGGCGCGAGCTAAATTGGATGAACTGCGTGCGGAACTCAGACGCGACAGCTTCGGTGGGCTTTTTGAGGATAAGCCGAACGCGGTGGTTATGCATTGGCGGGGGGCGTCGGCGGCAGCGGCAAAAAAAATAGCGGCGCGGACTCGTGTTCTGTTTGAAACACTCACTCATCTTGATGGCCTGAAGTTGCTTGAGTTCGAGTCGGGGTTGGAATTGCGCGCGGGGCGCGATAAGGGTAGCGCGGTGGCAGCGATTCTGGCACGCGAGGCTGAGGACTCAGCGCGAGGCCCGGTGGCGTTTCTCGGCGACGATATTACGGATGAGGCGGCTTTTCTTTCAGTGAATGCAAGTACCCGGCCGCACATCACCGCGCTGGTTAAGCGCGTTCACCGGAAAACGGCGGCTGCAGTTTGGCTGCAGCCGCCCGGTGAACTAAGAGATTTCCTGCGTAAATGGATTGCCGCGTGCGCTCGTTAGAGTTGGAATGCTCTATTCTCTGCCGCGTTTCCGAATTTCGATATTGAGCCGCTTGATCTTCTGGTTCAGCGTTGAGAGGGGAATGCGAAACTGCTCGGCTGCCTCGGTCTGATTCCAGTTGCAGCGTTCCAGCTTCTCAATAATGATCCGCCGCTCGATGACTTCAAGAATGTCAAAGAGCGATGCATTTGGATTGTGCTCAAGCAGCGCATCCTGAAAGCTGCGGCCGGTAATGTGACCCGGCAGAAGATCGGAGCCGATGATGGGACCGGACGAAAGCACGACGCCGCGCTCGATGGAGTTCTCAAGTTCGCGCACATTACCGGGCCAATCGTAATCGATCAGCGCACGCAATGCATCGTTGGAGAGCGTGCGCGGCGCAAGGCCGTTCTCGTTGGCGTAGAACTCGAGGAAGTGGCTGGCCAGGAGCGGAATATCTTCTCGGCGCGAGCGCAGCGGCGGCAAGTCGACGGTGATGACATTCAACCGATAGAAAAGATCTTCGCGGAAGCGCCCCTCGCGAACTTCCTTGCGCAGGTCGACATTGGTGGCTGCAATAATGCGCACGTCCACCTGGATTTCCTGAATGCCGCCGAGGTGCATAAAGCGCCGGTCCTGCAGGACACGCAGGATCTTGGCTTGAGTGTCCATGCCCATGGTGGCGATTTCATCCAGGAACAGCGTGCCGCCGTGGGCCACTTCAAACAGGCCTTTCTTGGCGGCGATTGCGGAAGTAAACGCGCCCTTGACGTGACCGAAGAGCGTTGACTCAAGCAACTCAGGCGGCATGGCGCCCGTGTTGATGGGCACAAACGGCTTGTCGCGGCGCGGTGAGTTGGCATGAATCGCTTTGGCGATAAGTTCCTTGCCGGTGCCACTCTCGCCCTGAATAAGAACGGTGGAGCGGCTGGGCGCCACCTGGGCTACAAGGTCGAACACCTTGAGCATCGAGTCGCTCTTGCCTACGATATTCGCAAAATTGTAGCGCTGCTTGAGGGTGCGCTTTAGCTGGAGGTTCTCTTCCTCCACGCGATGGCGCGCGACGGCAGAACGAATGTCGGCGAGCAGTTTTTCATTGTCCCAAGGTTTCTGGACAAAGTTTTCAGCACCCGCTCGAACTGCCTCAATCACGTTGTCCACCGTGCCGTACGCCGTGATCATGATGACGGGCAGGTCCGGTTGACGTTCCTTGATTTGAGGCAGAATCTCAAGACCGCTCTGGCCAGGCATGGCCAGGTCAAGCAGAACCAGGTCGTAGCTGTTGGACTCCAGCATCCGCAGTCCCTCTTCACCATCGACCGCCATGGATATGGTGTAGCCTTCGAGCGAAAGAAGTACTTCAAGCGATTCGCGGATGGATGCTTCATCGTCAATCACAAGGATGCTCGCTTGCATCTGGGAGCCAGCATTGCCGTTCGCGGCAGATGTGCCGACTGGCGAACTTAAGGTCACTTCAACTTCAGGCATTTACAGTATTCCTCAATAGGGGAAACTCGAGATGGAACGTTGTACCTGCGCCAATGGCGCTCTCGACCTGGATCTTGCCGGCATGTTCCTGAATGATTCCATAGGAGACCGAGAGTCCCAGCCCGGTGCCGCGCCGGTCGCCCGGCTTTGGCATGGTTTTGGTGGTGAAGAACGGATCGTAGATGCGTTTCATGTGTTCCGGGGCAATTCCGGTGCCGTTGTCGGAGATCACGGCCTCGACATGCCCGTTTACCAGCGTGGCGACGCGCAAATTACCGCCGCCCGGCATGGCCTCTTTGGCGTTG
>JADGNO010000129.1 GCA_017883405.1 Occallatibacter sp. | reverse complement strand
TCCCTCGGCGTCTTTCTCGAGATAAATCCGCAGGGTTCGCTCCTTCGCAGGGCCAATGAACTCCAGGTCCACCACGTCCAGCCCATGCGAGGCGGCCACCCTTGCCGCCGCCGACCGAATTTCGTCCAGCTTGACTGCCATCGTCCCTACACCCCAATCGCGCAAAATCGCTCGCTGGGGACCAAGTGCCTACGCCGCCCTTAAGCGGCTGTTTTTCGGGGGTTTACCCCGGTGAATTTACCGCAAATAAAAAGTGGGCTATGAGCCCACTCATCTCTCCGCCAGCCGGTGCGCACACGGTAGAACTCTGGCGAACAAATTCGTCTGCATCCTTAGCATAGGCGAAATTGCCAGGAATTTCAATGGGGAAGAGACGGGAAAAGGGTCGAAAAACGGTCTTTCGGCTGGTTTTGAGTGCGCGCCCAATCTCAAAATGCTCCCGTTTTGCACCGCATAGTGCGAGGGACGACAATAGCGGAATGAAATTGCTCCGATTGATTGCCTTGTTCCTGCTGGCAACCTCAACTGAGATGCCTTCCATACGTGCGCTTGAGAAGCAGCCTGCCAGTGCGTATCGCGCGCGGCGTGTGGCGCTGGCGGCGAGGCTGCATGGCGGCGTTGCCGTGCTGTTCGCGGCAGAAGAGCCCCTGCTGGATCTGACGCCCTACCGGCAGGATGAGGATTTCTATTACCTGACCGGGTGGACTGAGCCGGGTGCGGCGCTTCTGGTGGTGAGCGATGCCCCGCAGGCTACTACACCGCGCACGTACAGGGAGATTCTGTTTTTACCCACGCGCGACCTGCACATGGAAAAGTACACCGGGGCAAAACTGGATGCGGCTTCGCCGGAAGTGGCGCAGGCAACGGGTGTGGATGCCGTGCAGCAAATGACGGAGTTGCCGGCAGTGCTGAATGGCCTGATCGACAAAGACCGCAGGCTTGCTTACAACATCTGGACACAGGCAACAGCTTCGCAGGCGAGGGCGCTCGTAGACTTTACCGCGGCTACACTGGCGATGTCGGCGGCCGACGCGCACGACGTAACCGGTCTCACCGCAGTGCTTCGGGTAGTGAAAGACGCGGGCGAGATCGAGTTGATCAAGAAGGCTTCAGCGGCGTCGATTGCCGGGCAGCGCGTGATGATGCATGCGGTGAAGCCGGGAGAGACGGAGCGCGCCATTGCCGGTAAGATGACGGCGTCGTGGATGGAGAACGGGTGCGAGCGGGCGAGCTATGCGGCAATTGTTGGCTCCGGCATCAACTCGACGACGCTGCACTATGCGGGGAACTCGCGCACTGTTGAAAATGGGGACGTCGTGGTGGTGGATTCTGCTTGCGAGTACTCAATGTACGCCGCCGATATTACGCGCACTGTCCCGGCGAACGGCCACTTCACTCCGCGGCAAAGAGAGATCTACAACATTGTGCTGGGCGCGCAGCGCGCGGCGGTTGACGCGTTTGTTGCCGGCAAGTCGAGCATCAACGACCGCGACCGCAATGACCCGAACTCACTCGACACAGCTGCATACAACTACCTCAACACGCACGGAAAAGATCTACATGGGCAACCACTGGGCCTGTACTGGCTGCACGGGCTGGGCCATATGGTGGGAATCGACGTGCACGATCCTGTTGAACACTATCCGGCGGTGCTGAAGCCGGGGATGGTGTTCACGATCGAGCCTGGCATCTACATTCCCGAAGAAAAGCTGGGAGTGCGGATCGAGTGCACCTTCCTTGTTGGCGCTGATGGAAAGCTCATTGATTTGGACAACGACCTTCCGCACACGGCCGACGAAGTTGAAGCGGCGATGCGCAGCAAGTAGAGAAACGGCGGCAGACGAATGGTAATGGATCCGCGTGACGAAGTTGATCCCAACGGGTTGGAGATGCTGGCGAGAGCGTTCAGCGAGCAGTTGCTGGCGTGCCTGGATGAGTGTGCGGGCGGACGCAGGGGGCTGTTTTCTGAATACGTCGGCGATGAAGATGAAGGCGGAAGCTGGCCGGAGGCAGAGCGGCTGAGAGAACTGGCGATTGCATTGCAAGGGGTCTTTGCGCAGCAGGAAGATCGCAATGCGCTGTGCGACGAATTTCTAGACCTGTGTACGATTCACGGTGAGAGCCACCCGGGCGAGCGCAAACTGGCGCGTGCGTTTCTTGAACGGATTGAGCGGGGCGATGTAGGGACGCCGACGCAGGAGGAGAGAAAGTTGTGGTAACGCTGCATGCATTTTTGGCGCTCGCGGCAGGCTTTTTGACCATGGCCATTCTGGTGGCTGTCCTGACGGCGCTGCTGGTGCGGCTGACGCCGGGCTGGGTGAGCGAAGAGGGAAAACCGCAGCCGGGCTACATCTTCGTGAACCTGGGCTATTCATTTCTGGCCGCGGCGGCAGGCGGATACGTGACTGCATGGCTGGCAGTCGCGAATCCGCTGTTTCACGTGCTAGCGCTTGCGATTATCGTGCTGGCGCTGGCGGCCTTGAGCGCTCTTCAAGCGAAAGGAAAGCAGCCAGTCTGGTACCAGTTAACGCTGGTGGCGATGACGCCGATTGGAGTGCTGGCCGGAGGACTCGTTCGGCTCAGGGTGATGGGAATTCTTTGAAGGTTTCGGGGTGGCCGATCAGGATTTGTCGTTTCCCACCCTTGCGCCGAAATGACGAAGCGCACGTTCTTCCACTCCGCCGGGCATTGCTAAGCGTCGTGCAAGGATTGGGCGCGGAGTCGACTCGAGATCCCAAGCCTCAAAGGCAAGTGTCAAGCCCCGAGACAATCTGTAATGAATGTCATGAGACTGAACGAGGCGAAACCTGGGGCACCAAGCGTTCTTGTTGATTCTGCCTTTACCAGCGTATGCCGACGGATACTGGAATCACCTTTGTGCCGGCGGCAACAGTTGTCACTCCAAGGCCGCTCGGGGTGATGCCGTTGACGGCGGGCGTGAGCACATCCAAATACCGGGCTTCGACGAATAACTTCATCTTGCTGTCGCCGTACATGCCTCCCATGCGGTGCTGATAGCCGCCGCCAATGTTGAAACCGCCCTGGTTCGATGAGAAGTGGCCGACGACCGCGTTCACTGTGCCGACGCCGCAGTAGCCGTAGTAGTAGTCGCAGAAAACTGCCTGCTGTGGGTCGGTGAAGCTGG
>JADGNO010000128.1 GCA_017883405.1 Occallatibacter sp. | reverse complement strand
TACGAACTGATCACTGTTGACTGGAAGGATTTTGAGATGCGGGAAATTGTGACATTGCAGTGTACTGAGTGCAAGGAACGGAATTACTCAACCACCAAGAACAAGAAGACGACCACCGGCCGTCTCGAGTTCAAGAAGTTCTGTAACCGTTGCCGCAAGCACCAGCCGCACAAGGAAACGAAGTAAAGCAGCTTTCAGCCCTCAGCTGTCAGCTCTCAGTTTTTGTATCGATGAGATCAAGTTTCTGGCTCTTCCGGTATGAACTGAAAGCTGAAAGCTGATAGCTGTATTCAGGGGCGTAAGCTCAACGGCTAAACTGTCGGTCTCCAAAACCGAACTTGGGGGTTCGAATCCCTCCGCCCCTGCCAGATTTGTAGGACTGCAGACGCTTTCAGATCAGTGATCTCCGGCGCCGAAATCGGCAAATAGGGATTTCTGAGACAATAGAGTTGAGAGCGGATCGCTGCAGGCGGTTACAGGAATTGCGCCGGACGGTATGCCGGGCGCGAAGGATCATGGGTATGGCAACGAAAACGGCAATCGAAAGAAGCGATGATCGTCCCGGCGCTCTTTCGGGTTTCGGGGGCAACGCGATGGGTTGGTGGAACAATCTAACCCACTTTTTGACAGACGTCCGCGCAGAAATGCGCAAGGTCGTCGCGCCCTCACGCAAGGAAGTCCAGGTGACGACTACGGTTGTGATCGTCGCCGTGTTCTTATTCGGACTATTTTTCTTTGTGGTCGACTGGGTTTTCAACATTGGCATTCACCAGTTGCTGACCAAACTGGGAGGATTGCAATAGCGGTGCAGTCCGGAAGCGAGAGCAGCATGGCAGAAGAGTTAGAACAATCCGCGCAGCCTGAGACCGCTGCGGAGCCGCAGCCGGAGCGCAACGAGCGCTTCAAGTGGTACATCCTGCACGCCTACTCCGGATTTGAGCGCAAAGTGCGCGAGTCCATTGAGAGCCGCATTCAGGCTTTCGGACTGACGGACCGAGTTGGCCGAGTGATGATTCCCACCGAGCCCGTCACCGAAATTATCAACGGCAAAAAGCGGACTGTTGAACGCGTTTTCCTGCCCGGCTACGTGCTGGTGGAGATGGATCTAGACAACCACCTGTGGCACGTTTTGAAAGATACGCCCAAAGTTACCGGCTTTCTGGGCACCGGCGACAAGCCTGTCGCACTCTCTGAGGAAGAAGTGAGTTCGATCCTCTTCCGTTCCGAGACTGCCAAAGACAAGCCGCGGCTCAAAATCAAGTTTGAAAAGAACGAGCAGGTCCGCATTACAGACGGCCCGTTCGCCAACTTCAACGGCGTGGTGGACGAAATCAACGAAGATCGCGAGACCCTCAAAGTAATGGTCACTATCTTCGGGCGTTCGACGCCGGTGGAACTGGAGTTTGGCAAAGTCGAAAAGATTGAGTAGTTGGTTCAGCTTTTAGCTATTAGCTTTAAGCTTCTAGCCGGAACGTCGTCCTAGCGGGCACCGGTTCAAGCGAACGCTAAAGCACCAACACCAAAATTCAACAAGGAACTAACCAGCTGAGAGCTGATAGCTAGGAGCTAGAAGCTGGTATTGAAGGAACCAAAATGGCACCTCCGAAGAAAATTAACGGCTACGTCAAGCTGCAGATCGAAGCCGGAAAAGCAACGCCCGCACCCCCGGTCGGTCCCGCACTCGGCCAGGCGCAGGTCAACATCATGGAGTTCTGCAAGCAGTTCAACGCGCGCACGCAGAATAAGGAAATGGCCGGGCTGATCATTCCGGTGGTCATCACCGTTTACGGCGACCGCACCTTCAGCTTCATTACCAAGACCCCGCCCGCTGCTGTGCTGCTTAAAAAGGCTGCCGGCATCGAAAAGGGATCGGGCACGCCCAACAAAGAAAAGAAGGGCAAAGTGACCGAGAAGCAGGTCCGCGAGATCGCTACGCAGAAGATGCCCGACTTGAATGCGGCTTCAGTTGAGTCCGCAATCAAGAGCATCAAGGGCACCGCCCGCTCCATGGGCATTGAAGTCGTCGGCTAACGCGCCTTTACGCAATCAACAACGGCTCTCCCGATTGGGAGGGCCGTTGTTATTTGGTGGCGATACCGCTTCAGTCGTTGGCGGGTCGCCACCCAGCGTCAGCACCAGAACAAGGCGAACGGAAAACGGCGCGATTGATGCTGCGAAATCTGTATTCACGCTGATATCGGTGGGTGGGAGATTCGAACCTGGCCAATATGAATCTCCGCCTTCGTTGCGATGAGCGCGCTGGACGCGGAATTCGAGCAACAGAGGCCCGGCTTCATATCGTTCCTGCGCAATGCTTGCCGGCGCCAGCATCCATCGCGCTGGATGCTGGCGCTGGTGTCCGCCGCAGAGCAACACACTCACGATCGAAAGAGCCAAAGTCGACTTCACGGCACGCTCCGGAAATCTCCGCAGGTCCCTATGTAGCATTCGGCAAATAGGTTGTCAAGAAGAATACTACATAGGTAGATCAGGATAGGTAGACCATTCAGGTTTCACGACTGGGTACGGGCTTTAGCCCGTACCCTTCAAAACCGAAAGGCCGAAAGAGCATTAAGCAGAACTCTAGAACCAGCGGCCGATGGTGAAGAACACTTTGCGGTGTCCGGCGTCGCCAATGGAAACGCCAAATGTGACCAGGCCGAGTGGCGTGTTGCCGACCAAGCCGACGGTTCCGTCCTGGCGCAGAAAGGCGCGCTGTTCCGGCGACCACACTTCGCCCGCTTCGTAGCTGACTAGTCCGTATAAGCCCTGCCCAAGACCGGTCGGCAGCGCGGCGATGCGGCGCATGTATCCCGCGTGGGTCAAGTACAGATCGGTGCCGCGATACTCGTCCATGGACGCAGCCGAGAGCCGCATGGGCCCGCCAAGTGTAAAACGAAAAGGCTGCGCGACATTATTGCGCAGATACGAATTGACCTCTCCACCGATGCCGAAGATGTTCGTGTCCTTGTAGGAAATACTTTGGTCGAAGGCGAGCATGACCACGGGAGCGTTGCTGCTTCCAATTGCGTGGTACATCGCTCCCCCCGAAGCAGCCAGGCGGAAGCCGGTGGGCGAGATTGATCCGGAGGCTGCCCTGTCGATGTTGATGTGGAAGAGTCCGGTCTGCGCTGTACCGGCTACGTAAGGACCGCCGCCAGAACCAGTGCGCAACGCCCAGCGCGTGTAAAGGGCGCGCCACTCTGCCGAGACTTGCAGGGCGTTGCTGAAGGTGCGGCCCACCTCAAGGCTGGCTGCCAGGTTCTGCTGGAATCGTTCGGCAATACGCTTCTGATTCGCCCATATATATATGGGTTGGCGAACTACACCTGCGTGCGGTTCGATGAAGAATCCCGACGGTGTGAGTTGCCGATAGTACTCCAGCGAGAGCGAGGTCCGATAGCCAAACTCGGCTGTGGCGCGCGCCTCTGAACCAAAGCCTCCCAGGTTTTGATCCACGATGCGTAAGTTGATTTCTCCGCGGCTGATGTTCGACGAGGAAGTGGCAACCTCGGGGCCGATGATGAGATACGGCGGCCCTATGCTGTCCTTCGTCAGGTTCACCAGGATTCCGGTATCGCCGTTCGTTCCCGGAGTTCCGACGGCAGTTGAACCCGCAGTAGCGGGCATAAAAGTTTCGTACGCAGCCGAATACCCGCCGTTCGACTGGATGGGCTTGAGCGCAGCACTGGTGGCTGCCGGCGTAATCGGCTTGCCCATGAGCGGTTTGAGAGTGGCAACCACAGTCTGCGTTGCGCCGGCCGAGCCGCCTTTCACAACAACTTCGTGCAGCGAATCAGGCTTTGGATGGATTCTGGCCGTGCGTGCGGCAACATAGGCATTCCAATCTGTTTGGTTTAAGGCGTAATTCATCAGCGCCGCGCGATTCTGTTCCGCAGCATCATATCCGGCCTTCATGATCTGCTCGCTCTTTGCATAATCGGTAGAAGTGTATTCATCAAGGGGCACAGACACAACGAGATCCGCAAGCGGCTTTGCCACCGTAACGTTCTGCTCCGTGCTGGCAGCAAACGCCCGTTCGAGCACTCCCAAAATCGAGCTGGTATCGCCGGGCCGCAGCACATCGCTTTTCAGGTAGACAGCAATCACGACGTCGGATTTCAGGTCGCGACGCACCACGTCGGTGGGCAAATTATTCAGAACGCCACCATCCACAAGATAATGCCCCTCGGGATTCTTTACCGGAGAGAAGATTCCTGGAATTGAGATGGAAGCGCGCACCGCTACCGGCAATGGACCGCGCGAAAAAGTGATGGCCTTAAGTGTGGTCAGGTCGGTGGCCACGCAGCGGAAGGGAATTGGCATGGTATCGAAATCGAGCTCGTGGCTGTTGTAGCTGGCCATCGTTGTCGCCAGAAGCTCGTTCACGCCGCCTTCCGTTACCAGGCCATTGCGCGCCTGTACCCCGTGCCGCAGCCCCACCGTTAATGACTGCGGGATATCGTGGCGATCCTGACGCCTGCGAAAGCTCAAGTCGCTGTAGGGGGATTGCAACGTGAACACCTGTTGAAAAGTTTCGCTGTTGCCAACGCGGTGCAGTTCCGCGGGCGTCATTCCTTCCGCATACAGGCCGCCCACCAGCGCGCCCATGCTGGTGCCTGCGAGCCGATCGATGGGGATATGGTTCTCTTCCATCCACTGCAGCACGCCGATGTGCGCAAGGCCGAGCGCGCCTCCGCCTTCAAGCGCAACACCAATAACGGCTCGGGGCACAGGTTCCGCGGCGGGCAACGGCGCCTGGACTGAAGGAGCACTCAACATCTGTGCCTGCGGTATCTGTGTCTGCTGGGCCTGCTGGGCGTGTGCAGCAGTGGCAAACAAGGCAGCGCTAAGGAAGGTTGCGGCAGTTTTCCAGCTCATCGAGCACCTCCCGGAAAATTAAATTTGAGGGAATTCGTCGACTATGAAGCTATCGCTTCTGATGGGAACGCGCTGTGATGTGAATGCGGGCGCTGTGTATTTGGCTGGCTGTGGGATGCAGAACGCAGCCAGCGGCAAAGGAGCGGAGAGCTTCACCGAAAATGTGAAAGGCCCTCTCTTGGGACAGAGAGAGCCTTTCTGCGTCTTTTTCGCGGACGCGCGTTTGGAGTGAATTCAGGAAACGCCCTATTTTGCCGGGGGAGCCGGCGTAAATATTTCCCGGCGGCTTGGCTCTGGCTTTGGTTTTGGTTTGGGCGCTTTCTTGGTTTCTTTCTTGCCTCTGTCTTTGTTTCCCATGGGTAGAAGTTTGACACAAAAGGCGTGGCGAGAAAAGTGCACAGCGAAGCAACTCGAAATGGCGGTTTTGTTTGCAATTCTGCTGCCAATTCGCTATGATTCTTAAATATGTCCAGGGGAGAACTCCGGACAGTCAATATCACCACGGTTTTTGGACCTGTTCGAACCTCCGGCTCAAGTTTCTGAGCTGATCACATGGTTCTGGGTTCCCTGCAAAGCGGGGCTGGCAAGGGCGGTGGGAGACGAGGAATGAATGGCCAGGAAATCCAGCAAGAATATTGCGAAGGCGCGTGCGGCTGTCACCAAGACTGCGTATGCACTGCCTGAGGCTGTGGGCCTGCTTAAGCAGGTGAAATACGCCAAGTTTGATGAAACCGTGGATTTGACGATGCGCCTGGGCGTTGATACGCGCCATGCCGATCAGATGGTCCGCGGAACTGTGGTTCTGCCGCATGGACTGGGCAAGACCAAGACCGTTGCCGTGATCGCTTCTGGCGACCGCCAGAAGGAAGCCACCGAAGCCGGCGCCGATTTTGTGGGCGGCGAGGAGATGGTGGAGAAGATCCAGAAGGAAAACTGGACCGACTTCGACGCGCTGATTGCAACGCCGGACATGATGAAGGTAGTTGGCCGTCTCGGAAAAGTGCTCGGACCCAAAGGCCTGATGCCGAATCCGAAGACCGGAACGGTGACGATGGATGTGGCCTCTGCGGTGAAGGAAATCAAAGCCGGTAAGGTTGAGTTCCGCGCGGACAAGACCAGCCTGGTGCACGTGCCGGTGGGCAAGCTGAGCTTCGATCCTGAGAAGCTGATTGACAACGCCACCACCGTGATTACCTCGATCGTGCGCGCCAAGCCTTCGGCCGCCAAGGGCAAGTACATCAAGAGCGTCACGCTGAGCTCGACGATGGGCCCGGGCGTTCCGCTGGATTCGGCCGTAGCCGACGCGGCAGGCAAGCACTAAGAGCAGGAGTAGGGATCAGGGGATAGCCGGTGAAGTTCGCGCGGTTATGGCGCGGTTCACCGAGGGGAGCAGGACGATGGCAATTTCGAAAGCAAAGAAGCAGGAAAAGATTCAGTTGCTGGCCGGCGAGCTTGAGAGCTCGACGACGGCGATTATCGGCACTTTCGCCAAGCTGACGGTGGCCAAGGATTACGAGCTGCGCAAGGTCATCCGCGAAGCCGGCGGCAAGTATCGCGTGGTCAAGAACAAGCTGGCGGCGATTTCAGGCAAGGGCACCAAGGTTGAGGATGCGCTCAAGGGTCTGAAAGGTGTCAACTCGGTGGCGTTTACTTCCGGCGATCCTGTGGCGCTCGCCAAGGTGTTCGCGAAGTGGGCCGGCGAGAATGCGGAGTTCCAGTTCAAGCTTGGCATTATTGACGG
>JADGNO010000127.1 GCA_017883405.1 Occallatibacter sp. | reverse complement strand
CAGTCACGCTCGACACAAAGTTTAACCTGGCTGTTCAAACCAGCACAGTCGATGTAAACGCAGCGAGCCAGGATATCGAACTGACGCAGTCAATGCTACAAGGGCAAATCACTTCGGCCACCATAACGAGCATTCCGCTGAATGGCAGGAATTTTCTCGAACTCGCTTTTCTCATTCCAGGGAATCGCCCTGGGCCGATCTTCGACCCCACCAAAACGAACACGATCGAAATCAGTTCGGCTGGCGGGTTTGGACGAGGCGGCAACATTACCGTGGATGGCGGCGACAACAATGACGAGGTTGTGGGTGGCACGCTCGCGAACTTTCCGCAGGACTCGGTTGCGGAGTTTCAGATCGCTACCGGGCGCTTTACGGCAGAGGTCGGACGCTCGGGCAACAGTATTATCAACATCGTCACGCGGCCAGGTGGCAATCAACTGCATGGCTCCGCATTCTTGTTTGAGCGCAACCGGCATTTGCAGGGATTGCCGGCGACATTTGATCGCACCCAGCCTGTGCCACGTTTTGACCGCGAACAGTTTGGCGGATCAGTAGGTGGTCCAATCCGCAGGGACAAGGCTTTTGGTTTCTCCTCGGTGGAGTATCGGAACCAGAACGCCGCACTGCAGACGGGCACGCGCGTTTTCTCGAATGTCGCGCCTTTTGGCTCAATTGCTCACACGGCAGCGCCGGCGCCTCTGCGCGACCTCCTTTTTTCGAATCGTGCAGACTATCACCTGAACGACGCCAATGCGTTCGGCCTGCGCTATAGCCTCAACCGCTCCACGGATACTGCGCAAGCCAGCGCCGCGCAATCAACACCCCTGTTTACCTCGTCAGAGAGGCAAAATGCGCTCAACCGATTCAACTCCGCAGTGGCAACATGGACAAGCGCCTTCTCCACTAACCGCGCCAACGACTTTTCAGTTCACTACGACAACTTCTACAACAATCTTCCTCCTTACCCCCAGAACCACTCGCTCACCAATCCCCAGTTGAACCTGACCAATGAACTCATCTTTCCCGACCTTGCGGACGGCGCGAACTTCAACCTGCCGCAAGCGACGCACCTTGACCGCTACCAGTTCCGTGATGCTTTCACGGCGACCTTGGGCAGACATACGCTGCACGTAGGGGGCGAGTTCCAGCACTACCGTGCAACCGGGCAAATTAATGTATTCGGTACTGGTACGGTGATACTCGTTTCGGACTTCGGCTTCCAGGATTTGAATGGCGACGGCAAGGTGAACGACCTGGACATCCCAGTAGCTGTGGGCATTCACAGCACCGCGCCAATTATCCCTGTGCCCATTCCGCGGATCACTAATAACTACTCGGCACTCTATGCGCAGGACGACTGGCGTGCTTCCTCGAAGCTGACGTTGAATCTTGGCCTGCGGTGGGAGTACGACTCCGATGCCACCGGCCAAAGCGCCGCACACGCGCCTTGCCCGAATCTGACGAGCACGCCCGGTCAGCCATGCACGTGGATGGCAAACGTTCTTCCATTGCACAAAGATCCCGACACCAAGGACTTTGGACCGCGTGTTGGATTTGTCTATGATCCTTTCGGTCACGGGCGCACCGCCATACGGGGCGGCTACGGCATCTACTTTGACCGCATCACTCTCGAGGCGGGATCGAAGGAACTCGTGCAAAATGATCGTGCGCTCACGGTGACGCAGTATGCGGGTTCAAGCTGCACAAACCCGGGAATTCCTGCTCCTGCGAGCCTCGATCTGTGCTTTGCGCCCGGGTCGCAGTTCGCCACCGGCAGTCCCACCATCGCAACGGCCTTCAGCGGGCCTCACCAGACTGGCGGCGTGGGCATAGTGGCCCTCGGGCCAAACGCGCACCATCCCCTGTTCCAGCAATTTTCGCTCGGCTTGCAGCAGCAACTGGGCACAAACTGGATGATCACTGCCGACGGTCTGCACGTATTTGGGCGGCGCCTGCTCATTGGAAGCCTCTTGCGCAGCACCAGCTCAACCTCTCCCGACATCCAGTGCCCCGGCAACAACCGCCTCTGCCTCATCACCGACCCGCTCTCGGGCATCACAGACAGTGTCACAATTCTGGATTCGTCGGCGAAGAGTTGGTATGACGGGCTCCTCGTAAGTGTCGGCCATCGCGAAGGCCATGTAAAACGCATAGGCTACGACTACAACGTCAGCTACACGCTTTCAAAAACCTTCGATTACTCCGATGACGACCAGTTGGAGAACAACAACATAGACGAGCAAGTGAATCTGGTCGAAGGCACCGCCGGTCTTCGCAAGGAGAAAGGCTATTCGCTCACCGACGAGCGGCATCGCATCACTCTGTATGGAGATGTAAAGCTACCGTATGGCTTCGGCCTGGCGCCACTGTACACGTTCGGCACCGGCGTTCCGGCGGATACTTTCCTTCCTGGAACAGCCAACAGTTCTACCGGCGCCTCCGGTTCGCGGTTGCCGATCCTTCCACGCAACGCACTTGCGCGTGAAATCAAGAACAGCAACCAATTGAATACCGTAATTGATAAGTGGAATGCCCTGCCGGCTTGCCCAGGCGCCTTCCCATGCAATGCCGGCGGGCCGATCGCACACGTTCCCGGCGGCATCAACTTCTTCAGTCCATTTAGTTCACTGGATCTGCGCTTGAAGAAGGAATTCCGCGTTGCAGACAGAATGACGCTGAGTCTGATGGGCGAAGGCTTCAACATGTCCAACCAGGTAAACGTCCGCGGAACGAATAAGGCAAACTTCGCAGGGCGTAATATCTCTATCAGCCCGGTTACGGCGGGCGCACCGGTACAAACCAACTTCTACCAGCCGGACACGATTGCCGGCGGTTTCTTTGGCTCGGGCGGCCCTCGCGCATTCCAGTTCGCAATGCGCCTGGAGTTCTGAATCGGATGACAGCACCAGAATACGAGAAGCTTGCGGAACGCGGAAGTTCACAGCCGATTGCGGCTGCGAACCTGCCCGTGGTAAACGAACAGAATGCGTCGCCTGAAGTCGTGCGCCTCTATGCGCAGTTCCGCAAGGACTTCGGTCGTCCGCAGGTACCGGGCATTCTCCAGTGTTTTGCGACTCACCCTCCGCTGCTTGAACACATGATGGGGCTCGCTCAGTCGATGCTGTTTGTGGACGGCGCGCTTGATCGCCGTCATAAGGAAATGCTGTCTACGTTCGTCTCTGCGCAAAACCAGTGCGCGTATTGCGCTGACAGTCATGGCTTCTCTTTTCGTGTTCAAGGCGGCTCACAGGAAGCGCTTGAAGCCGTGATGGCGTGCCATCTTGAATCGGAAGCAATTACTCATCCTCAACGCGCTCTACTCGACTTCGCACGCAAGATTACTCAGAACTCGCAAACCATCGCAAGGGCCGACATCGAAGCGTTGCGCGCCGCCGGGTGGAGCGATCTGCAGATTGCCGAGACGATTCACGTGACCGCCCTGTTTGCCAGCTTCAATCGGGTGGTCAATGCATTCGGACTTCCATCGCAAGATCTGCTCGCTATCTATGAGAAAGAGAGCGACGATCATGCCCGATGCCGTAGAGCGACACATCTTTCTCGGCGACGTCGAGGCCAATCCGCAGCCGGGCCCCTATGCAGACGCGATCGCAGAGGCAAAGAAGACTGGTGCGGAGTATTGGGGCATTTGGAACATCCTTGCCTTCCACCCCCAGGCGGCTTATCACCTTTGCGAACTTTCACACGCGCTGATGTTCGAGGATGCGCCGATTGGCCCTGCGCCGCGCGAGCTGATTGCGGCGTATACATCGTCTTTGAACCGTTGCGAGTTTTGCATGAACGCACATGCGTCCGTGGCGTCGCATTTGTACGGCGACAAAGATCTGGTGTGGAGCGTGCTGCGCGATCTTGAGAGCTCCGCACTTTCTGAAAAGGACAAGGCGCTGCTTCGGTTCACCGGCAAGCTCACTCTCGATTCGGGCTCCATCGTT
>JADGNO010000126.1 GCA_017883405.1 Occallatibacter sp. | reverse complement strand
CTGGCGGACGACTTCATTGCGACGTGAACGATGGCCATAGATTTTTATAGTCCTTGCCGTTGTTCTTGCTGTTGCCGTTGCACTTGCGGTTGCTTTTGCCGTTGCTGTTGTCTCTGCCCGCCGCAGGCGCGCGTCGTTTGCGAAGCAAACGAGGTATCGCGCACTTGTAGTTTAGCACTGGTATTTGCTTTTTGCTACTCATGGTGTATCCTTTCAAGCATGGCTACGCTTAAACCAAAAACTCTAGAAGAACTCGAAGCACAGAAACAGGCTCTCAAGGAAAAAGCCGCTGCTGATATTGCTGCCGTCAAGAAAGCTCTTGCGGACAAGACAGCCACAATCAAGGCCAGTGAGCGCCGTCTCCTTGCTCAGAGCATCAAAGAACAGAAACGGAAGGATGACCATGCCAAGATTCTGGTCGGTGTGGCCTCCATCTGGAAATCGCAACAGTCGGCACAGTCGGCGGAGAAGTTCAAAGAATTTCTGGCTGAGTTCTATAAGGACGCCCCGGAAAAACTTGCCGCCGCTCAATACGGACTCTCGCTCACTGTGAAGCGCCCGGAATCGGACTCTCAGCGGGACGACAAATAGCTGGAACCAGGCACAGCAGGAAACCGTCTCCTTCCATACCGGCACAAGGCTTTCGGAGCGTAGAGGGGTCAAGGCTGGCCGTAGGCCACCGCTGAAAGCGGCGCGCAGCGGCCTTTACGCCTCGCAGCGACCCCCATGCTTGGAACGGGTCCGAATCTCGGCATTCTGAGATTCGGACCATAGTTGGCAACGCACTTTCAATGTTCAGGAGGGCGTAATGTTGGCGGATAATCAGCAAAGCGGACGGATCACCACTGAAGCACTGCGCGAGGAAGTTGAATCTTCTCAATTCATCCTCGTTGACTATCGCTGGGCGCGCAAGGCTTATCAGAAAGCGAACGGACTGGCGGACTGGCCAGAAGAGGAATGTCGCCCGCCAAAGTTGACGGCAGAGGACCTGGCGAGTCGCCGCGCCCTTATCGAAAAAGTATTGAGCCGGGTTGATGGATCGCCGGATGAGAAAACCATGCAATTGCTCGAAGTCTACGCACAAGGCGGCGACGACCGGATAGGAATCGCGCTTCACGGCTTGGTCGAACCAATGAAGGTTGTCAGAAGAGCCACGAATGTTGCCAAAAATTCCCGGCCTGTCCCGCCGTCGAGACGGGAACGATTGAGGCCACCGGCTTAGAAGGCAGGCGCTCAGGAATAACGATGTACGCAATGCGGCTATTTTGGCGCGCGGGCGGCTTGCATCCATGACGGAAAAGCATTCTGCAACCTCAAACAAACCGGGACCGGCAAAGCGGCGTGGCAAGCCGCTTTCGTGGGCGCGTTCGGAAGCCGTGGCGGACACACTCCAATCTCTGGCCATCGAATCGCTCGATCCTGGGGCCGGGGTCCGCAAACTGGCCAGCGCCTATGTCAGCGAGGATCTGAGCCTGGCCGAACTGTGTTCGGCCATCGCCGTCCTCGATGAGCGGGAGCGTGAAAAGCTCTGATGGACCCCTACATTCACTCTCGATCCCATCTTTTGAAGAACAAGGCGAATCTTCATACACCGGAAGCCCTGGCCGCGCACGAGGCGCGGATGGTCTTCAAGCGTCTAATTTTTCTGTACTCGCGTCCGGTCACCGGCTCATTTGGCCTGGCGCACTTGCTGGCGATTCACCATGCGCTGTTTCAGGATGTCTACCCCTGGGCGGGCCGAGTGCGCTCCTGCGATCTATCGCTTGGTTTGGTGAGCTTCTGTCCGGCTCAATGGCTGGAATCCTCCCTGACGGCACTATTCGGCGAGCTGGCGCGGGAAAACTGGCTGCGGGAACGCAGCGCGGAGAAGTTCGCACATGGCGCGGCATACTACCTGGCCGAGCTGAACGCGATCCATCCCTTTCGCGACGGGAACGGCCGGACGCAACGGGAGTTCATCCGGGAACTTGGGCTGTCGGCCGGCCATAAAATCCGCTGGGCGCCGATCACGCAATTCGAGATGTACACTTCCTCCAAACTTTCGATGGCGACCAAAAACCCGATTGGCCTGGTTCACATCTTGCGAAAAACACTGGGCCTGAATTGACCGTAGACCGGCTTGAGCGACGGATTCATAACCCGTAGTTCTATGGCAAAGCAGCCACAGGACGGATTTGGATAGGAAAGGGGTAGGCCAAACACTTTCGGGATCGTCACCGGGGCTTTTTGTTTGATCCAGTACGGTTTTAATCGCAGGCTCGAAAGCTGGATCGACCCCACCTTCATTAGCAAGTTTTTGTTTTTTGGCGGGGAGGGTGTGGGAGGGGCGCTCAACGCCCTCCCACCGTATGCGAGCGTAGCTCGCTGATCGCCCGTTAGGGAGCTCCTTTTGAACTCCCTTTTTCACCGATTCACAGTTTTGGGCGGAGAGACTACCGGAAAACATAGAGGTTCTATATAGAGGGTTCCCCACCCAAATGGCCGTTCTATTCCCACCCAAATGGCCGTGACTTCTCCACCCAAATGGCCGTGGAAAACTTTTTCCTCTAAGTGCTTATCCACCGCGAAGATGCTATATATATACCACCCAAATGGCCGTGGTTTTCTCGCAGTGGTCTGCCCCTATTTGAGCAGCTTCCTGACCGGCGGGGCGCTGTTGTAGAGCTTCAACCCTTTGGCTACTTCCTCCCGCCAGAGCACTCTTCCGTTCTGTATCTTGCGGCGAGCTGGCTTTGCTTCGTCGTCTTCAACGCGAGCGGCACGGTAAACCATGAGAACTTCTTTCAGCGCAACCCGGAATTTCTGCCTGAATTTATCAAGACGGTCAGGATTGTAGCCCTGTCCGAATTGCGCATGGAGGGAAATCCACGAAATGGTTTGCGGCCTTTCCGTGGGTATCCGGTGAAGCCGCTGCGCCAGCCAACTGTAGATGTCGAGAGCAAGAGAGCTGTGGGACAGCGCAGCAATGTGCGCCTCATCCACCGGCACAGCCTGGCTCATCAGGCTTTGGAAGTAGTCGAGTGAAAGCGAAACAGTGGAGGGCCACAAAACACGCTGGCGCTCGTCCTTTGGAAACCAGAGATCGAAGGCCGAAACAATATTTGAATTGACTGTAATCGCTTGGCCGTCACGCACGACGCCCAAGCGGATCGACGCCGCGGCCAGGCGCGCGAGCTGGTCCTTGACGGCTTTAATATTGCGTCCCTTGAGATCCAGCTTCAATACTTTCCCAACGAACTGGGTCAGAGAATCCTCGATCTCGATCACTGGAGATTGAGCAAGAAGCGCCCTCTGGTTGATGTGCATGAGGATCATGCGGGACTTCGGCCCAAAGGGTAACCCCAACTCGACGAAACGTCCCTCCCTGGGGTGCATCGCTTCACCGGCCAACACCTTCAGGTGCGCTCGGCCGTTGCTTCGTTCCCACACTCGTACATCATCACCTGGGTCGCGGTATGGAAGTGTGGTCTGGCAAAAGACGCTGTGCTGATACAAGATCGATTGGTCTTCCTGCTCCTGAGCGCACCGCGCGGCTGCTTCAACTAAACGGCTCTGAATAGGCGTTGGCCCAACCAGGCTGCGCCGTATCCGGGGCGTGACGATACTGTCGATCGCCAGCAGCTCGCCGGCGCTGCGGCCATTGCTCTTCATTCCATGCTCTCCAACCGAACAGCCGCACTGGAAACGATAAAGGCGCTGCGGCTAATGCCCAGTCGCTTGGCGGCGCGGTCGATCCGGTCGATCATGCCGGGGTCCACTCGAATCATGATTGGCTTTTTGTTTTGCTCGGGCTCCGCCGCCACTGCAGCCTGCCCAGCTCCAGAAATGAAGGCTTGAACGTGATCTTCGCTTGCAATTGCTGGATTGCGCTTAGGATTCCTTGTGATAGTCATGTTATTTCGCTCCGATAGCGTTTGTATGTACAAACAACATCTCTGTCAGACGGTTTAATTCCTCGATGGCCTTGGGGTCGTCATGCTCCAAAACGGAGAGACCTGACGCGGCGGCGTTCGGAAACGCCTTACGACGCACGATGAACCCTGGCGCTAGTTCCACACCTTCGACTTCACGCAATGCCTCCGCTGCTGCCTCGTTGTCCTTACCCTGGGCATCGGCAGCATTGAGAACTGAAATCGCCTTCAGCCCTTCGTTGAGTTCCCGAGCCTCCTTAACCAGTTCTGCGGTCTGATCCACGCCCCACAGGTCGAAACTGCGCGGCTGAACGGGAATGAGAACAACGTCGGCAACGGTCAGAGCAGCTCGCAAGCTGCCCGTGTCACGACCGCCTACATCAATGACAATGTCTGAATACTTTGAGGCGAGCTGGCGCACCTGGGTCCGGATCGCGCCACCATGCAATGAAACAACCGTATAGCCCGGATTGCCTTTCATCTGAGCTGTTCGCAGTTCCGTGAACGCGACAGCCGTTCCTTGCTCATCACCATCAATGAGCAGAACATCGCGGCCAGATCGGGCCAACGCAATCGCAAGATTGACCGCGATAGTGGTCTTGCCCACGCCGCCCTTGACGTTGCCAACTGCCAGAATCATCTTTGCGTACCGCCTTCTCTTTAATCGCTAAATGAAATCTAAATGCAATCATAGCGATATACAAAAGAAATCGCAAAATAATTAGGTAGTGAATGTACTGAGTTGGTTCCTGACGCTGCTTGCGTACCACTGCCGTCCGCGCGCGGGCCGGATATTGAGGCGGTTGAGGTCGCGGGCAATAGCCCGCAGAGTCTTGCCCTGGCCGCGCCACTCTACCATGAGCGTCAATACCTCCGGCTCTGGCCGGTGGGCATGATGAGCGGCAAGCGCCAGCGTCCGCGCCGCCTCGATACGCGGATTGCCTAGCTTGGTCCCTCGGCGTTTGGCCTCGGCCAGCGCCGCCTTTGTCCGCTGGGAAATCATCTCGCGCTCATGCTCGGCGACGGCGGCCAGAATGTGGATCGTCAGCCGGTTGGCCTGGGGCATATCGCAGGCAATGAAGTCCGCGCCGCTCTCCATCAGGTTGGCAATGAAAGCGACATTGCGGGCCAGCCGGTCAAGACGGGCAATCAGCAGGGTAGCGCGGCGCTTCCGGCACTCCTCAAGCGCAGCCAAGAGCTGAGGCCGGTTCGTGTGCCGGCGTCCGCTCTCGATCTCAGTGAACTCGGCCACGAGCTGGCCGCCGTTGACCTGGCGAGCGACGGCCTGACGCTGCGCGTCAAGGCCCAGTCCACTCGCGCCCTGGCGGTCGGTGGAGACACGGTAGTAGGCGACGAAACAGGGCAGTGAAGCGGTCACGTACAAATTCTAAACGCTGGTTTAGATTTGTACAGATTGACAAGGCTGTGCTATATAGCTATGCTATACATCTGAGGAGGTTAGACTTTATGACTCCAAATACAGCCCGCGCACGCGTCTTTATGAGCGGACGCAGCCAGCACGTCACCATTCCCGTCAACTTCCGCTTTCGCTCCTCCGAGGTCACCGTTCGCCGGGATGCTGAGAGCGGGGACGTTATTCTGTCTGAAATCCTTCCTCTTCCGGAAGTCTTCGCCGCGCTCGATGCCGAGCCATTTCCCGAGGGCTTTCTGAGCGACGCTGACCGCGACCATCGCCCGCCGCAATCCCGGCCGGAACTGGATGCGTTACTGAACGAATAGGCAAGGAACTGGCATGACGGCAATCTATCTGCTCGACACAAATACGTTCAGCTACATCGCCAAGGGAATTTCGCAGGCGGCGCGGAACGAGTTTCAACGTCTGTCACAAGATCACAATGTGACCCTCTGCATCTCGGTTATGACCGAAGCGGAGGTCCGCTTCGGAATGGCAAAACGTAATCTGTCACGTTCCCGGCGCTCTGCCATCGAGAGCCTGTTTACACACTTTCAGATTCTGCCCTGGGGATCGGAAGAAGCCGCAGTCTATGCGCTCACGCGCGCAAAACTCGAAGCCAAGGGAATCACGGTCGAATCGATGGATTTGTTGATTGCCGCGCAGGCTATAGCCGCTGGAGCCGTGCTGGTTACAAATGACAAAATATTTGCCCACGTCGAAGATCTCCACGCCACGGTCAACTGGGCAAGCGATCTTTAACAGTAGCGGACTGCATCGAAATTGGCTGGAGGCACCGGCACCATCTAGCCGATTTGTTGGTTAAAGCAGTAATAATAAAGGACATTATCACTTATAGAAAGATTCGTTTGCTCATCGTGCTCTAATAGGCCACCCGCTTTAACAAATGCCTTGACACAAGATCGAGTAGGCTTCGATCACGATCCCTTGATATCCGCACGCGACGTAACCCGATCTAAGGACTACCTTTGCTCATCGAATCTGAGCCCGTTCACTATAAATAACATGACTCTTGCCACCACAATGGCCCAACAAATGCTAGTTCTAATGCTACATGCTTGGCAGTCCGTTTTCACTGCACAAGACTAAGGAGGGTTAATGAATATTTCAGGCGTCAATAACCTAAGCGCACTCAACAGCGCATTTGCATCAGGTGAGTTAGGAAACAGCAAGGCTGTTGGTAGTTTATCCGTGGCTTCAGACAGTAATTCGAGCATCTCAGAAATTCGCGACAAAGTAGACCTGCTCGCTACGAGCGGCCAGTTGACGACCGCACAGCAAAGAGCAATGATTGCCGCAGGTTTTCAAGACCTCGACGCCAGCAATCCGAGTTATCAGCCTGCGTCACAAAATGAAGGCAATCTCCGTACCGACACCCAAACATTCAACTTGAATGCCACGCTACACAGCATGTCAAGCTTCGATGCTTCACACGGAAACGTCGATTTGGCAGCCACCTACAGCGGTCTTTCCGACCTTCTTCAAAATGAAGGAAACACTTCGAAGTTGAATGTAACTATTTAACTTACTCAATCAAACTCGCATGCAATCTTGGCGGAAAGACCCACCAGGTTGTATTGTTTCACTCGCTTTCGGAGGATCACTATGCGGAAATTAATTTACGCTCTCACTATCCTTGCCTTAATAATTTTCTCTGGCTCTTTGGCGCAGATTGGACAGGCTCAAACACTTTCTGAAAGTAGGGTATATGAAGGCGAACAGCATCTCACACCCTTCATGGTTAACACTACCAACGATACATCGATCAACTCTGAAATTGCTGCGCAGCCCGATAAAGTCACTCCTAACTCATCGGCTCCGCCCCTTTCGTACATTTCCACTTGGAACACTTGCGGTCAGGAAACTTCGATTTCTACATTGGTGTGCGAGAATGACGCGAATGCGCTTATAACAACCAACCACTACCCTACTAGTTCGTACAAAGTCTACGAGGTTGTCCGGATTCATGGGTATGGATCAACCCCGCTTGCCAGACTTGGTGGACCATCCGGATCGATAGTACCATCAAGTTCCATCGTGGAAACGGATTACCTATGCGGCACGAACTACGCTGTTTGCACCGACGGACAGACGGTAACCGGTTTTCAATATTGGTTTGATATTACAAGCATGCGCGCTGCGGGCTACGGCACTACCTTCTATGCTCAATCCACAGGCACCAACAACCCAGGCACGACACTATCTGCGACATTGAGCATTATGCAGTGAACCTAAATGCCATTGCTCGTCTGTTTGTTTCTCCCGCCTGCCCCAGAATAACTCGAAGATTTTGCGCAGGTTTGATCGAATTCTGTCAAAGGCACTTGGTCACACGAGCTGCGACAACTCCGCTTGAGGCTATCAGTTAGAGCCCCAGCCTTCTAAGCCGGTACTCTATTTCATTGCTGAGCGCTTGGCCAGCGGAAACGCGGGCGGGGTGCCGGGGCCGGAGGGGGCGGCATAGGATGGCTACACCTGGCGGCTTCGGCGTCCGAGTTCTCCAAAGTCGATCTCGCCGGAAATGTAGAACCGGTCCAGCTCGCGCATCTCATCGGTGATCGACAAGCCGGCGTTCCGCACCCTTCGCCCCTCCCTACTGCGGCTCCGCGTCCGCCCCTGGCTGCGGCGGCGTTTGCACGGGCACCGGCTTGCTTCCCTTGTGGCCGCTGCCCTGCTTCTGATTGCTGCCCGCCAATCGCGTATCGGTCTGCTGCTGGTTGACGGCCGGCAGATTATCCAACCGCTGGTCGATGCCTTCAATTCTCTGCTTCACAAGCATCCAGACCGCCGCGCCACCGATAACAAAGCCCATGAGAAAACATAGCGCGATTTCTTTCCAGACCAGCCTATGCCCAGACAGCCTGGAATTGGCCTTGTCCGCGCTCTCTGCTGCTTCGTTGAGACTCCGGGCGGCCAGCCGGATGCTGTCGAGAGTGGGCTGCACGGCGGTCTTGATCTGCTCGCCAATATCTATCTTTGCCGCCTGTTGGATGGCTTCCTGGACGCCTTGCCGTGCGCCCTGCTGGACCTGGCCAAGCGACTTGGCCGTGAAGCTCTTCACCTCGGCGGTTATCTGCTGCTGCTGCTGGATGGCCGCGTTCAGCGCCTCGACGCTCTTCTGCGCGGCATCGACCACGCTTTGCGCACCCTTCCTGATTGCGAATATCTGCTCCATTTCTCCATTCATGCGTTCTCCGTCCTAATCACGCTCAAAATCGTGCTCTACTTGCTCCTGCGGCTGCTTCAGACTGCGCTCGATCTCCCGCTCCTGCCGCTCCTTCTCTGCCTGCTGCGCTTCATATGCGGCATACTTGGCTTCAAAGCTGGCCTCTGCCTTCTCGCGCAATTCGTCCATCGCCTCCCACTGCCGGTATTGCTCCTCGGCGATCTCCTCGGCACTGCGCTCCTTCCCGGTCTCCGCAGCCTGCTGTTTCACCTCGGCAGCATCGACAACGGAAGCTGGCTCCAGCGTCCGTGCCGGCGGCGGCGGTCCACTCCGCGCCAGGTCGGGCGGCATAGCGCGGTTCATCCTTGCGAATACCGGCACCCTTGGACCGGCCAAAAGGTTCTGGCCCCACTCGATCACCTGGCCAACCGCTTCCCTGGCCTTCGCTATCAACTTGTCCAGAATTCCGGTCTCTTCTTCGAGCTTCCGCTCGATCATGGCGATCTGCGCCGCAGCCTCGGCTTCGAGCTGCTGGAGGTCGGCAACCTGCGCCAGTCCGGGCGCTGGCAACTCCTTCCGCAACTCGCGCAACTGCGCAATCTCTTTCCGGCGCTCGACCGCATCCGGCTCGTCGCCGCGCAGCTCCTTTTCCTCGCGCAAAGCAGCAAGGTCTTCCCGGCCCTGGTTAGCCCACGAGCGGGGGTCTACCCGCTCCCCGATCCCCTCACGCTCCATCGCGCGGTTCATCATCTCGCACCACTTCACCCGGATTTCTTCCGGCTTCGTGCGGTCATTCCATTCCCGGTCTTTCTTGGCTCCGTTGCGCTTGAAAAACTGATCTTCCGGCAGGGTTCGTGTGCGCTCGTCTACAACCCGCTCGGAGAACATAATGTGCATGTGCGGCTGCTCGATCTTGTCTTTGGCGACGGGGTTATGCACGGCCAGAATATATGCAAAGCGATCTCCCATGAACTCCCGCGCCGCCTCCTGCGCCAGCTCGATGCGCTGCCCGTCGCTCAACTCGCGCGGTAGCGCAATCTGTAGCTCTGTATAGGCGCGCCCGTTGGCGCGTTCGTGCGCATCGGCGGCAAGCCAGAAAGCATGCGCGTCGGCCTGGGCGAACTCCGGCATATTGCCGGGTTCGACGTGCACCACGTCGCCGCGCTGTTCGTACTTGCCAGCGCGCACAATATAGTCCGCGTGTGCCGCCGATGGCGGCGCACTGGCGGACGACTTCATTGCGACGTGAACGATGGCCATAGATTTTTATAGTCCTTGCCGTTGTTCTTGCTGTTGCCGTTGCACTTGCGGTTGCTTTTGCCGTTGCTGTTGTCTCTGCCCGCCGCAGG
>JADGNO010000125.1 GCA_017883405.1 Occallatibacter sp. | reverse complement strand
TGAGTCCAAGGAATTGTTACAACAATTCGCGAGCGACAATTATGCGGGCATCTGCCCCGAAGCATGGAGCGCAAGCGAATCGGCCAACCAAGGCCACGCAACGTCGTATGGAGACGATCCGTGGACGACGAGAGCCTCGGATGCATTTCGCGATCTTTTCGAGTGCGAATGTGATGTCTACTTTGTCTTCAATGGCACAGCGGCAAACTCGCTTGCATTGGCCTCGCTTTGCCAGTCTTACCACGGAGTCATCTGTTGCGACCAGGCACATGTTGAGACCGATGAGTGCGGCGCGCCTGAGTTTTTCTCCAACGGGTCGAAGTTACTTGTCGCCCCCAGTGCTGACGGCAAACTTACACCGGCTGCGATTCACGAACTTGCCACCAAGCGCCAGGATATTCACTACCCCAAACCGCGCGCCGTAACCCTTACACAATCCACCGAGACCGGGCGTGTTTATACCCTGAATGAGTTAGGGGCCATCTCAGATGAATGCAAAACTCATGGACTGTCGCTGCACATGGACGGCGCGCGCTTTGCCAATGCGTGTGCCAGCCTTCGTTGCTCGCCAGCGGAATTGACATGGAAGAGCGGCGTGGATGTTCTCTGCTTCGGCGGCACCAAGAACGGTATGGCAGTGGGAGAAGCGGTGCTGTTCTTCGAACGCAAGCTGGCCGCGGATTTCGATTACCGTTGTAAGCAGGCCGGTCAACTCGCTTCAAAGATGCGCTTCCTTTCCGCTCCGTGGGTGGGAATGCTGGAGAGCGGCGCATGGTTGCGCAACGCAACCCACGCCAATCAATGCGCGCAATACCTCGCTCAACAGATCGCGGATATCCCAGGTGTGCGGCTCGCCGGCCCCGTTGAAGCCAATGCAGCATTTCTTGAAGCATCTGAAGCCGTCCTTAACCGGGTCCGCGAGCGCGGATGGAGGTTCTATAGTTTCATCGGAGGTGCTGCGCGCATCATGTTCGCTTGGGACACAGACCTTGCGCGTGTCGACGAATTCTGCCGTGACCTGAAGGAATGCGCCTCGTTAGCCCGACAGGCATGAAGAAAGCAGGAGTAAGCGCATCCTGAGCTTTCGCTGAAAGGGTCGGCACGGTCTAATTCACGGGATAAGCTAAGTGCTATCAAAGCTTCAACTTAGTCAGCCGAAGATCACATGTGCAGATAGCTTGTTTTGGTCCGGTGATTGGATAGATAAGCCGGCCACCCGATTACAGTTGCCTGTCATAAATACCCAGGTATTCAGGGCCCAAAAACAAAACGTCCAGGGAAGCTCCGCCGCAGATGCTGCCGCTACAAGAACAACTCTGAAACAACGCCATTTTCCGAACGGTAGTTGACTTAAAACTTACAGAAAGATATGCAAGCGTCTATCGTTTCGAGTGGCAGGTAGCTTCCTTGTGCCGCGCTTCGAGTTAGCCTTCGTAGTTAGATCGCTCGTCCTGTTCTATGGCGGATTTATTGGAGTATCGGAGATTCTGGCATAAGTCGATCGTGAGATCGCTGTGCTGAAGCAAGACGCGCGCTGCTGACCGGCACCTCGGCGGTAGCAGCAAAGAAGAAGGTAGCCAGACCCAAGATGATAGCAGCGGCAGTTTCCTCTGCCTCGTCAAAGCGTGCAAAGAAGATCGCGAGAGAAAAGAAGTGGAACCTCTCGCCAGAAGGTCGGAAAGACAGAGAAAAGCCACAGCACCTAAGTAGGCTGTTGCCATTCTTGAAGAGCCGGCACAGGTTGAAACCTGTGCCGGCTTTTTTCATTGTGTTTTCTGCCTGATCATTTGGCAATTCGCCGGCGCACCGGTATCGTTCATTCTAACTATTGAAACCAGCAAAGGCCTTGAACGCTGGATCTTTCTGTGTATCGTTCGTTAAGCTAGCTTTCAGGAACGGAGGCTGTCTTACTCAATCACCAACAGTTCCTCATCGCTGCGGAGTTACCCATTGGCCTGAGTGGGCGGAGCTGAAAACAGCTTCAATCACTGCCATGTTCCCAATTGAGTCTTCGAGTGGTATTGGAACCTCCGTGTTTTCGCGCACTGCCTTGGCGAACGCTTCTCCCTGCATTGTGTACTGATCGCATGCCGGGAAGATCTCTGTGGTAATACCGCCGCCAGTCAGATCGCCATTGCTGTCGATGAACAGACGAGTGGGCCGGTCTGGCAGAGCATTGAATGGGATTTCCAGTTCGATGCGACCGCGCGTGCCCAGAAAGTGTATGCGCTGATAGGGGATCAGCTGTGTGCTGCAGGTAAAGATGGAGTGGGCACCGGAAAACTCGAGAATCGCGGAAGCCAGACGGTCAATGTGCATTTCCGGATCGCGATCGAGAGTCGCGACGACCCGCGTCGGCTCCTGCCCGAAGGCGTAGCGCGAGGCGTGGATCAGGTAGCAGCCAATGTCGTAAACTCCTCCACCGCCGGATTCGACATTATTACGAATGTTGGCAGGGTTTACGTTGAAATAGCTGAAGAAACCGGTAATCGAGCGGAGTTCTCCGATGCGCCCTTCATCGAGCAGCTCGCGCAGGCGGAGCCATTGCGGATAACTGCGGATCATGAAGGCTTCGCAGATCTTTACGCCAGTCCGTGCGCGAACCTCGAGCAGCGTTTTCGCTTCTGCGACGGTGAGGCTGATGGGCTTTTCGCACAAAACGTGCTTTCCAGCCTCGGCTGCTTTGATCGTCCAGGGAACATGGAATTGATTGGGGAGTGGATTGTAGATGGCGTCGACATTGGGGTCAGCGAGCAGCTCTTCATACGAGCCATACGCTGTGGGGATATCAAGAGCGGCAGCCGCCTGCCGGGCTTTGGCCAGATCGCGGGATGCAATCGCGACGATTGTGGTGTTTTCGCCCTGCTGCATAGCAGGGAGCACTTTCTTGAGACCGATATTTGCAGTGCTGAGTACTCCCCAGCGGAGCTTGGTAGACATGGGAATAATGATATACGCCGACAAGCGCGCCGCATCAAGGCCGACGGCGTAATTTCATTTACTTATCAGTTCAATGGCTCAAGACCAAGCCGCTTCCTGCAATCTTCCAGCATTGTCTCCGTGCGGGTTGCCCCAACCCGGCTGACACCGATCGCACGGATGGTCAACAACGCATCAAGATCTCGAATTCCGCCCGCCGCCTTCACTTGAACGCTCACTGGAGAATGTTTGCGCATCAATTCAAGGTCGGGGAGCGTTGCTCCGCTCGGCGCGTACCCCGTGGAGGTCTTCACCCAATCGGCTCCAATCTCTCCACACATCTCGCACAACCGAATCTTTGAAGCATCTTCCAGATAGGCATTCTCAAAGATCACCTTGATCTTTGCTCCGCCTGCATGAATACATTCGGTCAGTTGGTCTAGCTCGTTGCGTACAAACTGCCAATCTCCACTTCTGGCCTTGCTGATATTGATAACTACGTCCAATTCCTGCCCACCGTCGTTTAGCGCTTGCCGGGCTTCGGCGAGCTTGATGGCAGTTGTGTGTCCGCCATGCGGAAAACCAATGGTTGTGCTGGCTTTCACAGTGGTTCTTGCAAGCAGCTCAGCGCAACGCACAAGGTAGTAGGGCAGAATACAAACGCTTGCGACGTCATAGCGAACCGCCAGCGCACAACCTTCTTCAAGTTCCTGCGTGGTCAGGGATGGGTTAAGCAATGAGTGATCGATCATCTTGGCAATTGCCTCGTAATCAAAGGAATTATTCACGTCTCATCTCCTTGCTCAAACTAGAGTCTTGCTTGTCGTCAGGTTGAATTTCTGCGAAGCTAAGCCTGCGCAGCAGCCTGGTTGCTCAAATTCACTCGTCGGTCACCATTTCAAT
>JADGNO010000124.1 GCA_017883405.1 Occallatibacter sp. | reverse complement strand
TTGGCTTACGCCGTCGCCGATCCAGTAATCCCTGAGGACCTTGCTCCTCGAGCCGCTTCCGCCAGCGCCGCATCTGCCGCTCGCTGATGCCGATCAGCTCGGCCGCCTGCCACCACTTGATCTTCCCAGATGTGGCTCGTAGCAACACTTCCTGCAATTTCATCGCCCGCTCCGCTGCGGTCTGCGGATAGATCTCCATGCTCTCGCGCATGGCTCCATCCTCGCCGCCCGCTGTGCGGACACTTCACTTGCTAAAAACACCGGACATATTATGTGCTAACGACAGCCGCCAATTCGGGAGTTACAAGTCGGTTTATAGTCCGCCTTGCTCCAATGCCCGTGGCGAAGGAGTGAGGAAATGCTTCGCCTATCCCAGACCTGCGTCTGCTTTCTTGTCTTAGTGGCGGCCGACTTGCAGGTCTACTTTGCCCCTGAAGCGGCTGTAGACAAATGCGACGTAGCCGACGGCCATTGCCATGCCGAATGTCCACCACACCAGACCTATGGCCAAAGTGTGCGGACCGGAGAGCGCGCGTTCGAGCGTGATATCGCGATCAGGCCCGGTGGTGGCGGGCAGCAGCGTCGGATAGAGTCCCCAGCATGCGCCGGCGAGCATGAAGAAGAGATACAGGCACGAGCTGAGAAATGCGCTCACTGCCTTTTGACTGCGATTGAAGATCCATACACTGGCAAGCGACGCGATTACGCCGACAGGCACGGCAAATGTGATCGGATGCGCAAAGTAGTTGTCGAGACTTTGCGGACGCACGTTTACGGTAGCAAGCAGACTGACGCTTGTGAGCGCCAGCAGGACAGACCAGAGCGGCGTGACGATGCGTTGCGCGCGACGGCATAGGTCGCTTGACGTCTTGATGGCGATCCAGAGCGCGCCGTGCAGTGTTAAAGCAACCAGCGCCACCAGGCCACCGATCACGGTGTACCAGTCAAGAATTCCGGGATGCAAACCGGGTTTCCAGTTAGTCCACAGCGGCAGGAAGAAGTATCCGTCGGCCTGCAGTGGAACGCCGCGAATCACGTTGGCCAGCGCGGCCCCATAGAAGATGGTGAGCAGCAGGCTTGCAATGCCGAACAGGCCATCGAGCAGCGCGCGCCACACACCTACTTCGATGTGGTTGCGCAGCTCAAGGCTAACGCCGCGCAGAATCAGCAGCCAGAGCACGATCATCAGCGGCAGATAGAAGCCACTGAATGCGGATGCGTAAAGCGTGGGGAACGCGAAGTAGAGCGTGCCTCCGCCGGCCAGGAGCCAAACTTCATTGCCATCCCACACGGGCCCAATGCTGCTGAGCGTCGCCTTACGCTCCGCTTCTGTGCGCACCAGAAACAAGTGCAGCACACCCACGCCCAGGTCAAAGCCGTCGAGGACGACATATCCCACAATCATTACGGCGACCAGCCAGAACCAGATCAAACCCATCATTGCCAGGCTCCTTGCACTTCAGGGCAGATTCAGAGCGACTCCGATGCTGCCGTAGCCCATTCGTTAAAGAAAACTCAGTCGGCGGGGACAGCTTCTGCCGCAGACGTTGCTACTGGACCGTGGCTGATTTCGCGATAAATCAGCACTGTGAACAGCAGGCCCAGCAGCGCGTAGAGTCCCATGAACCCTATCAACGTAAACAATCCATTACCGGCCGATACATTGCTGGAGTAGCCTTCGCTGGTGCGCATCAGCTTGTAGATGAGCCACGGTTGACGCCCGAGCTCGGCCGTCATCCAGCCGGCGGTATTGGCAATGTACGGCAGCGGAAAGCTGAGCAGCAAAGCCCACAGCGCCCAGCGCGCGGAGTAGAGCTTGCCGCGCCAAAGCAGAAATGCAGACACCACCATCAAGAGCGCGAACCAAGTGCCCAGTCCAGCCATGATGTGGTAGGCGTAGTAAAGCAGCGGCAGAGCGCTCGGCCATTCATCACGCGGAATGCGGTCAAGGCCCTGCACCTCGGCCTTGGTTGTTCCGTAGATGAGATAGCTGAGCACATCGTTCACCACCAGCGGATTGTCGATCTCGCCGGTTTCTTCGTTGGGCTGTCCCATGAGCACAATTCCCGCGCCGGTGCTGGAGTGGAACAATCCTTCCATGGCTGCCATGGCCGCAGGCTGATTGCGCGCCACGTATTTTCCGTGTAGATCTCCGGTGGGAAAAATAATAGCTATGGATGCGATGACACCGGCAATGACGCCGACTTTCAAAAACATGCGGCCGAATTCAAGATGCTGCCGTTCGAGCAGGTAGAACGCGCCAACCGCGGCCATGACAAACGAGCCCGTCACCAGCGCGCCGGTCATATTGTGTGCATATTGCAGCAGGCCCCACGGGTTCAGCAGCAGTTGCCAAAAGCTCAACACTTCAAATTTGCCATCGGGCAAACGGTCGTAGGCCACAGGATGCTGCATCCATGCGTCGGTCACGATGATGAAGAAGCCGGAGATCCACGAGCCGAGAAAAACCATCAGCGCAGAGAACCAATGCATGGTCTGCGAAATCCGCTTTTCGCCATAGAGAAATAAACCGAGGAAAGCCGACTCCAGAAAGAAGCTGAATACGCCTTCCATGGCGAGCGGCTGGCCGATGACGCCGCCGGAAACGTTGGAGAATCGCGCCCAATTGGTGCCGAACTCAAACTCCATGGGGATGCCGGTGACGACGCCGAAAACAAAATTGATGGCGAAAATTTTTCCCCAGAATCGCGCCGCCCGATTCCACTCATCGCTCTTTGTCTTCAGAGCCACCGTCTTCAGGATCACGATCAGCAGCCCGAGGCCCATGGTGAGCTGCGGAAATAAATAATGGAACGTGATGGTGAAGGCGAAGTGCATTCGGTGGATTAACTCACTGCTCATGCAGTTCCCTCCATACAGCTAGTTCATTACACGCTATAGCGCTGATAACACTATCAGGCAAGCGCAGACGGGAGCGAGTGGTCAGTGCCTCGCGAGTTCGTACTGCATTAGTGTGGACCAGATTAGAAAGAACGGACGACCTGGCCGAACTGGAATCAAAACTACGTCTTTGCTTCCTGTTGCCATGTGATTTAAATCACATGCAATCAAAGGTCTCCGCAACGATTCTAATCCTGTGAGGTCGCCTCACTGGTAAGGCCGTGTTTTTCTTCTTCCTTGCAATGAGGCAGCCTGCAACTTGCTGTAAACATGGGATAATCGCAATGATGCGAATCGCAATCATCGGTGGTGGCATTGCGGGACTGGCCGCCGCTTATGAGCTTGAGAAAGCCCACAACGCGGGCACGCCAGTCACGTATACGCTGTTTGAAGCGCGCGAGCGGCTGGGTGGTTCTCTGTCCTCAGAAATAATTAATGGGGCGGTTATTGAGCGCGGTCCGGATTCGTTTCTTACGGAGAAGCCTGCCGCTGCCGAGCTATGTCGCGAGCTGGGGCTTGGCGACGAACTCATCCCTTCGAACGACGCCAATCGCAAGACGTACATTCTTGTTCGCAACCGGCTCGTGGCGCTGCCCGATGGGCTTATGTTTCTGGTTCCCACCAAGCTGGTTCCTACGGCGTTGACGCCGCTATTCAGTTTTTCAACCAAGGTTCGGATGGCGCTTGAGCTTCTGCATCCGCCCCGGCCGAGCGGCCTGCCAGACGAAGCCGTTGCCACGCTGGTTGAACGTCACTATGGAACAGAGGCGGTGAATCGGCTTGCCGATCCGCTGCTTTCAGGTATTTACGGTGGAGACGCTACGCAGCTTAGCGCGCGCACCGTACTTCCACGCCTGGTGGAAATGGAAATGCAGTACGGTTCGCTCACACGCGGAATGCTTGCCGCCCATCGCAAGATGCGCGCCATGGCCAAGACCGCACAAGCAAATGGGAATGGGAAATCAGCAGGGCCGCGTGCACCGCGCTCGATTTTCACGGCATTGCGCGGAGGCATGCAGCAGCTAGTGAATGCGCTGACGGCTAAGCTCGACCCGGCTTCGATACGTATTTCGACTCCAGTAAGCGCGATCAACAGAAACACGAATGGCTGGAGCGTAACAGCCGCGGGAACGACGGAAAACTACGACGCCATCATCTTTGCTTCGCCCGCCTGGGCTGTCGGCGCACTGCTTGCACCCATCGACCCGGTGCTTGGCGAGGATTTGAGCGCGATACCATATTCCTCATCCATCACGGTCAACCTGGTTTTCGACGAGAGCAAACTTGGAGCCTTGCCTGAAGGGTTCGGGTTTCTGGTTCCTGCGGTAGAAGGCCGCGCCATGCTTGCGTGCACATTTGCGCAGCGCAAGTTTCTGGGCCGCACGCCGCCGGGTAAAGCGGTGTTTCGCGCGTTTCTTGGCGGTATTCGCAATGAGTCGCTAATGACGGAGCCGGACGAAGCTCTTGTTGCAGTAGTTCGCCGCGAACTGAGCGAGATTCTCGGCGAGAAGACCTTCAGCGCGACTACGGAGCCCGAGTACACGCAGGTGACGCGCTGGCGTCGCGCCATGGCGCAATATTCGGTGGGCCACCAGGAGCGCATCGCACGCGTCAATTCACATGCAGCAGCTCTGCCCGGCTTGCGGCTGGCCGGCAACGCTTACGATGGCATCGGCATTCCAGACTGCATTCGCCTGGGTCGCAAAGCAGCGAAGGAACTGGCAGCGCAGGCATAGCACTCGTGGCTGCGAAGTGGTCCTACCGGCAAGAATTTGCCATCAGGCGGGGCAGAAACCTGCACCACGCTTAACAGCCTTTGTCCATGGTCCTTTGGGCACGTTACATGGGTCAGGCTGCTTCGGGGCGGAAGGCAACCTCGCTCACGAACGCTCCATCCAACGGAGCAATAAGCAAGAGCGGGCCCTATAGTGAAACCTTTATTAGAAAATATTCTTCGAACTACCCTTGAGGACATTGAAGAAAGCATTGAGTCAATCGAGGATGCCGCGGCCCTGTCCGAACTGCGCCGGCAGCTAGCCATTTCTGTCGCGGAGTTGGAGCGGTTGAAGTCTGTCCGCAAGGACCGAGGGATGGCTCCGCCCTTTCTCTCAGAAGATGTCGCAGCTTGATTTAATTGCATCGACTTCCCGACCTCCGAAATAATTTTCGAGCAAAATGTCGATTCTGCACCCCCACCTTCGTCATGGGAGTGAGGCGGTCAAACGCCTACAATCCACAAGACGGAGGTTTTCCCCATGCAATACCTTTTAACTCTCTACTCTGATGAAACGGGCTGGAACAAGATGACACCGGAACAGCAGAAGCAGGGATATGCAGCCTACATGTCCTACACGGAGGCCCTCAAGTCGGCCGGCGCCTATGTGGGCTCTAATCGGCTAAGGCCCACGGCTACCGCCACCACCCTGCGCACTACTAACGGCAAGACCCAGGTGCTTGACGGGCCATATGCGGACTCGAAAGAGCAGCTTGGTGGATACTTCCTTATCGACGTGCCCGACCTTGATGCGGCTATTTCTTGGGCCGGACGATGCCCCGGCGTGCAACACGGGATCGTAGAAGTGCGTGCGATCTGGGGCATGTAAATGTAGTCGAGAGCATCTGTGCAAGGCGCAGGTTGCGCAGACTTTGCCATCAACACTGGGAGCCATCGGCGGGTGCATGAGCAAGCACACAACACGCTTGAAACTGTTGTTCGCAACAGTCGTGCCAAGCTGGTGGCTTTTCTGGCTGTGGGTTCTGGCGATCTTGCCGCCGCGGAGGATGCGCTATCCGAAGCTTTCGCGTCGGCGCTGTCGAACTGGCCGCAAGATGGATGTCCTCAAAATCCTGAAGCGTGGCTGCTGACCGTGGCGCGGCGCAAGCTGATTGATGCGGTGCGGCGGCAGCGCGAGATACCGAGCAGCGAAGAACTGGAGGAGTTGGAAGGCGCAATGGAAGCTGATGCCGAGAACGGGTTTCCGGATCAGCGACTGGCGCTGCTGTTTGCGTGCGCGCATCCGGCCATCGATCCCGTGGTTCGTGCGCCGCTGATGCTGCAGGCCGTGCTGGGATTGGACGCAACGCAGATTGCGAATGCATTTCTGGTTTCTCCGGCAGCGATGGCGCAACGCCTGGTGCGCGCCAAAATCAAAATCCGGGATGCGCGCATTCCCTTTCGTGTGCCTGAACGCGCCGAACTTCCGGAGCGCCTTGATGCGGTGCTGAACGCGATCTATGCGTGTTATGCGGAAGGTTGGGCCGATGCTGCAGGCGCCGATCCTGTGCGCATGGAACTGGCCACGGAAGCAATCTTTATGGGCAGGTTGCTGGTGGAATTGATTCCCGAGGAACCAGAAGCGTGGGGACTGCTGGCGCTGATGTTGTTTGCGGAAGCACGGCGGCCTGCGCGGCGAGATGCCCGCGGAGAATTTGTTTCGCTGATGCAGCAGGACCACAGACTGTGGGATCGGCAGATGATTGCAGAAGCTGAAGCTGCATTAAGTCGCGCCAGTGGCGCCGGCATGATTGGCCGTTTTCAGCTGGAGGCTGCAATTCAATCCGCGCATACCGATGGATTGCAGCGCGGCGGGGTGGACTGGAGCGCGGTGGTTCGACTTTATGATGCGTTGGTTCAATTGACCGGATCGCCTGTTGCTGAAATCAATCGCGCCATGGCGTTGGCCGAGTTGGAGGGCCCACGGGCGGGTCTTTATGCGCTCGAGTGGGTAAGAACGGACAAGCGCGTCAACGGGTATCAGCCGTACTGGGCGGTACGCGCCAGCCTGCTCGCTCGCGCCGGAAAAAATGAGCAGGCGCGGCAGGCATACGAAATCGCCATCGGGCTGGAGAGCGACCCGGCGGTGCGCAGGTATTTGCAACATCTGTGCGGGGAACTGCCGGAGTAGGTCTGGCCGCGAACGTCAGGCGGGAGCGGTATTACCTTGCAGCCCGGTATACTCGACGGAGAGTATTTCTCTCGCACCCATGTCAACGCAACTCGATCTTATTGTGGCGAAAACGCGGAGCACGCTGGCCGCAGCCAAGAAAGCTGTGCCGCTGCCGGATCTGGAACGGCGGGCCGCGCTTCACCATCCGCGTGGATGGGCAGCCGCACTGCGCCGCAAGGCAGAGACCGGCCCGGCGGTGATTGCTGAGATCAAAAAAGCCTCCCCATCCAAAGGGCTTATTCGGGCCGAGTTTGATGTGGAGTGGATTGCGCGCCGCTATCGGAACGCGGGTGCTGCGGCTTTGTCAGTACTGACCGATGAGCCGTGGTTTCAAGGCAGTCTTCGCAATTTGGAACTGGCCTCAGCGGCTTCGCCTTTGCCCTGCCTGCGCAAGGACTTCATGATCGACGAGTACCAGGTGGTTGAGGCGCGCGCGCATCGCGCTGACGCAATCCTGCTGATTGCAGCAGCGCTTGCGGACGGCGAGATGAAACATCTGGCGGAGGTAGCTGCGGGATTTTCGCTCGACGTGCTGGTTGAAGTGCACACGCGCGAAGAGTTGGAACGCGTGCTGCAGACGCTCGGCACAGAGCTGGCCAGTGCTATCGGCGTGAATAATCGCGACCTCAAAACTTTCGAAGTGCGGCTTGAAACTTCACTGAATCTTGTGGAGCAGATACCGGCGCAAACCGTGCGCGTGACGGAGAGCGGCATCAGCACGGCGGCTGATATTGCACGGTTGCGCGATGCAGGCTATAACGCCTTCCTGATTGGCGAGAGCCTGATGCGGCAACCCGACCCCGGCATTGCGCTCACGGAATTGCTGGCAGGAACTCCGGCGGCGCGATGAGTCTCTGGATCAAAATCTGCGCCAACACATCGCTCGACGACGCACTGCTTGCAGCCGATGCGGGAGCCAATGCGCTCGGATTTGTGTTTGCGCCGAGTCCTCGACGGGTCACTATTGAGCAGGCGGCAGCGATCGTTGCGCATCTGCCGGCCGAGGTTGAAAAGATTGGCGTGTTTGTGGATGCTTCGCTTGACGAAGTTACCGCGGCGGTTGAAGGCGCGGGACTGACCGGTGTGCAACTGCATTTTGATATCGCCACGGATTTCTCAGCAAGATTGCGTGAGCGTTTCGGAAAACCCTTGAGAATTTTGCGCGTAGTTCATTTCGCGGACGAAGATTTGCAGCACGCCGGAGCCTTGAGCGACCCCCACGCTGACGGAATACTAGTGGACTCGCGCACGGCGTCAGCGGTGGGAGGAACAGGCATAGTGTTCGACTGGAACGCTGCGCGCCGTGGCCTGTTCAGCAATGCAGGCGAGCGCAAGCTGATCGCTGCGGGCGGTTTGTCGTCGGAGAATGTGGCCGAGGCAATTGCCAAGCTGCAACCGTGGGGCGTTGATGTGGTGAGCGGAGTTGAGCTTTCACCGGGCAGAAAAGATGCCGCAAAAGTGCGTGCATTCATCGCCAATGCACGGGCCGCGGTGAAGGCCGAGAATGCCGAATGAGTTCGCATCGACTTCAGGACGTGTTTCCCGAATTCGCCCTTGAGCTTGAGGAGCTTTTGCGTTCTTCGAAGGAACCTGAGCTGGCCGAGCAGGTATCCGAACTCCAGATCACGCGACGTTGCGATTGCGAAGACGATTTTCGCGGTTCGTTTTTCACGATATTTGAACCGTCCAAACGGCCTTGGGCCGATGCGCATTGCTTAGAGATTGAACCAACGACTGGCATGATCATTCTCCACGTAGTATCTGGACGCATTGCACACATAGAAGCGCTTTATCGCGATGATGTCCGCGATCGGATAAGGGGCCTTTTCTC
>JADGNO010000123.1 GCA_017883405.1 Occallatibacter sp. | reverse complement strand
TGGCGATAGTTTTAAAGAGTAGCGCCGAAGCCAAAACGATAGAAGAGTTCAAAGAGAGCGTCAAATCCGGCTTCGTCTTTCGAGATTGCCGGGTGCCCCTGGTCTCGATTTTGAGACCTGGGACAGCACTCAACTTCTTGTATCCTTCTATATCATGCGCCATCGCATTTCCAAGACTGTTCTCCTTGCTGTCCTTCTGGCCGCAGCTTCACCGCTCTTCGCGCAACAAGCTCCTGAAAATTTCCGCTGGATCGATTTCCACTCGCCCAAAGATCAGGACGTGGTGGTCTGGGTGACGCGCTCGCTGGCCGTAGGCGACTGGACAGCGATTCGCGAGATTGCCGTCGAGTACGACGCTGCTCTCGTCGTCACCACCAATCGAGCCACGCCGCAATCGCC
This sequence comes from Occallatibacter sp., assembly GCA_017883405.1. Taxonomy (GTDB): domain Bacteria; phylum Acidobacteriota; class Terriglobia; order Terriglobales; family Acidobacteriaceae; genus Telmatobacter. The sequence continues at coordinate 5,056 of JADGNO010000123.1, read as the reverse complement.
GCCCAATACCGATGCGTTTACCGTTTGGAGCGCTTCGCTTACCGAGCACACCGCCACGCCGCTCATTCGCGGAGTCAACCTGCGCTGGCAAGACTGGATGCGCTTTTCCGACGACGCTCCCTACGAGCTCGCCGTGCTTTACGACGATTGCCGCGATTGCATTGCGAATACCTACTTCACCGCTTTCCACTACGACGTGAAAACCCACAACTGGCTGGCGCGATGGATTCGCAACGGTCAGGGCGTTCCCATGTTCAGCGCCAACACGCCGCCGGGCGTGGACTGGACGCAGGCCTACGCAGTGTTTGCGGAGGGCAACGGCCGCGAATACCTCGTTACCTGGAGCCACTTCGACTACGCCAGCAAAAAGCCGTCCGACGATTTTATTTATCGCTACGATCAGGACCCCGTCAGCGGCCTCGATCGCACCCAACCGCTGTCCGGCCAGAGCGCGACTGATATGAAAATGCGCATCTGCCGCGGACAGGATGCGGTCGCCGGGCTATCGCGAGGACAGGATTCTGAAATCTGTCAAAAACTGCTGCCGCCCACTGAACGTAAACCGGTAACAACACCGCCGGCCAACAATCGCGGAAAGATGGGGCTGCCCGGTGCGAGGCATTGACGTGACATTGGCCTTAAATTCAATGGCAACAGTGCGAGAACTCGTACGCTACTCCTGCGGAAACCAGCCTCGTGGATACTTCAGGAAGGCCATCGTATACTAGGTTTATGTCGATTGTGCGCAACATTGCGGGCGTGGTGAAGGGCATGAGCATCACCTTCGGGGAGATGCTGGAGCCCAGTCAGGTGGAGAACTATCCTGACGGTCCCGGCCCGCTGCGCGGCGCGGTGTTAGAGGCGCGTTATCGCGGAGCGCACGTTTTGCAGCGCGACGAAAACGGCCTTGAAAAATGCGTTGCCTGTTTCCTTTGTGCAGCCGCCTGCCCGGCCAATTGCATTTACATTGAAGCGGCCGAGAATACTGAAGAGCTGCGCATCTCTTCGTCCGAACGCTTCGCCAAGGTCTACAACATCGACTACAACCGCTGCATTTTTTGCGGCTACTGTGTTGAAGCCTGCCCCACTGACGCCATTACCCATGGCCACGGCTTCGAACTGGCAACGCTGAACGCGACCAACCTGGTGATGCGCAAAGAAGACATGCTGCTTCCGGTCGCGTCGCTCACCGCTGCCAAGTAGTACAGCAGTCCTCTTCATCCCCGGGCAAAGATCAGACAAAAGAAAAATCCACAATTTGTGAACCTGGGAAGATTTTTATGCGTATCCCCCTGTGGCGCGGCCACAGGGACTTGTGGCAGACTTGTGTGGTAACGCCACAGGAGTAGAATGAGCGACTCCAGACTCGATCTTTTACAGGGAACCCTGGACCTGATGGTCCTGCAGACGCTGCTGGCCATGGGATCGTTGCACGGCTACGGCATTGCGCGGCGCATTGAGCAAGCGAGCGGAAACCAGGTGCTACTGAACCAGGGCACCATCTACGCCTCGCTGGTTCGCCTGGAACAGCGCGGCTGGATTCGCTCCAAGTGGGGCACATCCGACAACAATCGCAAAGCGAAGTTCTACTCGATTACCAATACCGGCAAGCGCCAGTTGGCTGAAGACTCGCGTTACTGGCGGCGCCTGACCTCAGTAATGGAACGCATGTTCGCCATGGGGCCAGCCGGGGAAGTGGAACCCGGCGATCTGTGAGCCGGCTGAAGCGTTTGCGCGGGCGAGTGTGGGCATTCTTCGCCAAGCCAGTGCTTGATGCCGAACTCGAAGCCGAGTTCGAAGCGCACCTGCAGCTAGCCGTCGACGAATACATGGAACACGGCATGTTGCCCGCTGAAGCGCGACGCCAGGCACTCATCGATTTTGGAGGTATTCAGCAGGCAAGAGAAAAGCAAAGGGAGGCGCGCGGACTTATGCACATCGACATTCTGCTTCAGGATCTAAAGTACACGGTGCGCAAGCTCCTGCGCGATCCAGGATTCACCGCAGTGGCCGTGCTGATTCTCACGCTAGGCATCGGCGCCAACATTGCTGTCTTCAGCGTAGTGAACACAATCATGTTGCGACCGTTACCGTTTCCAAACGCGCACGAACTTGTCTGGATCGCGCCGCCGCCTGCAAAATGCGGTTTCTCCTGCGCGACGTACTCTACCGATGCATACGATGAATTCCGTGCCGGCAGTCGCTCCTACCAGGACGTGACTGGGTACTTCGCTTTCTCAACGCCCGGCAATCTCCGTGTCAGCATGGGGAGTGGCACTCCAGTTTCCGCCACAAGTATCGACGTGATTGCGAATTTCTTCCAAGTGCTGGGTGTTTATCCGGCCATGGGCCGCTTGCTAAATACCGATGACGCGCTTAATGGAGCGGCGCCGGTCATCGTGCTGACAGACGCGTGGTGGAGACGTCAGTTTGCGGCTGATCCCAACATAATCGGCAAGTCCTTCGATATTAACGGACGGCAGACGACTGTGGTTGGCGTGCTGCCCAGAGCATTTGATTTTGGCGCAGTGTTTTCGCCGGGAGCCAAGGTTGATGCGCTCACTCCGCTTCCTCTTTACGGAGATCCGCGCAATTGGGGCAACATCATCACATTCATCGGACGTATGAAGCCAAGTGTGACCCTTTCACAGGCGCGCCAGGATGCCGTTGTGGTTGCGCCGAAATTGTGTTGGAACAACCGCATTCCTCAAACCTGCGGAAGCTATAAGACGCCCGTGCCTGTGCCGCTAAAAGACTATGTGAGCGGTCGTCTGCGGCACTCGCTGATTGTGCTGTGGTGCGCCGTAGGTATGATTTTGCTGATCGCCTGCGTAAACCTCTCCAACCTACTACTTGCGCGTGCCGCGGCGCGTTCCAAGGAATTTGCTATGCGTGCGGCGCTCGGCGCGGGTCGTTTCCGTATCGTTCGCCAACTTTTAACCGAGAGCATGGTACTTTCCGTCGCCGGTGCACTATTCGGTCTTATCCTTGCAGCACTTCTGCTCTCATGGCTCTCGCATCAAGGCGCGATTGCGCTCCCGCTGCTGAGTCAATTGCGCATTGACAGGGCCACTCTTGGATGGACGTTACTGACAGCGATTGCCGCAGCCGTTTTCTTTGGCATGGTTCCCGGCTTTCGCATCGCAACGGGCAACCTGCACGAGGCGCTCAAGGACTCATCCGCAGGCTCCGGGCAAGGCCGCAAACACGAGCGTCTTCGCTCCGTCCTGGTCATATCAGAAGTAGCGCTAGCTTGTGTTTTGCTGGTCGGTGCCGGCCTTCTGTTGCGCAGCTTTCTGCATGTTCTGGATGTAGACTTAGGGTTTCAGCCTGAGCGTGCTGCGGCGATAAAAGTAGATGACGGTGCCCTCAATCCAACCTTCAGTGTTGATGAAATACAGAGGCGCACCGTGATGTACCAGCAAATATTGAGTCGAGTGAGCACCATTCCGGGTGTGGAAGCAGCAGGCATAACGGATTACCTTCCCTTGGATCGTAATCGCTCATGGGGATTGCCGTTCCCGAAAGGAGTTCGTCGTCCAGAGAACCTTACCGGCGGCCCGCTGGTGTACGTGGTCTCGCCAGGATATCTGCGGGCAATGGGGACGCGGCTGCGCGGGCGTGACTTTACGTGGGACGACCGCTTACAGGGGGAGCATGTAGCAATAATCAACCAGGCGCTCGCCCGTTTCCTGGCTAGCTATGCACACTGGCCGAATGCTAACCCGATTGGTCAACTTCTTAATGGCAGTGGCGGGGATACACGCATCGTAGGCGTAACAGATGATGTGCATGCAGAGACGGTAGAAGGGGAGGCAGGGTGGCAGATTTACTATCCTTCAACTCAGAAGGTTCCTGCCGGAACAGAATTGGTGGTTCGTACAACGTTGCCGCCCGGTCAGTTGGCTTCCAGCGTTCTGCGCACACTGCGTGACCTCAATCCCAACCAACCCGCGGCTGAGTTCAAACCGATCAGCATGCTGGTGGACCACGCCAACTCACCGCGACGCTTCTTCATGATATTGGTGGGTGCATTTGCCTTGCTCGGTCTGTTGCTTGCCGCGCTCGGCATTTATGGTGTCATCTCTTACTCAGTCACGCGCCGCACTCAGGAGATAGGCATTCGCATGGCGCTTGGCGCACGCGCGGGGCTGATTCAGCGCCAGGTGCTTTCGCAGTCGCTGTGGCTGGTGGCTGTTGGAATCGCAATTGGCGCGGTAGTTTCAGTCGCTATTGCTCATCTGGTGGCATCGATGTTATATGCCACTTCGCCGTGGGACGCGGCAACCTACTGCGCCATTGCGGCGGCGCTGTTTGCAGTCGCGCTGGTTTCAGGCTACTTGCCTGCGCGCCGCGCATCGAACATTAGTCCGCTGGTAGCTCTGCGCTCTGAATAAAACCGAGATCTACGCGGCGCCGGCCAGCAAACCGCGTGCGCGTAGCTCGGTCAACACGCGTTCCACTTTCCAGTCGAGAGCGCCGGTTCCGTCAATTTGCAGATCAGCATTTGCAGCGGAAGGGCGCACGTATGCAACACTCGCCGGCCGCACCGTCGCCTCGTACTGTTGCCGAATCGAATCTGGAGTGCGGCCGCGCTCCTCAATGTCACGCTTCATACGCCGCTCAAAGCACAACGAATCGGGCGTGTCCACGTAAACGCGCAAGCTATAGAGCGGCAGCAATTCCGGATAGTGCAGAGCGAACAGCCCTTCCACCACCAGGAACGATCCGGCCTCAACGCGTTCCGTTTGACCCACGACGCGCGTGTGTGTTGAGAAATCGTAGATCGGCCGATCGATCGATTCGCCGCGTCCCAGGGCCGCCACGTGAGCGGCCAGCAGCGGGCTTTCAATCATGGCAGGATCATCGAAGTTCTGCTTGATGCGCTCGCTGAACGGCATCGGCCCAAGATCGCGATAGTAGTTGTCCAGATGAAAATGAATGCCGCCCAGCGTATGCGACAACTCGGCGGCAAGGGTCGTTTTTCCCGAGCCGGAGCAACCCGCGATCCCCAGCACCACTGGCGGGAAGGGCAGCCGCGGTGAATCGTCGTTCT
>JADGNO010000122.1 GCA_017883405.1 Occallatibacter sp. | reverse complement strand
TTGCGGAAGATCAGTTCGCGGCCGCCAAAGTAGGCTTCGTCCTTGAAGTAGCGTCCCTGCCGCGAAGCAGTCTTCAAATCGAGCGGAACCAGCGGCAACGTTGCCACCAGCTTTACCAGCGGAGGATGCTCAGGATTGAGCGTGTACTCGCCGTTGATCCAGTTCATGTAGCCGGCGTAAATGTGGTCGCCCTCGTCCCAGCTTGGCGACTGCTGCCGTGTCGAAAAACCAACTTCAATCGCCATGGTCAAAAGCAGCACCAGCGCGGCTCCTGCAACCCCGTACCGAACCCTCATTCTCAAGCTCCGTCGTTTCAGATCGGCCCGGTCACGGCCCAAACCCGAAGAACAAGCATAGCGCTCAACCCCGTCGCAAGGCATGAGCATTCTTCAACTTGCGCCTGGATGGCCGCATGCTTTCGATACACGATTGCGATGGAGTCGCGATCCCAGATTTAACTTGAGTTGGTTTTAAGAACGGAAGCCGGAACTAGTCGCCGCTCTCGGCAGAGGCAATTGCCGGAATCCGCCTGAACATCAGCGTGAGCGAGAGCCACAATAGGACCACCGCGGGGCCAGCCACCAGCATCCAGCCGAATAGCGCCTGGCTGGCGAGCCATCCAACTTGCACAGCGGGCCTCAGGAAAACTATTTGCCGCAGCCAGTCATATACCTGCGAATGCGCTGGTCCAAACCCCATTATCCATTTGCCCAGCCGCATGAACGGAATAATCATAACCAGTTGCAGCGGCATGGCGGCGTAGTTCGCAGCCTGAATGGCCGGCTGATTGAGCCCGAGCAGCAGCGCAAGCGCGGCGCAAAGCACTGTCGGAATTCCGACAACCGGAATGCAGCCGATCGCAAACCCAAGCGCAATCGTCAGCGCCAGACGCCGCGGCGAAATGCCCTGCCGCAACCACTGGGTCGCATCAAACTTCACGGGTTTTGAGAAAAAGCGCATTGGCAAAGTTACCGCTACTTCCTATTACGATTAAACACACAATTCGGATTTAGTCGTTGCGACTAATGTGCCATATCCGATGAATCTTCTGTGAATGAACCAAAACTGTAAGCAGACTCAATGTATCGGCCATTTTGGGAATTTCATGAATTGCTTGCGCACGGCCCGGCTACCCGCGTATTTGGCCCCGCACGTAAACACCGGCCATTGCGATAAACTTGGACCCGATGCGCGTGTTTGGAATCGACTGCGGCACAGAGGTCACGGGGTTCGGCGTCGTAGAGCCGGATGAAAGCAGCCGCGAGGCTCGCCTGGTCTGCAAAGCCTTTGGCTGCATCAGGCTCATCAAAACAAAAAGTACGCCCGAACGTCTGGAACAGGTGTTCAGGGAACTATCTGCCGAGCTGGAGCGCTGGCAGCCCGACGCAGTTGCAATCGAGGAGGTTTTCTACTCAGTGAATGCCAAAACAGCGCTAAAGCTTGGACAGGTGCGAGGCGTGGCATTGCTGGCCGCAGCCTGCAAAGGCCTTCCCGTCGCCGAATACGCGCCGCTCAAAATCAAATCCAGCGTGGTCGGATACGGATTAGCCAAGAAGGAACAGGTGCAGTTCATGGTGGCCCGCCTGCTGGGCCTTGCTGAGCTGCCCCAGCCGGCCGATGCTGCCGACGCACTGGCCATCGCCATCTGCCACATTCATTGCTCCCAGACCCTGGCCGGCCAGGGCATTGCAAACGGGGGAGCGCGATGAAGTCCACTCTGCTTGCGCTTTTCGCATGTGCGGCAATTGCGGCTCTGCCATGCGTTTCGCAGTCTCCAGCACCCCAGGACGGCGTGTTTACTGCCGACTTCACCAATCCCGGCATCTCTCCCTCGCACTGGGTGCTCACGCTGCACCGCGACGGAAGCGGACATTTCCACGCTGACGGAGCCAAAGACGGAGAACCGGCGAAGCAGACAGCAATCGACGTCTCCGGCGAAGATCGGGACGTTCACCTGAGCAAGGAGTTTGCTGACAAAGTCTTTGCCACCGCACAGCAGCACAATTGGTTCAACCAGAATTGCGAAAGCCATTACAAGGTAGCTTTTCAGGGATGGAAGAAAATCAGCTACAGCGGCCCGGAAGGGCAGGGTAGCTGCACCTTTAACTACTCCCAGGACAAGCAGATACAGACTCTTGGCGAGTCGCTCGTCGGGGTGGCTGAAACGCTGCGCGAGGGCGCGCGGTTGGAGCTGCTTTTGCAGCACGACCGGCTCGGTCTAGATCAAGAAATGGAGTACATCACCGACAGCGCCAAAGACGGCCGCCTGCGCGAGATTGTAGCCATTCGCGACATCCTCGAGCGGCTGGCCCAGGACGACGAACTACTCGAGCGCGTGAGAAAACGCGCACGCAGCCTGTTAGCGCAAGCCGGCAGCTGAAGTCGGGATTCGGAATCGCTGCCCTTCTCAGAGCTGTCATCCCGACAGAGCGCAGCGACGAGGAATCTGCGGTTGCTTCAAAATCTCGAATTCTGCGATGAACCAATTTAGGATTACGTCCGGATCGCCAACAACTCACCCATAACAGGCGGCAACACTCTCACAACTCGCGTGCTCCACGCTTATCTCGACATCGTTGGTCCCGGAGTGCTACCTGATCGCGTAGCCACCATCGACTGGAATCGTGGTTCCGGTAACAAAGTCCGAAGCCTGTGATGCCAAGAACACAGCCGTTCCAGCCACTTCCTCCGGCTGACCCCATCGACCAGCAGGAGTCCGCGCGAGAATCTCGTCGTTCATGAGCTTCATGGGCGTTGTTCGTACAGGCGCCGTCATATCTGTCTCAATCCATCCCGGTGCGATCGCGTTCACTTGAATGTTGTGCGGGGCGAGTTCAATAGCCATTGACTTGGTCAGTTGCACGATCGCACCTTTCGCTGCGCTGTAAGAGGGGATGAGCCCGGATCCAAAGAACGAATACATACTGCCAATGTTGATAATCTTTCCACGTTTCCGACTCAGCATCGATTTCGCAGCGAGCTTGGAAAGAAGAAACACCGCATTGAGCTGCGTCTCGATAACATTGTCCCAATCTTCCGCCTTTTCGTTGAGAACACCGCCGCTCAGTGAAACGTTACCCGCATTGTTTACCAAAATATCTATGCCACCGAGTTCTCTCTCGACCCTGCTGAGTGCGGGCTCCAAATCGGCGCGATTGGTCAGATCAATCACTTCCGCTACCGAGGGGACGCCGATTGCTTTTAACTCGTAAAGAACTCTCTCGTTCTTTTCTTTGTTTCGTCCAAACAATGCAACAGCGGCACCCGCGTTGGCCAATCCCAGCGCTATACCGCGACCAATTCCACCATTACCACCCGTCACCACAGCCACACGGCCGGTCAAATCAAATGAAGCAGGCGTCCTAATCATGCGTTCCTCACCTTGAATAGCAAATTCTTGCGTATCTTTTAGGGCCAGCTGAGAGTGTACAGTGAACGGCGCACAAGTGGCGCTCTTTGCCCGTTGACGGCCCGACAGTGGATTGATGTCGTGAGTGAACGGTTCTGCCTGGATCACCGGCAATCCGGAAACTACCTTGCAGTAAACTTCACCGCAACCGCCACCCCACCAGACCAGCTAACATGGGTCGTCTACAATTTCAGGAAACATGAAACAGGAAACAGCCTGCTTCTCAAAGACGCTTGGCTATTTCCCGATTTATAGTTAGACGAAAAATGTTGCGCGACTTTTACCTTGTAAATCGTGTCGTATAGATAGTGGTTTGGGTCCCCTGAGAGCCAAAAGGTCGCTTCGGGAGACGGGTTGTTCAGGAAGGCGGAAGACCATGAATCAGATCGCAAATCTCGAACAAAACCTCAAGAAGTATTCAAATTTCCGCCCCGCAGCCTGGGCGCTGGGGATGGCGGTTGCTGCTCTGGCGGTTTTTCTTGGTTCTTACCCCGTGCGCGCGGATGACAACGCCGGTTCGGGACCGACGGGCGCGGCGCGCCTGAGCAGCGTCGAAGGCCAGGTGCGCCTCATGCAGGACGGGCAGGTTATCGCCGACGCGGCGCCGGCCAACGCGCCCTTGTTCGCAGGAACACGTATTGAGACCGGCGACGACGGTAAGGCCGAAGTGCAGTTTGACGACGGCAGCATCGCGCGCATCTCGCCCAGCAGTGCTCTTACCATCCAGTCCATTGGCGGCGATGGAAGCGCCGGTACAGACATGGTGCTCGAAAATGGCCTCGTCTACTTTGAGCTGCCCGGCAATACGCAGGACGGACAGACACGCGTGCTTTTCGGCGATAGCGTTGCCACGGTGACCGGCTTCACCGTCATGCGTATTCGCAAGGACGCCCCTCCTGATGAACTGGCGGTATTCTCCGGCAACGCGCACCTTGAGCGCGGAAACAACATGCAAGTCGAAGTGCGCGGCGGCGAAAGCATCACGCTCGATGCCTCCGATCCGGGCCGCTACAACCTTGCCGATAACATCGAACCCGACTCATGGGATCAGTGGAACACCGATCGCGATCAGGCCCTCACCGCCGAAGCATCTGACCAGACCAGCGCTTCCAGCAACTTCGTTAACAGCGACAACCCCAATCCGCAATGGAACGATCTTGACGCCAACGGCAACTGGTACGACGTACCCGGACAGGGCTACGTCTGGTCGCCTTTCGTCGCCGCCTCTGCCTCGTGGGACCCATATGGCTGCGGCCATTGGATGTATACGCCGCGTTTCGGCTACGTCTGGGTTTCCTGCGAAAACTGGGGCTACCTGCCGTACTCTTGCGGCTCGTGGAATTTTTATAACGGCTTTGGCTGGGGCTGGGCCCCCGGCATGGGCGGATGCACGCCATGGTGGCGGCGCGGATCTTACGTCGGCTGGAACGTCGGTAATGTTCCCTCCTGGTATCACACCACTCCGCGTCCGATTCTTCGCAATCCGCGCGGCAGAATCCCCATCATCAACGTGAACCACCATGCAGACGGCGGCCCCAGCGATCTACCGCAGCGTGGCAGAAACAATCCTGTGATGATTTCCGGTCGTCAGGTTGAACCCATGCAGCGAATTCCTGAGCACAACAGCTATGTCCGTTCAACTTCAGGTTTCGTATATCACCCGACTGGCAGCAATCAGCAGAGCAGAGACGGAGGCGTGGTTGAGCGTGGAAACAACGAAAACAATCCACCCGCGGCGACCAATCGTCCCGTGTATCAACACAATCAAACGGACAATAGCTACGTGCGCCGCGCCAATCCCGGACAGGGCGGCGGCTACGTTCCGCCGGCGCAGGGCAACAGCCCAGATCGTAATAACAATTCAGATCGCAACAACAACACTCCGGCGCCAATTATCACGCGGCCGGGACGCATCATCGTGCCGCCAAACCAGAATCGTCAGGACCCTGGCCGCACCTACACGCCTCCGCCGCAACAAAATCAGCCTCAGCCTCGTCAGTACACACCTCCACCGCAGCAGCAACAGCCGCGTGCTGAACAGCCTCAGCCTCGCCAGTACACGCCTCCACCTCAACCGCAACCCACGCGTCCAGCAGAGCCCAGCCGGCAGTACACACCACCTCCAAGCCAGCACAATTCGGGTGGAGGCAATGCGGGCGGCGGTTCATACGCTCGACCTTCAGGTCCTCCTTCGGGTGGCGGAGGGGGTGGTGCCCATGGCGGCAGTGCACCTGCAGGTGGCAACGGGAATGCTCCAGTTCACCATTAATTATTTGCTGCAGGCAAGTGCTTTATAAACAATTCGAATCGCAAAAGGCGCTCGTCATTTCACGGGCGAGCGCCCTTTCTTTAAAGCGGTTTTGATATGTGAAATCGCAAATCGAGTTACAATCTTCTTACCCAGATTTGTATTGTTTGGTTAGGCAGGCTGCACAGTTAAGGCATTGGTGTTATCAGAATCACTAAATTAAAACGCCTTATCCGCAGTCCTGTTGAACGTTCCCCGCATGTAATCAGCACGATTGGGCCTTGCGTTCCAACGGCAGTTTTACTCTCGCTCTTGTGGCGGAAGAAATCCTGTCGAAGCATCGAATCGTGGGTTAACTTAAATCGCCTTTGACTAGGTGCCCGGAGGTGTTATGCCCGGACGCGAAACACGTCGGCGTGTGCTCGTCGCAGATGATGAAAAACTCATAGCGGACACACTGGCGCAAATTCTAAATTCAAATGGATTTGTTGCGGAAGCTGCTTACAGCGGTGAGCAGGCGGTGGAGAAGGCTTCACTCCTGCATCCCGACCTTTTAATAGCCGATGTGTTCATGGGCGGAATGAACGGTGTCGAATCTGCCGTATTAATCCAAAAAATTCTTCCGCAATGCGAGGTCATTCTCTGTTCCGGGCAGATCGCTTCTGAGGAGCTGGTGCACAATGCCAGATTGCAGGGATATCAGTTCGTTCTTCTGCTCAAACCTGTACATCCCCAGGTACTGCTTGATCGATTGAATTGGATGGGTCGTGCTGACGGCGCCGCCTGAAATGAAAAAACCTCCGGCGCCCATATGGGTCTGGCCGGAGGTTTTCAGAGACCATCCAAAATCTATTTGAAGAGTAATGGAGCAAACACGTATAGGCTTCTGCGCCACGTCTGCCATTCGTGTGAAGTGCCGGGAGAAATGTAGACATAGCTGTTGGTGATTCCAGCCGCGACCAGCTGCTCCTGGTGTTTCTTTAGCGCTTCAGGGTTCTCAAGCGGCGGCTCGGTTCCGCAGGAAAAGAAGAAAACCTTCACCTTCTTGTTGAACTCCGCGGGATCAGCCATTGCGCCGCCGTAGATCGTTTTCAAATCGAGCGTGGCAGGCATTGGCGGCGGCGCAGCCATCGGTATCGGACTTCCGGGGCCGCCTGCTCCAAATCCAGCAGCAGTGCCGCCGCTGAACAAGCCAATATAAGCAAACTTGTCCAGGTTCGACATTGTCACCGACGCCGTCATAAAGCCGCCCATTGAAAGCCCGGCCATGGCGCGATGATCCTTATCAGACAGCGTGCGAAAATTGCTGTCAACCCAAGGAATTAGGTCATTGATCATCAGCTTGCCGTAAGCGCCGCCCCCGGGAGCAAAGCCAATCATTCCCGGCCTGCGCGCCGGAGCAGCCCCGCCCGGTGCGGCGCCTGCCGGAGGACCACCAGGAGGCGGACCACCCGCATTACCGACCGCGCTGGTCTCCATCACCACGATCATCGGCTTCACCTTGCCTTCGGCCAGCAGGTTGTCGAGGATGACGTTGGTCCGGCCCATCTCAGTCCACACGCGCTCATCTTCGCCGCCGCCGTGCTGCAGATAGAACACCGGATAGCGCGTCGTAGTGTCCTTGTCGTACCCCGGCGGAGTGTAGACAAAGATATGCCGCCACGTACCGGCAGTCTTAGAGTAGTAATTCTTGATCAGCACGTTGCCGTGCGGGACATCTTTCAGGTCGTAGAAATCCACGCCGGACTCGGGTACTTCAAACCCGTTGCACATGTGACCGTAGCCGATGAACGCGTTGGTGCCCGGATCGAGAACAATGGCGCCGTCCACAACCATCCAGTAGTTGTGATAGCCGGGTGCCTGCGGAGCGCTGGTGTAGGTCCACACGCCATCCTCGCCCTTCACCATGTCAAACGCAACGTTGGCCAGGGCTACCTGTACCTTCTGCGCGTCAGGCGCCTTGAAGTGAAAGGTAACCCGCGAGTCAGCTTCGATACGCGGAAACTCGACGCGGGGAAAATTGTAGGGCGAGGGGTGAGCCGCAAACGCAGGCGCAGAATCAGTGCGCAGCGGAGCGGGCACCAGCTCACGCCGGCCCTTGTTGGCCTGAGCTGAACAGGTTGCGACCGCAAATGCGGTTGCACACAATGCAAAACACAAAACTCGTTTCATAAGCTGTACATCTCCCGGTTTGAACTGACGATTATGTTCCGCCACAGCCGAAATCGTGGGCTTGTTGAAATTCAAATCCAATGCGAAGGAGTGCTGTTTCCATTGACGTCAACGAAACATGCGAAGTTTCAGGCAGACGCAGTAGAAAGAGCCAGACGTGGATTTGTCAACGAGTTGGGAAGCGCAGGGGAACCAGCAACCGGCTAAAAGCCCAGCGTGACGCCCTTTTCGCCAATGACGGTGAAGCAGTCAAGCAGGTGTGTCAGCCCAAGCAGCTCACGAACCCGCTTGCCCAGGTGCAAAAGCTCAAGGCTGCAGCCCTTTGTCTTGGCAGACACCATCAGGCGCACCAGGGTGCCCAATCCCATGCTGTCCATGTGCGCTACATCGGCCAGATCGAGAATGATGCGCCGATGAGTAGGGATGAGCTGGCAGATGCGACTGTAAAAGTTGCCGGATACGTTAGAGACAAGGCGACCGTGCAAGTGGACAATAGCTGCTTCGCCCTTTTCTTCGATGGAAATATTCAGCGTGCAGACAGCTGCCGGTTCAGTCATTTGAGCTTTCCTGGCGACGGGAGACCTTGGGGAATCGGGGACGATCTGCTGCGATCTTCTCACGATCCACAGCAAATAGGAAAGAGAGAATCCCCTCGCGAAATCAGAGCCTCCTCTTTTTTAAATGGACTGTCGAAGTGGATCGGGCCTATAGTCTGACGATCCCCCTAACTTCCCCATTGGGAAGATTCCAAGCAAGAGGTGTCGTCATGGCAAGTTTCCTGGTGCAGGTTTCGTATACCCCTGAAGCGTTGAGCGCACTGATCGCAAAACCACAAAATCGAATGGCGGTTGTCAAAAAATCGGTTGAGAATCTTGGCGGCACATTCACTGGTTCGTGGATGTCGTTCGGTGATTACGATCTGGTGATGCTGCTTGAAATGCCGAACAACGTGAGTGCCGCGGCGCTGGCAATCGCTGCTGCCGCCGGCGGATCGCTCAAGGCCATCAAGACCACTCCGCTGCTCACGATTGAACAGGCGCTTTCCGCATTGAAAAAGGCCGGCAAGTCAGGCTACACACCGGTAGTCAAGCCGTAATCGCAACGTTTCCTAAAAGAATTGAGCCGTGTGCCCCATTCATGCGCGTTGATTACGCATGAGTGGGATACCACCACTCTCAAGATTGCATTGTCGTCTTGAATGCAGCAATGCGGGCTCGCGCCCCGCGCTCACTTCGCAACAGCCCCCCGCCGCTCACGGCCACTCAGCAGATAAATGGCAGCGCGCAATTCAAGCAGCGGATCGGCTGAAGGCTCAATGCCGTCCACGCGCGGAATCGGATCGAAAATAATGCGCTGCTGTTGCGCCAGCGTGTCCGCCACCACCGCATTCAGCTCCAGCGTACCCAGTTCAAACAGCTCGCGCGATTCAGGCCAGTGAATGGTCGCGTTATCGGTCACATCGCCCTCGGCGGCAATCTGCACCAGAATCTTGAACCGCACCGGACCCCTGCCAACCCGGGCAGCGATCTCGTCAAAGTGATAATTGGCCGGCAGCGCGGCCACTTGCGCATCGGTCAGGAAATCGTTCCCCAGCTCCGGCACAATCCGATAACGCCCAAAACGAGACGCGCCTGCTGCGTTGGTGAACTTGAATGCCGTCACGCCAAAGTAGGTGTCGCGCGCCAGGCTTGTCGGAAACGGCTTGGGTGTCTGCACAAACTTGAGCGCCGCCGGATGCGCGCCGAGAAATTTTTCAATCGGCTTCGGCGACGGCACGTCGGGTCCACTGGCTGCCGCCGCGCGCAGAAAATCGAGGAATTCATATCCATCGCGCGCCGGAAATCCATCCGTGGAGTGAGAAACAATGTCCGTGTGAACATGCTCGGCCAGGTTGAACCGGATCGCCATCCCACGCGGATTTGCTTCAGGGGCGTTATCCGGAATCTCCGGCAACCCGGTGGAATTTGAAAAGCGCGCGCTAACCGGCGTCGAAGGCCTCTGCGCATGAGGTGCACGCGTCAACTCGGCGGCTCCCGCAGCAGGAGTAAAGACGCCAGTCAGCATCAGGCCCTTGGCATGTGCGGGGCGATAGCCCGGGTGAGCGCCAAAAATCTGGTGAAACTGCTGCAGAAGATCGTTGGCAAGCGCGACAACACGTTCGTCCTGTGGAAGGGGCATGGGGGGAACCTCCTGGAGATAGGCAGGGCGCAATAGGAAAGTTTCAGCGCGCCTGTTGCAAGCCGTACGGCCGTGCTTTTGATGATAACGGGCTTGGCCGGTCGCTACATTAAACGCCGGCGAATCAGATCCAGCGCCTGCTGCGATGCGAATTCGCGAATGCGCTGGCGATCGCCGCGGAAAGTCCGATCCATTACGTCCGTCCGGTTCGGATCAGAAAGCGCAATATAAACCAGGCCCACTGGCTTGCTTTCTGTTGCGCCCGTCGGCCCGGCGATGCCGGTTATGCCCAGGCCCAGCGTGGCGCCTGTGCGAATGCGAATGCCGTTAGCCAATGCTTCCGCCACTTCAGCTGATACGGCTCCATGCCGCGCAATCAGGTCGGCAGACACGCCGGCGAAAGCCGCTTTCAGCGGGTCAGAGTAAACCACCGCTCCGCCGACAAAGGCACGCGAGCTACCCGGCACGGAGGTGATACGCTGCGCAATCATGCCGCCGGTGCAGCTTTCCGCCACCGCCAGCGTGGACTGCCGCAGGCCCAGATAGTACAGAACGATCTGTTCGAGTGACTCGCCGGTCGAAGAGTAGAGCCAGTCTTCCAGTGTCTCTTCCAGCCGCCCGGCTAGCTCGTCCACGCGCTGGCGAGCCAGTTCAGGATTCGACTTTGAACAAAGCAACGTGAGCTGAATGTCGCCCGCGTGCGCAAGAATGGTGGTTTCTACATCGGGATAGGTGGTGTAGATGGGCGCCAGCATCTTGTCGGCTTGCGATTCAGGAATCATGGCGGCGCGCAGAGTGCGCTTGGCAATGTGGCGCGCAGGCACATTTGCCCGCAGCCGCGGCATGCACTCGGTATCGAACAGCGGCTTGCACTCATTCGGCGGACCGGGAATGAGCATGAGCAGCTTGCGATATCCCTCAAAAATCACGTCGAGCCACTGACCGGGAGCGCTGCCGTTGGCATTAGGCAGTACCGTTGCGCCCTCAAGCACGTCAGCCTGCTTAAGATTGTTTTGCGGCATGGTGGTGCGCCATGTGGCGGCCCGCGCATGAAGTGCTGCCACTTGCGACGCATCGCGGCGCAGCGTTATACAGAGCGCTTCAGCAACAGCTTCGCGTGTCAGATCGTCTTGCGTAGGGCCAAGGCCGCCCATGATGACGAGTAAGTCAACGCGCGCGAGGGCGTTGCGAATGGAGCTGACAAGGTCTTTCTGTCGGTCGCCAACAATGGTTTTAAAGTTGACGGTAACACCGATTTCGTTGAGCTTTTCAGTCAGGTAGAGTGAATTCGTGTCTTGCCGCCAGGGCGTGAGCATTTCAGAACCGACGGCGATAATTTCAGCTTTCATAAAAACAAGCTCCAGCTTTCAGCTGTCGCGGTGTAGTTTCCGCGATCGGTGTATCGGAGCCGGATTCGCAATTGAGCGGCGACGCGAGGCGCAAGCCAGATGCTTAGGACAGGCTCATTCCCTCTACACCCAAGTCCACATCATAAACGGCTTCGTTGGTGGCCAGAACTGCTGTACCAAGGGGCGAGAACGCAACGCCAATCAGATTAAATCCGGAGAGCGCGAGCGATGCTTCTCCATCCGGCGTAATGCGCACCAGTCCGCGCCGGCCTTTCAGGCTTGCGGCCACATACACGTCGCCTTCTTTTGAGAGCGCAAGCCCCTGCGGCCGCCCCAGCCCGCGAAACCATGCGCGCACATCACCGTTCGGCTCAATGGCCCAGATCGCTTCGTTCGACGAGAGCGAGGGCGCTGTCACGTAAAGCGTCCCCGTGTTGCTCATTGCCAGGTGATAAGCAGATACACTCGGTTCCAGTGTGGCGTGCACAAAAATCTGGCGTTGCGGGTTGATCTTGAAAATGGTCCCGCTGCGGTCGCCAACGAACAGGTTGCCCTCTCCATCGAAAGCCGCGCCGGTGGCCACGCCCATGCCTTCCGCATACACGGTCGATTCGCCGGCCTGATCGACCCGATAAACATTGCCTTCCGCCCGCGAAGTCACAAAAAGGTCGTCCTCCGGCGAAATAGCAAGCCCGGTGGCGTTCAGAATCCCTGAAACAAATGGAGTGCCGCGCCCTCCTGGGCTCACGCGCACAACGGAAACAGGCATCTCCTTGCCGCGTTGGCCGGAGATGGTGGCGTAGATCATGCCGGAGCGGCTCACAGCGGGGCTGGTCACCGGATGGAGCCCATCAGAAAGCTGGCGCGCAACCCGTAGCGGAACCGTGTTGCTCACCCCGGCTGGGTTACGCACTTCAATCATTCCAGTGCTGGCTTGATCGGGAATCGAAATGGCCAGGCGCGTAGGGCGGCTCATCAGCACCCGTGCCGGAAGTCCATCCACGAGCACAGCAGGCGGGCCATACTCGTCAGGGCCAAGCTGCGCGCCATGCAGTTCGATTTCGCCATGTGGCAGCGCCGCGGCCGGCGAAATGTCGTCAATGCGAGGCTCCAGTACTGCCTTCGATCCGGATTGTGCAGAGTTTCGGGCCATCTTGAGAGATTAAAACCAAATGCGCAGTAACGCCGCTATACCCCAAGCATACAGCCCGGCGGCCACATCATCGAATACGATGCCCCAGCCCTCCGGGAGGTTTTCAAGCTGGCGCACCGGAGGCGGCTTGGTCATGTCGAAGAGCCGGAAAAGGACGAGGCAGATGAGCATGTGCCGCCAGTCAATCGGGCAGCCAAGCAGAGCGATCCATTGCCCGGCCACTTCGTCGACGACCACAAACTGCGGGTCTTTGCGGTCGCTCTCGCGCGCGGCGATGGTGGCTGCCGGTACCCCAACGGCGATAGAGATCGCAATGCCCGCCAGAAGTGCGAAGAAAAGCGTCTGCGGCGCGGGATGAACGCCCCATGCGAACGCGGCCCACAGCAACATAGCGGCCACGGAACCCCAAGTACCGGGGCCCGGCTTGCCATATCCAGCACCGAAGAACGTGGCGATGGCGAATGCCCAGGCAGTCTTGTTTTCCGATGGGGTCGCGGTAGGTATGTCAGTCTTCATCTGGGTCACCGCCGCTTCCACCGGTGCGTCCGCGGCCTGCGCCGCCCAGATCCTCAAGCACTTCAGGGTCGAGCACCGGCGAGCTGATCTTGTAAACGCCCATCGCCCACTTGCCAAGGTCGATCTTGCGGCAGCGATCGCTGCAGAAAGGGAAGTCTTCGTCTGTGAATTGCACCAGCATTCCGCAGGTGGGGCACTTGTGAAGCTTGGCGGATTTTTTCTTCGCAGCCATATCAATAAAACCGTCAGGAAATATGTTATCGCTTTTCAGCTGTCAACAATCATCTCTCGGCTGTGGCATTCAGATGCTAGTTAACCTGCGCAATGATGCGCGCCACCAAGTCATAATCATGCGCTTCGGTAATTTCGGCGCGGTAAAAACGTCCCGCTTCCAGCGTCTCCAGATCGCCGAAGTCGTTGATGTAAACCTTGCCGTCAATCTCCGGAGCGTGGAACTGCGTTCGCCCTTCCCAAAGCATCGCCGTCTCCTCTGACTCGCCTTCGGCAAGGACCATCACTTCGCGGCCGACCCACTCCTGCTTGGCCCGCTTTGAAATGGATTGCTGCAGTTTCATGATGCGGCGCTTGCGCGCCTCGATGGTGCGCTTCTGCAGCTTGCCTTCATTTGCAAACGCTGCCGAGCCTTCCTCGTCGGAATAAGAGAAGACACCGAGCCAATCGAACCTGGCCTCGCTGATGAACTCCTCCAAAATTTCAACATCACGAACCGACTCGCCGGGGAAGCCGACGACGAAACTCGTTCGCAGCGCAATGCCGGGAACTGTGGCGCGCACCTTTTCGATTGTCTTGAGGAAAATGTCGGCGCCTGCACCGCGCTTCATGGTCTTGAGCACAGCAGGCGACGCGTGCTGCAGTGGCACGTCGAGATACTTGCAGATGTTGTCATGCTTCGCAATCGTCTCAAGAAGTTTATTGGTAATGCGATTCGGGTAGGCGTAGAGGAAGCGCAGCCAGCGCAATCCTTCAATGCGAGCCAGCTCATCGAGCAGCGTGGCCAGGCCATCCTTCAAGCCCAAGTCTTCGCCATAGCAGGTTGTGTCCTGGCCAATGAGCGTAATTTCCCGCACGCCGCGAGCGACAAGCTGTTGCGCCTCAGCCACCACCGATTCAAAACGGCGTGAACGGAATTTGCCTCGCAGGTTGGGAATCACACAGAACGTGCAAGGGTGATCGCAACCCTCGGCAATTTTGATGTACGCCGACGACCTGGGCGTAGTAAGAAAGCGCGGCGTAGTTTCGTTGTAGAGATAGGTGGGCAGCATATGCGCAGCGCCTTGCCAATCGTCCCGGCTAAAGCGCCCTTGCTGCTCGCGGTGGTCTCCTTCAGCGCGGAACGCCGTCGTCTCATGTTTGTGCGTGCCGGAAAGAGATTCCTGACCAGGCCGCATTTGCGCGCTGCTCAGAATATTAAAAAGCCCTGGCGCGGCAGCCGGCGGCGGTGCAATCCCTGCGGCTTCGAGAATCGACTCAAGTTCCCCGGTGCCTACCACCGCATCGACTTCAGGAATGCTCTTGCGAATCTCGTCGCGATAACGCTCTACCAGGCAGCCTGCAACGATCAGTTTCTTGGCGGAGCCCTCAGTCTTGAATCGAGCCATCTCAAGAATCGTGTCAACGGATTCCTGCTTTGCGGTGTCGATAAAGCTGCAGGTGTTCACGACAAGGATGTCGGCCTCTTCGGGACGAGAGGTCAGCCGCGCGCCGGCGCGGTCAAGAAGGCCCATCATGACCTCGGAATCGACGAGGTTTTTGGGGCAGCCCAAGGAAATAAAGCCCACGGAAGGGGCCGCGGGAGAGGTGGATTTGGTCACACTTCTATTGTACCGGGGATCGAAAACCGGCGCAGGGCACGAGGAGTACTTCTCGTGCCGTTATCGCAGGGGATGCTGAGATTTGAAGGAACCTGTTTATTGAGCGCCGATGATCTGGGAAATGGGCACTCCACCGGACAGCAAACACCGATTCCATATTTCTTGTTGAGGGGCTAGACTGTCGGCAGATTCACTAGCGGTTCCCCTGTTTCCTGTCGCAAAGCGCGCCCTAATGTATGACGCCCAGAGTAACTGTCAACACGCAGGAGGTTTCATGCCGTCAAGAATGAAAGGATTTAGCTTAGTCGAGGGGGGCAACTCACGGCCGAGTGTGAAATTCCGAGGGCTCCGTTCAGCGACGGTAGCGCTTTGTGTTTCAGCAATTTGCTCCCTTGCAGCCGGAGCTTGGGCAATTCAGCAGAGTTCCACTCCCACCGCCGCCTTGCCCGGAACTGCAGCGGCCGAAAACTCGAAGGCCACATCGAGCGGCAAAGAATCGGCGAGAGCCGGCGCAGAAACAAGCCCGGTCACGGATGATCCCGTTACCGAGCGGAAACGTCAAATCGCCGAACAAAGTTCAAACCTGCTTAAATTGGCAATCGACCTCAAGGCTGAAGTGGACAAATCAACGAATGAAACGCTCTCTGTTGGAGTCATTCGGAAGGCAGAGGCCATCGAGAAGCTGACACGTGAGGTCAAGGATCGGACCGAGCGGGCGAGTGGTAATCGCCAAGGAGACCGATGATGGTGCCAGCGTCAATGGATCATCGACTTGCGGTTAAACTCCAACGTTTCCAAGGCTCACGTGCTCTTGCATGGACAGCGGGGCCGAAACGAGCGACAGGCAAGGAATGGGGACGTATTGTTCGCGGAGTGGCTGGTCTTGCATTGCTGTTGGGGCTGGCTTTTTGCGCGCATAGTCAGGCACCGACACATGGAACCGATCCAACCTATTCGGCGCCCAACGTCGGAGGCATGTCGCCGGAAGCAATTCCCGGCACATACGGACGTCTTGATCCAGCCGAGGTGGCCAGGCGAGAGCAGGCCCACAAGGTGGAAATCCGTCAATCGGTGGAATCGGACACAAACAAGCTTCTCAAGCTTGCCAAGGAATTGGATGATGAGATCAGCAGTACGAGCCCGGACGCGCTCACTTCGAGTCAGCTGAAGAAGATTGCAGAGATTGGAAAACTTGCGCATAAAGTGAAGGACAAGATGAGCGAATTCGACCGAGGATCGACAGCTACGCTGCCTATCGTTATGCCTCCGCCCCCAGCCAGGCCTCAGCACTGACGGCTTATCCGTTTCTGTTAATCAATGCAAATGATCTGATGAGTGGTTATCCCGAGAGCGCTAGATGTTGGTTGACGCACAAGAGAACGCCACGGTGGCTCGATGGAAAGTGCGGTCCAAGCAATAAGGCTTTCAAAGAATGTGTTAGACCTTTCACTCCGGCAAAATTCTAACAAAAATGGACGCTGAACGCGTTATCTAATGGGTCAACCACGGGTGGTAAAATCAATCAGTGCCGGGTCCTACGCGACGTAATCCCGCCAATCCCGCCAGGTCCGGAAGGAAGCAACGGTAACGGGCTAGTACGGGCGCAGTAGGTCACCCGGTACTTTTTTGGTTTAATTCATCTGAGATGTTCAAGTCGAAGCGCAGGGCGGGATTAGCACTCGCAGCTCCTTCGACTCCGCTCGGCTCCGCTTGGAATTACTAAAACCGGGGCCAAGCGACTTAACGGTTTTGGCGGCGGCCCTGTGTCCCTTGACCTGAGAACGCCGCAAGGAGAAATACATTGAGTTTGACCGTTCGTCCTGTGGTGGGCCACCGCGCGAAAATCACCGCGCTTGGGACCTATGTTCCTCCCGACTTGATTACCAATCAGGATTTGGAAAAGCTGGTGGAGACCAGTGATCAGTGGATCATGGAGCGCACCGGCATCAAGACTCGCCATAAGCTTGCGGCCGGCAAGGGTGTAAGCGATATTTGCGCGGAAGCTGTAAAGAAGTGCTTGGCTGCGCGCGGCATGGACGCCAGCGAAGTCGAGCTGATCATCGTAGGCACTGTGACTCCGGACATGATGTTTCCGGCCACGGCCTGCCTGGTACAGGACAAAATCGGCGCAAAAAAGGCCTGGGGCTTTGATGTTTCGGGTGGATGCTCGGGGTTTGTCTTCGCACTCCAGGCCGGCGTAAAAATGGTGGAGAGCGGCGCGCACAAGAAGGTGATCGTCTGCGGAGCCGACGCGAACACGCGCATGACGGATTACACAGATCGCACTACCTGCGTGCTGTTTGGCGATGGCGGCGGCGCCGTGCTGATTGAACCGGCGGAAGAAGGCGAGATCGGCTTTATTGATTTTGAAAACGAGATCGACGGCTCGGGTGGAGTAAGCCTGAACCTGAAGGGCGGCGGAAGCCTGAATCCGTCCTCCCACGAAACAGTCGACAAAAAGTGGCATTACATCTATCAGGATGGCCCCGCGGTCTACAAATTTGCGGTGCGCAAAATGGCTGAGGCGACGGCAAAAGTGCTGGAACGCAATGGGCTGACAGGCGCCGATCTTGGCTGCTTTATACCTCACCAGGCGAATAAGCGGATCATCACGGCGACGGCCGACAGGTTGGGCATGGATCCGGATCGAGTCATCATCAATATTGAAAAGTACGGCAATACGTCTGCGGGAACCATTCCGCTAGCCATGGAAACCGCAATCGAAGAAGGCAAGATGAAAAAGGGCGACCTGGTTCTGCTTGCCGCAGTTGGCGCAGGATTTACCGTGGGAGCCACGCTGCTGCGCTGGGAAATATAAAAGCAGCAGTCAGCAAACTAGCAAGTCAGCGAGTCAGACCGATGCATTCGGCGGCTCGCTGTCTCATTTTGCGCGTCATTGAATTTCCTGCAATTATGGCCGATTGTGACGTTTAGGCAACCTGCTGCGTCTGACTTAATTTGCAGTCAGCAGGGTTTGGCTTATACTGTGACCCACTAACGAGAAGCGGAGGCTGACCATGGAAGTGGAGTTTACCGCCAGGCAAGTGAGAATCTCAAAGGCGTTGCGTGACTATGCTGAAGAAGGCATGGAGCGAATTGGCCGGATCGTCGGCAAAACCGCGCACTCAAGCATTACATTCAGCGCGCAAAGGCATGAACACATCGTTGAACTAACCGTACAGGGCCGCTCACAGAAAATTGCGGCTACGGGCAAGGCAAATACACCGGAAGCGGCGCTGAGGCAGGCGATGGCTCACGCGGAGCATCAGGCGCTGCGTTTCCGCGATCGCCGTATTGGCGGCAAGCGGCTGCCGAAGGAAGAGAAAATCGTGACGGCACCACCTGTATCCAGGCCCAAGTCCAGAGCCACTCCTTCAGCCGACCTGTCGGAAGAACGATCGGCTGGAAAGCCGCGCGCTTCCATACTGGTCCATTCATTTCCGGCCAAGCCGACTGTGGTGGAACCACACATCCTTAAAAACGGCGAAGCAATTGCAATCAGGCCGCTGACCATTGAGGAAGCAGTGAAAGAAGCGGAATTTCGCGATCGTGACCTGCTTATCTTTCGTACCGTCGCTGGAGATACATTTGTGCTGCATCGCAGGCGCGACGGACAAATGGAACTGGTAGAGATCCCTTAGTAACACCGCCTGGGGCGGATCACTTGAACTAAAGACAATCGGGCCATCCGTGGTGTGCATTTTTTTGCGCGCTTCTGAGTGGCTCTGCGTGATGCGATCACGTGATCGCAATGGCTCGTTTCGAGTCACACGCGCTGAGCCCCTTTGCTTGTATGTGGGAGAAGCCATGGACTTTGGTTATGGCCGATACCCGTTTTTGGGGATGTTGCCAACCTGCTGCGAAGCCTACGATTTGAATGTATGGCTGGGCATTCAGTTGTATGGCAGGCGGGACCTGAATTGGAACAATCACGAACTGGCGCGGCGGAGATTCTGTCGGAGGCTATGGGCTTGAATCTACCGGAGAATGCGGACACCATCAGACAGCATGAAATTCTGGATGCGTTGCCGGTTTTGATCTTTCTGGAACGGGCAGGCAAAATTATGTACGCCAACGCCGAGGCTCGCCTCATGCTGGGCATTACCGAAGGCGATTGGGTGCCGCGCGGCGTTGAAGACGTGTTGTGGGGATTATTCCCAGGAACCGCCGAGCCGCAAACCTTGTTAAAGAGCACCGGAACAGGTAGCCCATTCCACGCCACCATGCCGGCGAAAAACGGCAAGCTGATGCCGGTTGAAGGCACCTACTGCATTTTGAATGCGGAACTCCGCGAAGCCGTTATTGTGGCTCATCCCGGTGGACGCGAACGTGCGCCCAAGTCGCGCCTGATGGAAGACGTGCTCGCCAGCATTCCTGAGGCAGTTGCCATTGAGCACGGCGGCCATATTCTCTATACAAATCCTGAATTTACCCGCATGTTCGGCTACTCATCCGAGGAAGCAAGCGGCGGCAGCCTGAGCCAGCTGATTGTTCCGGAAACGCGCCTGAATGAGCTGTCGATGCTTGAAAAAGCGGTTAACGAGCGCGGCCGCGTATTGATGGAAACTCTGCGCGCAAAAAAAGATGGCGAGTTCGTGGATGTAAGCATGCACTGCGCGCCGCTGCTGGTGGACAAAGCACGCGTGGGCTACGTGTACACCTTCCGCGACATCAGCGATCAAATGCAGACTGAAGTCAAACTACAGCACGATGCCATGCACGATGTGCTGACCAGCTTGCCCAACCGCGCGCTCTTCATGGATCGGTTGAACCAGGCATTTACACGTCGCGTGCGCCGGCCCGACCAGAGTTGCGGCGTGTTGTTTCTGGATCTCGACCGCTTCAAGGAAATTAACGACGTGTTCGGTCATGCCGCGGGCGATGTTGTACTGGTATCCACGGCGGAGCGGTTGGTGAGCGCGCTGCGTCCGCAGGACTCGGCGGCTCGGCTTGGCGGCGACGAGTTTGCGGTGCTGGTCGAAGGCATTACGAACGTAGGCGATCTTGAAACGGTGTCCAAACGGGTTCTGGCGGCAATGTCGAAATCGTTCGATGTCTTCGGGCACCAGGTGAATGCGGGCGCCAGTATTGGCGCGGCTCTGGCTGGACCGGAGCATACTTCTTCTGACATGCTCATTCGCGATGCGGATTTTGCCATGTATCGCGCCAAACAGGCAGGCGGCGGACGGTACGAAATCTTTGACAAGCACCTTGAAATAACGATCACCAACCAGCAGGAGCGCGAGCGCGAATTACGTTATCGGCTTGAAAAGCGCCTGCTCGAATTTCGCTATCAGCCTATTTTCAGATTGCAGAGCAGAACTGTGCTTGGCTTTGAATGCCTGCTTCGCTGGCGCGGACCGGAGGGTTCTGTAGATCGGTTTGACGATCTGCTGGCGGTGGCCGAAGAGACCGGTCTCTCGATAACGCTGGGACGCGAAACCATGGAAGCGGTGTGCTGGCAGTTGAAGACTTGGCGCAACACTGCGCCGCAAGCGGACATTTTGTTGAGCGTCAACTTGACGCAGCGGCAGTTCTACAACCCCGACATGCCGTTGCAACTGCAGCGGACAATTGCCGCGAGCGGCGCCGATCCGTCGCGTTTGCTGTTTGAAGTGCCTGAGTATGCGGCCAATGAAAACCCGGATGCAGCCGTGCCGATTTTGCAGCGCATGCTGGATTGCGGCGTGCACGTGGCGCTCGATGATTTCGGTTCGAGCCTGGCCCCGCTGAATCACCTGGTGCGTCTGCCGTTTGACATGGTCAAGCTGGATGCCAAGATGACCGTGGCGGCGACTGCGGCAGGCAGGCAGCAGGCGGTCCTCGAGTCGCTGCTGAAACTTGGCCGTACGCTGGGGGTGCAAGTGGTTGCGCAGGGCATTGAGACCAACGAACAACTTCGCGCACTCATGCGGTTGGGCTGCGATCTTGGGCAGGGTAGGCTGCTTTCAGCCAATCTAGATGCGGTGCAGGCGCTTCAACTGGCGGAAACGGGACAACTGCCGGTGACCCCCGGAGCGTAGTTCAGGCAGCACAAAAGCCGAGTTTCGGTGTAGCATGGGCGCATGAAGCCACTCAAGCCCGCTGCATCAGAGGCCAAGTCGCGAGCAGCGGCCAAAGGCAAGCAAACAGAGAAGAAGCCCGCCAAAGAATTGGTGATTTTGACCGGCATTTCCGGTGCAGGGAAAGCCTCGGCCCTGAAAGCCTTTGAAGATCTTGGCTACCACTGCGTTGACAACCTGCCGCTGGAACTGTTGCTGAACTTTGCCAACCTGGTAAGCAAATCAGCCGAAGTGAATCAGGCGGCGATCGTAGTTGATGTGCGTGAAGGCCCCACCGTGGACCGTCTCCCGGACATTTTGAAGGGCGTGAAGAAGTTACTGCATACGCGCGTTGTGTTTCTTGACGCGCAGGATGCGGCACTGGTGCGGCGCTACTCTGAAACGCGGCGGCCCCATCCGCTGGGCAAGTCGGAGACGGTGTGGCGTTCGATCGTTGAAGAGCGCCAGTTGCTCGATCCCATTCGAAATGTTGCGGAAACATTGATCGACACTTCGATCTTCAACGTGCACGAACTGCGCGCCTACATTCAGGATCGATACGGCCGCGAGCAGAAGGTCAACCGATTGCTGGTATCGTGCCTGAGCTTCGGCTTCAAGAACGGCGTGCCGCTGGACGCAGATATGGTGTTCGATGTGCGTTTCCTGCCCAATCCGCATTTTGTGCCGGAGTTCCGCAAAAAGACAGGTCTCGACAAGAAGGTCGCCGATTACGTGCGCGGCTTTCCGCAGACCGGCGAATTCCTGGACAGAGTGACGGACTTAATGTTGTATCTGCTTCCGCACTACGTAAAGGAAGGCAAGAGCTACCTGACCATTGCGTTTGGGTGCACGGGCGGCCAGCATCGCAGTGTAATGATGGCGGAAGAGATGGCCCTGCGGCTCGCCAAGGCAGAGTACCAGGTGAAAGCCCTGCATCGAGATATTGTGAAGTAGCCGATTAGCGCAGATCAACGCCGCGAATTCTCAGTTCGGTAAATCCGCAAGCCAGCTTCTTATTTGTTCAGTAATGCTGCGGCCCGTCGCTTGTTCGGTTCGGGCTTTGGGCGCAGTTACTTTGTCGAATACCGTGTCAGCCGCGCCGGAGTTTGCCTTCGGATTTTCCATCAGCCAAAGCGAAGGCACACGCAGTGCGGAGGCTGGCGCGATGAGGTCGTAGCGGTCGCGCACCATTAATCTTGCCGGAACAAGCTTTGCCCTGGCATCGTTGAAGATAACGTCCACGGGGGAATCCAGCGGTGACTCCAGAACGGCCGCCGCCAGCCGAGGATGTTCGGCAGCAATCTCAAGCGCAAGATTCGCACCCAGCCCGCTGCCCACAATCACGATTGAATGCGGATCGATGTGGCGGGTGCCGGTGAGATAGTTGAGCGCCCGGGTTGCGTCCTCTCGCCAACGGATTTCGCTTGGGTGCTCGAACTGGCTTTGGCCGTATCCGCGGTAATCAAATGAGAAAACATTTAGCTGGGCCGCGTGAAGATCACTGAGCGAATTGAGCGTGTCGCCCAGGTTACCCGTCCGGTCGTGCAGGTACAGTGCCGTGTAACGTGCGGCGCTTGCAGGAATCCACCATCCCTGCAGTTGCGCGACGCCGGTGTCGGTTGCGGCGAATGAAATGGAATCGTAGGCGAGGCCAATATTTGACGGAGTGCGCCCAACCGTTGACGTCGGGTGGTAGAGCAGCTGCCAGCTACCTTGCCAGAACAGCAGGCAAAACACTATCCAGGTAAAAAGCACCGCGGCTGGAACAGTGAGGGCAAGCGCCATGAGCAGCCACCGCGCTGAAACAGTAGCAGGCGCCGGCTGCGAACCGGCATTCACCGCGTCCAATTGCTGCGGCCGTGATGCTGTTTTCGATTGAGACTTGCTGCGTGCCATGAAAGATGGAGCCCTGCCTGGGTCCAACTTATATGCTAACGTCGTGGACCGGCGCGGATGCTGGGCGTGCATTTTGCATCTGAAAAGAGAGACAATCTCAACCAGGGTGAGCCGGCTTCGATAACGGCAGGATTCCACTCTCAAGGTGTATATTTGTACGGAAATCGAAAACGTTTTCGTAAAACGGAGAAATCGACCAGATGGCAGCGGAAGTCAATGGAATTGCACGCCCGGCGGACAATGAAATTTATCTGATAACCAGCGGCGATTTGCGGCTCTCGGCGAACCAGGTTTGCTGGCCTGCGCAGCGCGACATGGAAGAAAAACTGACAGCTGCATTCGCGCAAAAAGGTTTCAAGCTCATCCGTGCACACCACTACAATGCGGCTGAGAAGCACGGGTTTATTTCATCGCAGCGCATGGGCATGGACGTCTTCATGAACATCCACCCTGAGGCGAAGCTGGTATTCGCCACTGCGGCATGGCAATACAGCCATCATGTGTTACCAGGATTGCGCAGCCACAAGGGACCGATTCTGACGGTTGCAAACTGGTCCGGGCAGTGGCCGGGACTGGTGGGTTTATTGAATCTGAATGGCTCGTTGACCAAGGCCGGCCGGGCATTCTCGTCCATCTGGAGCAAGGATTTTACAGATTCATTTTTCCTGAATGCGCTCGATGAATGGTTGAAGACGGGAAAAATTACGCACGACCTGAAGCATGTGCACGATCTGGACGCGAGCAAATTGCCGGCTGAGCCCGCAAAACTAGGCGCCGTGCTTGCCGCGGAAATGCGTCATCGCAAGGCGATCATGGGCATTTTCGACGAAGGCTGCATGGGCATGTACAACGCCATCATCGACGATGAGTTG